>JANMKA010000135.1:0-24833 GCA_031371765.1 Blastocatellia bacterium
GCGCTATGTCTCTGGGCAAAACTGCGTACGAAACGTCGCCAAGGTAGCGAATAGCGTCGCAGAGCTCGTTGACTACGTTTTTGCCGGCCGATTCTGTTGTTTCTTCCATGATGTACTCCTTATCAAACGCCAAACCGCAGATTATTCCGACGGCGAGGCTATCTTAACATTACTCAAGTACGACCGCACGGCGCTGTTCGTTCCCAAAGCGAGGTTCCGAAAGCCGAATTCTTTCACTTATCGGTCCGGCGACCGTAAACTAATGCAACCGAGTTATCGGTCCTGAGTGTACGAAGGTTGGCAGAATCCGGGAAGAAAGAAGGTCGCTCATGTTTCCCTTGCGTATGACCATCCTCGTTTTGTTGCTCGTCACGCTTTTCGGCTCTGTTTTGGCACAACGGCCCGGACCCCAATTCCGGCGCCCACTTAGCTGCGAGCCTATTGATCCACGCACAAAACTGGAAGCAATTGAGGGGCGCTTTGAACAGGTCTTAATCAAAGGGTTCACCCAGGTGGCAGCCTTCAATGTGCGCGGCGCCGATATTCGCGTGGATGCTGTCGAGATTAAGGAAGCGCGGGTTGGCGGCGATCGCGTGCTGGGTTTGGTGATTGCCTTGCGGGAACAAGGTGAAGCGCCTCGCGACAATCGGGCGTTTGTTGATTATGAAGAGATTGATCGGCTGCTGCGCGCGTTAGAGTCGGTGACGAAGGTAAATGAGTCTGCCACCAGGCTGGTGGGATTTGAGGCACGTTACCGGACCGTGGGCGACCTTGAGATCAGCGTCTTTCGCCAGAGCCGAGTTAGCGGGACAGCTGCGTCATTAACCGCTGGAATCTGTGACCGCGTCACCGCGCTGCTCACGATCGACGAAATGGATCGTCTAAGAGCACACATCGTTGAAGCAAAAGCCCGGCTTGATGAAATCAAGTGAGGAAGTGGCAAGGACTTTGGTCGGTGCTTCTCGCTAACGTCGACCTGGAGTTTATCACCGTGCCTGAATGCTACCGCGTCGGCACATACTAAAGCCTCTGCTTCCTAAGCCGAATTAAAGCGCTGAGCTGTACGCGTTCTCATTCGAAAGACCAAACGCCAACCGGGCATCGCCGGGCGTCAAAACCGGGTGAAAGCTTTTGCCATAAGTCGCGCTGATCTTCTTCACATAATTCTGCGTTTCACCGTACGGCGGCACGCCCTTGTACTTGTCCACTGAACCTTCACCAGCGTTGTAGCCGGCGAGAGCCAGCGAAACATCGCCGTTGAATCTCTTCAAAAGGAATTTCAGATACCGGGTGCCGGCCTCGACGTTCGCCGCCGGATCAAATGGATCTTTCAGACCAAATCTCTTGGCGGTCGCGGGCATCATCTGCATCAACCCCTGGGCGCCAACGTATGAAACTGCTTTCGGGTTGTAGCGCGATTCCTGCTTGATCACTGCGTGAATAAAGCGGGGGTCGACACCCTGGCGCTCGCCCGCGTGATAAATGATCCAATCGAGATCACAATCACCTGACAAGGGAATATCATCAGGAATCGTTTCGACCTGCGTCACGGCATTAACTGAAGGTGCGAATACTGGACTGAACAGGAAACCCGCGAAGTTTGACAAGAAGAAAAGAGAAATAATGGCAAACGATGCAAACTTGGCCAGGCGAAAACTATGAACACGCGCAGAGCGCAAACGGGGAAACTGTTGGGGAAACTTCATTCTGTGATTCTCCATGTGAGCGATGGTCCAAAGGGACCATCAGGGTTAAAGGCTAATGCTTCGAGCTACGCATGGTGGAACCAATTTCAAAGAACTTTGCAACGCACTTGAAATGGAAACCGTGGGTAAGATGGAGATTTGGTTACGAAAGTTGCTATTCGATGGCCTCTACGTGCCGTCGATGTGACGTACCAAAACGTTCACATTTTTGTTGCAGAGGGGTACACAATATCGTTCATCTTGAAGGGTGGCCTGCTAGCGTTTTTTAGAACGTTTTTCGAGCAATAGCCAGGTGCTTAATGTGCTGGCGAGGGCCATGGCGGCCGCGATCAACATGATGGTCCTAAAGCCCGAAACGAACGAGTCTTTGATTGCCTGTTCAATAGCTTGCTGGTTGGGTTCTTCATTCGCTGATGCCTGCCCTGAAGGGTGGACTGCAGCCCCGTCGACATCAATGCCGCCCAACTTGATCCGCTGCTCGTAGATCGCATTACGAGTTTGATCTGAAATATTGAGCGAAGCCAGGCGATGTTTGAGTCCACTGCTAAACACTTGCAGCATCACCACTCCCAGCACCGCGATCGCAAGCAAGCCGGCTGTGCGAGAGACCGCGTTATTAATTCCCGAAGCCACACCAGCCTGTGACTGGGACACCGAACTCATGATCGTCGTCGTCAGCGGCGCCACGCTGATCGCCATCCCCAGACCCAACACCACCACGCCCGGAAAGAAGCCGGACCAGTAACCTGCGCCGGTGCCCGGAATTGAAAGGAGCGCAAATCCCGCGGCCGCGATCGTTGGACCAACCAACAGCGGCAGGCGCGAGCCGAACCGCGCGACCAGTCCACCTGACCAACGCGACAGCCCAAACATAATGAAGACGAACGGCAAAAAAGCCGCGCCCGCAGCGGTTGGCAAAAAACCCTGCACCTGAATCAAGTTGAGAGTCAGGAAAAACATCGCGCCGCCAAGTGCAAAGTAAAGCAGCAGCGTGAGGATGTTAGTGCCCGCAAAATTTCGCGAACGAAACAACTTCAACGGCAGCATCGGTGACTTCACAGTCGTTTCGACAAACACGAAGCCCGTTAACGAAAGTCCGCCAACCGCGATTGCCGTCATGACATGCCACTCGAAAAAGCCGGCGCGCGAAGATTCAATGAGACCGTAAACCACGCCACCCAATCCGATCGTTGCCAGCAGCGCGCCCTTCAGATCGATTCGCCCGCTCGTCTCGCGGTCGCGACTTTCCGGAACGTGCCACAAAGAAATCAGAACCACAGCGGCGGCAATTGGAAGGTTTAGATAAAACACCGCGCGCCAGGAAACGTGTTCGACCAGCCAACCGCCCAGCACTGGACCAATAGCTGTGGTAATCGCAGAAAAGCCGGACCAGGTCCCAATCGCTTTCCCTCGCTTCTCTTCTGAAAATGAGGCGCTGATGATCGCGAGGCTGCCCGGAACCAACAACGCGCCACCGACACCCTGCACCGCGCGCGCAATGATCAGGTGATTGATGTCGGGCGCAATGCCGCACCAGGCAGAAGCGAACGCGAAGATCACCACTCCAATCAAGAAAATTCTTTTTCGCCCGTAATGATCCCCGAGTGACCCGCCCACCAGCAACAGCGCCGAAAGAAACAAGGAATAGGCTTCCACCACCCATTGCACGCCAATCGCAGTCGCTTGCAAACTTTGTTGTAGCGAGGGCAGCGCAACATTGACGACGGTGCCATCGATAAATGCCATGCTTGACGCGAGAATGGTTGCCGCCAGGATCCAGCGCTCCTGGCCTTTGGCGCAGGGAGCGGCAGCTTTGCGAGAACGGATGACGGCTTCGTCGCAGGGATCCTTGATTACATTGGGCATGATTCAACTTGGCGCTGACTAACGCGGATCACACGGATCTGAAAAAAGATTCCGGACCTGTTAGTTTGCTTTCAGATTGGCCTTCATCCGCGTAAATCTGCGGCTGATTTATCGCACCGGCTCGCGCAGAATCGCGTCGGCCGCGATGGCTGCTATGCGCGCCGCTTCGGGATGCGCCTGGCGCAGGCCAGCCACCTGCAACAATGCTTCGCCGGTGCGTGAGAGCATGCGAAACAGATCGCCTTCCTCGGCGTGCGTCTCGCGCACCAGCGTAGTCCATTCAGTTCCGCTGGCCCAACGCGCGACAGTCGCGGCAGCAGAAAAATTCAGTTCCGGTGTCGGCGCAACTCCGGCCTTCCACTCTTCTGAGGAAACGCGAAACCCAATCTCCTCAAACTGCGCCAGGCTGTTGACTAGCGCGTCTTCCAATTCCAAGGCGCCGTAGTCTCGCTCTTCATCAGCAGTCAGCGCGGCGACGATTGCCGCACAGCGAATGATGTCGAGCGAAGTGAACAGTCCGGCCTGCAACGCCTCGCCGATGATCAATGGACGATCGATATGCAAATCAGCCAGCCAACTTCCGCGTTCAGTCACCTTCTCGGCTTCAAAATCGAGGTAACCAAATGCCGACAAAACGCGCGCGCGCTGAGCGAATGGCTGCCACACTTGTTCGCGAATAGTTTGTGTGCGACGGTTGGCCCGCTCCAGATCTTCTGCGTCGCTGAGCAGTCCCCAAAGCGTCTCGGTACAACTCTGTCGCTTCGCCGCGTCGGTTTCCGCCGGAACAATATTTTCACTCAACTGATCCAGCAGGTTGAGCGCACCACTTTCTTCGTCCTGCGCGTCGCGCAAGCGTGGTTCAGCAATCACGAGCTCTTTTCCCCGGCGGCGAATTTCTGCAAACGCTTCGTCGATGAACTCTTCCTGCAAGCGATAAACAGGCGAGTACACACGGCCGATGCGTTCAAGCGCGAAACTAGCACTCCGCCCGTCTTCGCGCAGCCCGCGCACATTCCCATCACGCTTTTCGGACACCATTACCAGGCGTTTGCCACTGCGCCCAATCGCAACAACACGTCCCGCCTGGACCACTTCGTCCAGCCAGCGATGCAAAACTTCGGCGCGAGATTGTGGTTTTGCATCGAGCAACTGCGTGCGCGCGCTGATCAGCCTTTCAAATCCCTTCACGTCGTTGAGCGACAGATCGCAACCAGCTTCGCGCAGTTTCAACTCGATCCGCTGGCCCGTTTCGCTGATTACTTTTTCCAACGCGATAAGCTGGCCCGCGGCCTCGCGGTGAGCAAAACTCTTCTCGGCGATCTCGCGCACCTGCGCAAAATTTCCGTAAGCATCCAGCAGGTTGAGCAGCGTGTTGTAAGTCGCGCGAAACTGACTGACCAGGGGATCGGGCGGCGATCGTAACAGCGTCGCGATTCTCTCCGGATCCTGGTGCACACCCGGAGCGGCAACGATGAACCCGACATTGTCGCGTCCACGCCGGCCGGCGCGCCCAGTCATCTGTTGCAGTTCGGAAGCGGTCAATTGCCGCCAGCCGTTTCCAGTGCGTGCTTCGGCGCCGCTTAACACGACTGTGCGGGCCGGAAAATCAACTCCCGCGGCAACGGTGGCGGTCGCGAAGATTGCATCGAGCAATCCCGCGCTCATCATCTTTTCGATAACTAATTTCCACGCCGGCATGTGGCCGGCATGATGCGCGGCCACCCCGCCTCGCACGATCGTTTCCCAATGGCGATGGCTGCGAATCTCCGGATACTGTTCGACGAAGCTGCGTAGCAGGTCGCGCCGCTGATCGCGCCGCTGATCGCTCGGGTCACGCCGCATTAACGCTGCTTCTGACGCCGCCTGATCGCAGCGACGTCGCGTCGGCAAGAACACGATGGCAGGCAAGAGGTTATAACTTCCGAGTACCGTTAACAGCGTTGCTGGCGGCAGCTCGGGCATGCTTAGCTTCATAAGGAAAATGCCCCAAACTCGGGGACGAGCTTATCGGAAGGTCATAGACCTTCCGCACATCAGAGGGCTGAGCCGCGAACAAGAATTTTCTAGCGTTCTCTGTTCCTTCGCTGCTCGCGGCGCTGCTCGACGATGCGGGCGATTTCGGGATTGAACTTCCCGTGCTCATTCACCAGCGGCAACAGTCGTTTGTCCGGCAGCAGCAGCGCCGCGCGCAACGGAACTGGACGCGCGCCTGGCCGCGTTATCACTCCGCAGCGCACGCCACGCACCTCTTGAATCCAGGACGCAAATTGTTCGGCGTTGCCGATGGTCGCGGACAAAAGCAGTAAACGAATACGCGGCGGCGTCAAAATGATCGCCTCTTCCCATACATGACCGCGGTCTTCATCGGCGAGATAGTGCGCTTCATCGAGCACCACGAGATCCGCATCGACATCGCTGCCACCGCGCAAAGAGTCAAACAACTGATTGCGAAAAATCTCGGTCGTGCCAACGATCAAAGGCGCGTTAGTCTTTTCTTTGCGGTCGCCGGTAAGAATTCCGACCTGCGCCGCCCCAAACTCTTCGCTGAACTCCTGGTACTTTGAGTTAGTCAACGCTTTGAGCGGGGTCGTGTACCAGGCGCGCCGGCCAGCTGCGAGCAAGCGCCGAATTTCTTCGCGTGCAATCCAGGTCTTGCCGCTACCTGTCGGCGCCGTCACCAGGACATCTTCAAATTCGAGCGCGGCCAGAGCGTCAAGCTGAAAACGATCCGGCTTAAAAGGTTGGAGGGGCGGCGTGCCAATCCCGGCTAGTAGTGGGCGCACCTCACGCAGACGGGATTGGGCCTTGTGGTCGTCGAACGAGCCGGACGGTGGTGCCGGTTCTCCGCGAGCGGGCTGTGGGCGATTGCGGTTCTGGTCCGCGAATCGCTTCCCGCGTCTGCCGCCCTTTGAATTGTCGCGTGGTCGCATGGCTCTTCATTCTACTCCAGCAATGCTGTGGCTTTTAGTCACCACTCCGCGGCGATGAAAATCGCACACTTTGGGCACTTGCGGGCCAAAGTGCTACCGTATACGTTTCAAGTTTGCGCGCGACTCGCAACTGCTTGACCGCGCGGCGCGTCTAAAAGGAACTGGACGACACCTAACGACGTTTCTATTTAGAAAATGCCAGAGCTATTCGCACATTTTGAAGTTAACGACGAACTCCGCTGGCCCATCATTTTGCGGCTGATTGGTGGTTCGCTGGTCGCGCACGTGCTGGCGATTGCCTGTCTCATGTACGTGCCCGCGTTTCGGGACGCCTTTAATCTGGCGAGCCTGATCGCCGGCACAAACTTTGTTGACAAGGAATACGCGCGCACCGACATCGGTGACGAAGTGCAAATCGTGCAACTGACGGGCGAGAAGTTTCACTACCCCGAGGGTTACTTCGCGCTCGATCAGCAACAACCAACCGAGTTTCCTTCAGTCGCTCCGCCACAATTCATTTCGCAAGCGCCGGCGATCAAGGTCCGCACTCCTGAACCATCGCCGAGTCCTTTGCCTGATTTCACCGCGTCGCCCAATCCGCTCGAGTCACCTTCGTCAGCTTCAGTTGCGAAAGCCAGCCCTAAGCCGGCCGCGAGCCCAAGCCCCGCAACGCTGACGCCGGAAGAAGCTCAGCAGGAATTGGAAAAGACGGCGGCGAAGAACAATCTCGAGTTGCCGAAAGAAAACGAGATCAACAAAAAAGCGCTAAAGGACTTTGCCATCTATGCCAACGATCTGAAGAATAAAGGTCAGCTCGACTTGAACAAACCGTTCGAAATTGTGATTGAGGCAGAACTTGATAAGGACGGCAAGCTACGGGATCCAAAGTTTACCAAGAAGGAAGGCGACCAAAATCTGATCGATCTATTTGGCCGCATGATAGGCGCGCTGAACGACAGTGGTTTTCTGGTCTACCTTAAGCCGATCGATAAGGACAACCCCGGGACCAAGGTTGTGTTCACCATCAAGCAGGGCGAAACCGAAGTACTCGCCTCAGTCGAATCAGAAGCATCCTCGGAAGACAGCGCGCGAGTGTTGGCGCGAGGTTTCAACGCC
Source organism: Blastocatellia bacterium (assembly GCA_031371765.1). Lineage (GTDB taxonomy): Bacteria > Acidobacteriota > Blastocatellia > Pyrinomonadales > Pyrinomonadaceae > PSRF01. Next base: position 7,619 of record JANMKA010000135.1, read on the forward strand.
GCGCTGATGATTGGCGCGCAATCGCGCGCCGGAAAAGATGAGGAAATATTACTTAAGAACACTACCGCATCACCGAACGGAAAAAAGATCATTTTCAATTTCACCATGCCGCGTCAGGCAGTCGTGGATCTCATCAAGAAACAGCTGGCATCCTAGCGGTCACCGGAACGCTGGCTTGCCTAGCCTCTTCACGCTCAACTAAAATTGAAGCGAAAGCATAAAATTGAACTAATGGCCGCGTTTTTAGGCCGCCTGGCTTACAGCTAAACTATTATGAGTGTCGATAAATTACTTACTAAGGTTTTTGGTAGCAGCAATCAGCGTTTTCTCAAGTCCGTCGAACCAATAGTCGCGCAAATCAACGCGCTTGAGCCTGCGATTAAGAAACTTTCGGACGAACAACTTCGCAATCGCACCGCCGAATTCAAACAGCAATTGCAGACCGCCGTGACCGGAGCCCGCGATGCCGAAGACCGCAAGCGTCTTGAGCGTGAAGCGCTGGACGAAATACTCCCCGAGGCCTTTGCGATTGTCCGGGAAGCGAGTGTCCGCAGCACCGGCATGCGACATTTCGACGTGCAGTTGATCGGCGGCATCGTTTTGCACCAGGGCAAAATTGCTGAGATGCGCACCGGCGAAGGCAAGACACTAGTGGCGACGTTGCCTGCTTATCTCAACGCCCTGACCGGTCGTGGCGGCGTTCATGTCATTACCGTTAATGACTATCTCGCTTCGCGCGACGCCGAGTGGATGGGCCAGATACATCGCTTTCTGGGGTTGGAAGTCGGCTGCATTCAGAACGACATGGACGATTTCGAACGTCAGGCTGCTTACGCGTCCGACATCACTTACGGAACCAATAACGAGTTTGGTTTCGACTACCTGCGCGACAACATGAAGTTTGACCTCGCAACTTGTGTCCAGCGCGGTCACTACTTTGCCATCGTAGACGAAGTGGATTCGATTCTGATCGATGAAGCGCGCACGCCGCTGATTATTTCCGGCCCCTCGGATGAAGCAACGGACAAGTATTACAAAGCCAACGCGATTATTCCGCAGCTTCGCAAAGGCGAAGAAGTAGACGGCGTGAAGACCGGCGAGTACCTGGTCGACGAACGGCAACACACGGCGGTGCTGACTGAAGAGGGCGTCGACAAAGCTGAACGCCTGTTGGGCGTGGGCAATCTTTACGAACCTTCGAACATGGAGTTGCTGCATTGCGTTGAGCAGGCCCTCAAAGCGCACACGCTCTACCGGCTCGATCATCAGTACGTGGTCCAGGACGGCGAAGTAATTATTGTTGACGACTTCACCGGCCGTTTAATGAAAGGCCGTCGCTGGTCGGACGGGCTGCACCAGGCCGTCGAAGCAAAAGAAGGCGTCAAGATTGAAAAGGAAAACCAGACGCTGGCGACGATCACGCTGCAGAATTACTTCCGGCTTTACGAAAAGCTTTCCGGCATGACCGGTACCGCGGAAACTGAAGCAGGCGAGTTTCAGTCAACCTACAAACTCGACGTGATTGTTATCCCGACGCACATGCCGATGGTGCGTAAAGATTTTTCCGACGTAATTTATCGCACGCTGCCGGACAAGTGGAACGCTGTGGTTGAAGAGATCAAGGAGTGCCACGATCGTGGCCAGCCCACACTGGTTGGCACAGTTTCAGTTGAAAACTCCGAGCTCATTGCGCGCCGGCTGCAACGCGAGGCGGTGCCTCATAACGTTTTGAATGCCAAATTTCACGAACGTGAAGCGGAAATTGTGGCGCAAGCAGGCCGTAAAGGTGCAGTAACAATTGCCACCAACATGGCGGGCCGCGGTACGGACATTCTGCTCGGCGGCAATCCGGATTTTATGGCGCGCGAGTTTCTCAAACAGGAAGAAGTTGATCCTGATGAGGCGAGCGAACAGCAATGGTCGCAAGCCTTCGAACGCGCCAAGCGAATTGTCGAAGCAGAACATAAAGAGGTAGTAAGCATCGGCGGTCTGCATATCCTGGGCACAGAGCGCCATGAATCGCGACGCATCGACAATCAGCTTCGCGGGCGTGCCGGCCGCCAGGGAGATCCCGGATCATCGCGCTTTTTCCTGTCGCTTGAAGACGATTTAATGCGCATCTTTGCCGGCGACAAAGTTAAGGCGCTGATGCAGCGGCTGGGAATGGAAGAAGGCGTCGCTATTGAATCCAAGATGGTTTCGAAGCGCATCGAGTCGGCGCAGAAATCGGTTGAAGGCCGCAACTTCGAATCGCGCAAACACCTGCTTGAGTACGACGACGTCATGAACAAGCAGCGCGAGACGATCTATGGCTTACGCCGGCAGCTGATGGAAGAACCCGATCAGCGCGACTATCTTATGGGCGATCCGCCGCAGGCTGGCGTGGCGTATGACCTCTTGTCTGATTTGACTAAGCAGTACCTCAATCCAAACGTTTCGCCGGATGACTGGGACATTGAGAACTACAAGATCCAAATCAAAACCATTTACGATTTTGACGCGGATGCCGAGGCCATCGACCTACCAAACATGACCTCGGAAGAAGTCACCGATGCCATCTGGGACAGACTGAAAGTTAAATACGCCGAAAAGGAAAAACAGATTGGGCCAGAAGCGATGCGCACCTACGAACGCATTATCATGCTCAACATCATCGACGCGCAGTGGAAAGATCACTTGCTGTCGTTGGACCACCTGAAACAAGGAATCGGTTTGGTTGGTTACGGCCAGAAGGACCCGCTGGTTGAGTACAAGAAACAGAGTTTTGATATGTTTCAGGAAATGCTGGACCGCATCGACACCAGCACGATTCGATCGCTATTCAACTTGCAAGTCGTAGCGGAACAGCCTCCAGAAGCGATCCGCCAGCGACGCCCGGCACGGTCAACGTCGATGACTTTCACTGGTCCAAACCAGGGCGCAGCTGCCGCTGGAGAAGAAGCAGGAAAAGTGAGGACGGTAGTGCGGGATCAGCCAAAGGTCGGACGGAATGAGCCGTGTCCGTGTGGATCAGGAAAGAAATATAAGAAGTGTCACGGCATTACCGTGTAGCAGTGCGAGATGAATAAACCTCACTTGAGAGTCTCGGCCTTTTTCAGTCTAGCCCTTTGCCTTCATATTCTTGCGCTAGTCGATTCCGCCCAAAACGGTCAGTCAGTCTCAATGTACGTTCAACTGGAATACAACTTTAATTTATTTTAGGCCTGTCGCAATTCTTTTCAGGTAAACTCTATCTGGAGTTTGCGTTAGGAAAATCGAAACCAGATCTGGGCAGTAGTCTTACTGTTTCCATCCCGCCTTGAGCACTGAAATAACATCCACAAATCCGACCGTTCGCGCAATCATTGGCGGCACTGCGCCTCAGACTGCGCGCCTTGCTGCCGCTTCTGGTCTGTTGCCCCTCCCGCAAACTGATTTGTTTGAAGTTCTGGTGGCACTCAGACAGTCGAATGACGCCGAGATCGCCGCGGCAGCAGACGAAACTCTGCAGTCGCAAACAGCGGACGACCTCCTGCTCGCTGCCAAAGCCGCCGATACCGCGCCGTTGGTACTTGATTACCTTGCCACCGTCGCCGGCGCAGAGCGCCCACTCCAGGAAGCGATCGTACTCAATAACCGCACGCCGGATCGCGCGGTGGCAAATGTCGCTTCCTTGACCACTGACGCCGCAATACTGGAATTGATTGCAGTCAATCAGCAGCGACTAGTACGTTTTCCGGAAATCATTGACGCGATTCTTTCCAATGCCGCGCGCTCCACCGAAGCAGAACGCCGCGCCCAGGAAACACGACGCGAGTTTTTTGAAAAGGAGCGCGGCGCTCAACAAATTGCGCACGAGTTGCGTGCTCGCGGAAAGAATGCGGCGGCGGAATTTTTTGAAAGTGCGGAACTGCGAGGGCTGAGCGCCGACGATGCGTGGTTAATAGCAGAACATATCGAGGTTTCCGATGCCGATCTTGATCACTCGTGGCTTCCTGCTGAGCGCTATGAGGAGTTGGCCGATGAGACTGCCGAGGAGCATGCCGCAAACTTTAAGCGAGTCGTCGAATACGAGCGAATCGAAGTGGGCGAAGTGTCGGCTGAGCGGGTCACATTAATTCGTCGCATCATGTTCATGAACGTCAAGGATCGAATGAAGCTGGCGATGAAGGGCGATCGCGAGGCGCGCAGCATTCTGATTCGCGACTCAAATAGGGTAGTGGCAACTGCGGTAATCAATAACCCCAGGGTTACCGATCAAGAGGTGGAAAACATTGCCACCATGCGAACCGTCGCAGAGGAAGTACTGCGACTGGTTGGAATGAATCGCGCCTGGGCACGGTCGTATACCATCATTCATAACCTGGTGCGCAATCCGCGTACGCCAATTCCTACGGTTGTTAGCACGCTGCCTCGAATCCGCACCAAAGACCTGCAACATCTCTCACAAAATCGCAATGTCTCGGAAGCCGCGCGACGTCAGGCTGTACGCCTGTTGCAAGCGCGAGAAGGCCATTAGCGGTAGGGAGTTTTCGGCAACAGGCGGATTTGTTACAAAAGAATTGTTATTGTGCTTGACATGTCACGACGTTTCAGTGTAATTTCACACCGTTAATTGACAAGAGAAGTTCAAGCGAACCAAGTCAAAGCGTAGGGTTTCGCAGGAAAGCGGCCTTTTTATCTATTTTGTGGCCGCAAGGGCTTTATCTCACCCGCAAGACGCACTGCCTGGTTGACGGGATCGGCCGTAAGTGACGATTCTCAGTTCTTTGCCAACGCTACCTGGATTTACCCGAACCTGCCGGAAAATTTTGCCCCGCCAATCTTAATTGATTGAGCGGGGCGTCCTCTTTTGCGCATTGAAATCTCGCTACTTTGGCATGACTGCGACGTTTGCCGTTTCGCTTACGGCAACGACGCCCGGATCAGCGGGGCTGCTGATGCCGGTCAATTTTCTAAAGAGCTCCTCATACTCATCGACGACTCGCTCCCAGTCATAGAATTTCTGCACGCGCTGTTGGGCGCGGTGACGATAGCTCTGTACCAGCGAGCCATCCCGCAATACCCTTTGTAGCTTCTCAGTCAAATCAGCCTCGTCGGCATAAGCAATACCCGCGTCGCCGACCGCCTCGATGTTCTCCGGTGTGGCCAGCGTCAACACGCAGTTGCCATAGCCCATCGCTTCCAGCAAAGCCGGATGCGTGCCGCCCACTTCAGTCGCATGCACGTAGCAATAAGCGTTTTGCTGCAGCGCGCGATAGTCCTGGCCAAAGACAAACCCGGTAAAAATAATGCGCTTGTCGCCGCGGGCGCGCGCTTTCAAGTCCTGGATGTAATCGTGTGCATACGGCGCGTCACCAACGATGAGCAAACGATAAGCAGTACGAACTTTTTTGAAAGCCTCGATCACCAGGCGGGCATTGTTTTCTGGCTCGAGACGCGAGACATACAAAACATAGCGGTTTGGCTCTGCTCGCCAACGGCGCACGGCAGTGCGATCGGGACGGCGCTCAACCTCTGAGCCATACGCAATCATCGTTGACGGTGCGTTATAACGGGCCAGGTAATAATCATGAATGACTTGCGCGTCGGTTACGGTTGCGTTTGGAAGAATGGTGGCCAGACGCTCGGCCAGCAGGTAATAGCGCCGCCCCAACCAGCCCCATTTTTTTCGTTTGTGTTCCAGTCCATCAACATTCAGAACGACGGGAGTGCCGGTGAACCGTAGAATGGGAGCGAAAGGTGCGTTGGCTGCGTTGCATATCAGCACCGCGTCAAAACGGCCCGATACTGCGTGGATCGCGGAAAGAAACGCATGGACCACGGTATCGAAATACTTGTGGCGAATCGTCGGCAGCACTTTCAAGCGAACGCCATGGTATTCAAGTTGTCGGGGAGAAACGTAGTGCGCCCGGCCGTAAACAGTAACTTCATGACCCCGGGCAACCAGCCGGGTCGAGAGGTGCTCGGCGAATGTCTCGAAGCCTCCGTAGCTTGCCGGTATTCCTCGTGTTCCAAGTATGGCGATGCGCATAAAACGATTTGCGTGGGCCCTCGGGAGGCCTTGATTAGTGAGCGATCCGTTTTAAAGAGACTGCCCTCTCATACACGGCAAGAGTCTGTCTCGCAGTCTCTTTCCAGTCGAACTGTTTCGCGCGTTCCAGTCCCTTGACGCGTAGATCCGCCCTAAAGTCCGAGTCAGTGATTACCTTTTTGATCGCCGCCGCCATTTCATCTACGTCAAACGGATCGATCATCAGAGCAGCGTCACCGACGACTTCAGGCAAGCTGGTTTTGTTGCCCACGATGACGGGGGCGCCGCACTGCATGGCTTCCAACGGTGGCAAGCCGAAACCTTCGAAGTATGAAGGGTAAATGAAACAAAGAGCTCCTGAATATAATGCCGGCAAATCGGATTCCGGAACATATCCGGTTAGCACTATCGACTCGCCAATATCATCGTGCTTGAGCGACCGCAGCGTTTCTTCGTACAACCATGCATTTTTCCCAACTAAAACGAGTTGTGGGAGCTTACCTCCAGTACGTTCGCGGCGCAAGAGTGAATATGCTTCGATAAGACGGCGCAAATTCTTGCGTGGCTGTATTGAGCCGACGGACAATATGTAATCCCGTTCAATACCGTAAGTTTGTCTAACTCGTTGAAGTTCATTGTCATCGCGGACCGGCGCGAACGCTGCCGGCGCGGCCAGGGGCACGACGCTAACCAACTCTGGCCGCAAATGATAGGTATTGATTAGATCTGTTCGAGCATGCTGGGAAAGCGCGATGACTTGGGCGGCCTTGCGGGCGGATCGCCGCACCGTCAGGCGCAACTGCATGCGACTGCGCCGTTTGAAAGTCTGCGGCAGATGTTCAAAGGACAAGTCGTGAATACTGACAACGACGGGACAAGGCGAAAGCGGCGGCGCGGTAAATTGAACGTGCAGAACGTCAACCCGGTTGCGGCGTAGTTCCGCGCTTAATGTCAGGGGAATGCGAACAAGGGGCGTGTGCGGCAAGGTCGCACGAACCTGAAAGTTGGGCCAACGATTGCTAAAGCGCTCGCGGGCCTCGCGCTTGGTGACAAAGATTGTGTACTGATTGACTCTGTCTACTTCGGCCAACGCCTCGATCAGGTTCGTCGCATAACTTTCGTTACCGCCAAGCCCGGTCCCAACTGAGTGGGCATCAATTGCTATGCGCAAGCGCTCTAGACCCCTCGGCAAAATTGACAGGCAAGGATTCCAGTTCCAGATCCAAGTCGCACAGACTTCAGTCTGTGTGGCCCCAAGGAGCACAGACCAAAGTGACTACCCGAGTGTTACTTTTTTCCCGCCGCGGTAGCTTTGGGCTCGCCGCCCTGCTGACCACGTGTGTCGCGCTCGCGGATGCGTGCCGCTTTTCCGCGCAGGCCACGCAGGTAGTAAAGCTTGGCACGCCGCACGCGGCCTCTCTTTACGACATCAATGTGGTCGAGGATTGTCGCGTGCAGCGGAAAAATTCTTTCGACGCCGACGCCAAAGCTGGTTTTCCGCACCGTGATGGTTTCGCGCGCTCCACCGTGTTTGCGAGCAATGACAACTCCCTCAAAAGCTTGCAAACGCTCTTTCGTTTCCGACTCTTTGATGCGCACATGAACGCGGACTGTGTCGCCGGCCTGAAAATCAGGAATGTTGCTGCGCAACTGTGTTTGTTCAATACTGTCTAGTCGGTTCATCTCATCACTCCATTTTCGCGAAACTTATTTCAATAGATCCGGGCGGTTGCGTTCCGTTTTCTTTAATGCCGCCTCACGCCGCCAACGCGCTATCTCCGCGTGGTTCCCGTTTAATAGCACCTCAGGAACTTTCAATCCTGAAAACTCCGGCGGCCGCGTGTATTGCGGGCAATCCAACAAACCTTCGGTAAATGATTCGTTGGTTGTCGAGTTCTCGTTCCCGACCGCGCCCGGCAACAAACGAATCAAGGCATCAATGACGACCAGAGCTGCGGGCTCGCCCCCCGAAAGGACATAATCTCCAATCGAGATCTCGTCAGTTACCAGCTCGTCGGCAACTCGTTCGTCGACGCCTTCGTAACGACCGCAAATCAACACAACGTGCGCTGCGCGCTGCGAAAGGTCCTGGGCCACGGCCTGCGTAAACACGCGGCCTTGCGGCGACAAAAGAATTACCCGCGTTTGTGGCGAATAATCTTCGCGGCTGCCGGCGCCGGTCAATTCCTTTACTGCTGCAAAGATCGGTTCCGGCTTTAGCACCATTCCTTCGCCGCCGCCAAATGGCCGATCATCGACGATGTGATGCTTGTCCACAGTCCAGCGGCGCAAGTCGCGTGCTGCCAGTTCAACTAGTCCCGCTGCTTGCGCTCTGCGAATGATCCCGTAAGCAAACGTCTCGCGAAAGAAATCCGGGAAAATGGTAATGATGTCGCAACGCAGCACGTTAGACTTTCAAGACTAGCTACAGCTCCAGCAACCCTTCGGGAGGATCGATCACAATCTCGCGGAGCGAGATATCGATCTTAATTACGAACGACTCGACCAGCGGCACCAGGTATTCGCGTGCGCTCTCGTCTTCAATCGCCAGCAACTCGACGCCGCCAGTCCGTAGCACACCGCGCACGATGCCCAGGGTTGGACCATCTTTAATTACAACTGAACAGCCCTCGAGTTCCCAGTCGTAATATTCATTTTCAGAGAGCTGCATGCGTTCCGATTCCGGCAACGCAAATTCAAATCCCAGCAGCGATTTTGCAGAATCGACATCGTCGTATCCGGCAAACTTCAAAACTATCCGATCATTCTGAAACCAATGATTTTCAAGTTCGAGCGTCTTCTGCTCTCCTGAACTAACAGCGAGTATTGCGGAAACCTGCTCAAATCGTTCAGGAAAATCGGACAAAAGCTCGGCAACAATCTCGCCCTTCAATCCTCGCGTCCGAACGGCGCGCGCCACTACGATCAGGTCAGAATCAGTCTGGTCGCGCGGCATTTCATTCGACAATTTCAAGGACGAAGCGATGTCGCTTCTTTAAGCTCACGGCCTGGGCCAGAGCGCGCAAGGCCCGCACTGTCCGCCCCTGCCTGCCAATGATCTTGCCCATGTCCCCGGCAGCCACACGAACCTCGATCAACGTTGAGCCTTCGCGCTTCACCTCGCGCACGTCCACCGCTTCAACGTCGTCAACCAATGCCCTGACAATCATCTCGACGGCTTCTTTCATATTCTCCAGACTATCCCACCTGGGCTTCGGGCTGGGCTTGCGCCTGCTGCTTGTCGCTGGCTTTGATCAAACGACCGACGGTATCCGTCGGCTGCGCGCCTTTGCCGAGCCAGTAAAGGACGCGATCCATTTTGAGCTTAATCTCGGCGGGCTGCTGCGTTGGGTTATAGGTGCCCACGTTTTCCAGGTAGGCGCCGTCCCGCTTTGACTTTTTCTCCTTCACTACCACTCGGTAAGAAGGGCGTTTCTTGGCGCCAGTGCGCATTAACTGAATTGCTAACAAAACTTTTCCTCCGCTTCGTAGTCAACAAAACTTCCGACAACCTAATCAGCCTAAGCACTCTTCACTCTTCACTAATCCGTTACCGCTTACGTTTCTTTCGTTTCTTCTTGATTTTCTTTCTCGATGGCGCCGCCGGAAGCGATTTAAGTTCGTCACCGTTATCGCCCAAACCGCCAAGCTCGGGCACGCCCGCCATGCGTCGCATCATCTTACCTTTGAGACCACCGCCACCAAACATACCCGAACTCGATAACTGCCTCATCATCTGTCGCATCTCGACATATTGCTTGATGAGCTTGTTAACTTCCGCAACCGACGTTCCCGAACCTCGCGCAATGCGCCGCCGCCGGTTGGCATTCAATATCCTGTGGTCAGTCCGCTCGGTGCTCGTCATCGAGTCGATAATCGACTCGGTGCGCTTCAGCTCAGCTTCCATCTGCTTCGACTGCTCTTCATCCAATTGCGGCATGCCCATGCCGCCGAGAAGCTGATCGGGAAGCAGCTTCATGATTTTTGAGAAAGAGCCGAGCTTCTTCACTTGCCGCAACTGCGAACGAAAGTCGTCGAGCGTGAACTCGTTTTTCTGAAGCTTCTTTAACTGTTCTTCTGCCTCAGACTGATCGACCTTCGACTGGACTTCTTCGATGAGCGACAAAACATCGCCCATGCCGAGAATTCGCTGCGCCACTCGATCCGGATAAAACGGTTCCAGCGCATCGTACTTCTCCCCCACGCCGACGAATTTGACGGGCTGGCCGATGACCTGTTTGATGGAAAGCGCTGCACCGCCGCGCGCATCACCATCCATTTTGGTCAGCACGACGCCGGTGATCCCGACGCGTCGATGAAACTCTTCGGCGGATCGAACCGCATCCTGGCCCGTCATCGCGTCAGCGACAAACAGAATTTCCACGGGATGCGTTTCACTTTTGATGTTGACGAGTTCCGTCATCAACTCTTCGTCAATGTGCAGGCGCCCCGCCGTATCGATCAGCAGCGTATCGAAGCCGGTTTGCTGTGCGTGCTTTACAGCACTGCGCACCAGTGTCAGCGGATCGTTCGTCTCAGCTTGTTCAAAGATCGGTTGGCCGGTGGCCTTTGCAATAACCCTAAGTTGCTCGCGCGCTGCCGGCCGGTATACGTCAACTGACAGCAACAGTGGTTTGCGATCCTGATTAGCCGCAAGCCAGCGCGCAATTTTTCCCGTCGACGTCGTTTTGCCTGAACCCTGCAGGCCCACGATCATGACGACGTTCGGGATCTGTTTAGTAAAGACCAGCCGCGAAGACTGGCCACCAAGCAAGTCGACCAGTTCGTCGTAAACTATTTTAACGACCTGTTCGGAGGGCTTAAGCTCCTGCCAAACCTGTTGTCCTTCAGCCTTTTCCTTGACCGAGGCAATAAAGTCTTTGGCGACTTTATAGTTAACGTCGGCTTCGAGCAGCGCCAACCGAATCTCGCGCAAGGCCGCGTCAACGTGCTCCTTCGTCAGCACGCCTTCGCCGCGCAGATTCTTGAGTGTCCTTTTTAGCTTGTCCGATAAGGACTCAAACATAGATCACTCGGGCGAAGTTTCGGCCCACGACGGAAACGGAGATGATAGCGGCCAGCCCAAAAGAGTGTCAAGGAAAGGAGCCTTAATTCACTGTGATAATGACACTTCTCGCACGTTTGCAGGTAGCGAAACGCAAACTGTAGCCCTCAAGTCGATCACAACACCTACCCTAACCGCGCGCCTACCCTGTTGGAAAATGAGAAATAGCCCCAGCAACATTCTTTCGAGTTGGCTCCTGCCTGGTGCAGCGGGCAAACCAACCGACGCCTGAAGCAATTCCCGCTTTTTCCCAAACAAAACTGAAGGAATGTCGATGGACGCTAGATCATGCATGTGTTAAATTCTACGTGTTTGCAACCTTAGTGATGCGCGGTTTTGTGTGGAATTGCGATAACGCTGTGAACCTTCCGCCGCTAAACCACTGTTCGGCATGAAAAGCTCTATGAATTGAGCGTTTTAGAAGATCTGAATGGTCAAAAAAGCAGGCTCCGGAACCGGGGGTTCGGCGCCAAAACAGTCCTCAAGCGGAAAGGGTGTGGTTGACCTCGCCGACGCACGGGTGCGCTTGAGTTCCCGTTCATCCCAGGCACCCAGCCAAAACCTAATCGAAGAGTTAGACGAGATTCGATCCTTGTTGGATCAGGGTTTGTCTGCTGAAGCAAAAACACGTCTCACTTCCCTGCTCACAGCCGCTCGCAACAGTCCTTCGATCCTGGCCCTGGCAAGGTGTGCGTTATCAACCTCATTGGAAATGCAGGGGCAGTATCGCGAATCGTTGGCAGCAGTAGCGATGTACGAGTCGCCGGAATCAAGAGAGAAGCTGGATCAACAGGCCGTCCAGTCCCTCAAAGTTCAGATCGGTCTCTCTTACAACTATAACGGCGATCATCCGAAAGCAATCTCCATCCTCAAAGGATCGTTGCGCGAGTTTGAAAATGATCCCGAACAGAACAATGGTCCCATTTACTCGGCGCTCGCACGAGTCTACCGCAGCATAAGTGAATACCCGATCGCTCTTGATTACGCGCAACGCGCTCTCGATCTTTTCCGGCAATCTGGCGAATGGCGCGGCCTGGCTGAAGCATATTTCGGAATCTCGCTGGCCCAGGTTCAGGAAGGCGACTATGAAACTGCGCTCGAGAATTTGCAGCAAGCGCTGAAGCTCGTCGGGGATCATCCGGCCAGCTATACCCTCGGCCGAATCTATTCGAACATGGCAGGTGTTTGCTGGTTCCTGAAACGGCCGCAGGAAGGAATTCGCTATCTCGAAAAGGGAATTGCGTATTACGAACGCACAGACCACAAAGCCACTGCCGCCGATGGTTATAACAATCTCGGCATTAACCTCATCCTGATTGGGCAGTGGGGAAAGGCGCAGGAGGCGCTGCAGCGCGCGCTTGAGTTGGCAACCGAAGCCGATGAATGCGCTGAAAAGGTGCCAATGATCCTGGATTCGCTCGGCGAATTGCTGATGCTGCGCGGCGAGTTGGACGACGCCAAGGATTACTTGCAGCGTGCTGTTGCTTTGGCAACCGATTTCGGAAACAAGTGGTACGCGTGCCAGGCGTTTCGGACCCTGGCCCGTTGCTACCTGGCGATGGAGAATCACGCGAAGGCACTGGCAAAAGCCGAGGAAGCGTTAGCGTTGGCTGAGACCATCGGCGATCGACAGGGGGCCGCGGATTCGCGTTTAATTCTAGCTGAGGCGCATCTACGGAATGGCGAATCGGAAAAGTGTTCACAAGAACTCGCCATGCTGGAGGAAGAAGTTGGCGAGTCTGCGACTGACATGGGATTTGCCGGCGAAGCGCAGCGACTGTCCGGCATGCTGGCAATGCTGAACGCGGATTTTCCTTCGGCGGCCCAACACTTTGGCAGCAGCGTTTCCATCTTTGACATGTTGGGAGATCGCTATCGCGCGGCGCGCGCCCACAGCGAATTGGGGCGCGCCTACGCGGTAAGCCAGCCTAGTCGCGCCATTGAACATCTGTCTCGCGCAGTCAACGCTTTTCGCGAACTCGGGGCAAAGCTCGATCAGGCGCGCGCGGAAGCCGCACTTGCGAACCTGGATCGCAGCACTCCGGAAAGAAGCGAAGAACAGTCGGCGTTGACTCAATTACTCACTCTGCGTCTCGCTGAGGCAGTAACATCTCGCGAACTTCTGCTACGCGAGTTGGCAGCAATCATGCGCCAGGAAACCAGCGCCAAATGCGTCATCATTACAGAACCCGGCGACCACAATGAACGAAGAGTCGTGATTGCTCAGGGTTGCACGCCTGCGGAAAGCGCAAAGCTTGCCAGCCAGATGGATCAGAATGCCGACGAGGAATCGCAGGCGGCTTTTGCCAAGAAAAACGATGCGGTGCTGCTGCACCTGCGGCCTTCGCATGCACAACCAGCTACGCTTTTTCTCTCACCGCGCAGTCGGGCGAAACTTCCTGGCGGCCTTTCTCTCGATCCCTTGATGCGCGTTGCCGAACTGGGAATGGATGTCTGTGCCCTGCGCAGCGGTTCGCAAAAAGGCTCGCGCGTGCAACAACCGGCAGAACTTACCGGCGCCAGTCTTATGCCCGGCTTTATTCATTCAAGTCCGGCAATGACCAAGCTGGTTGAGGAAGTTCACAAGATCCGATCGTCGGATGTGACCGTGCTGGTAACCGGAGAATCTGGCACCGGCAAAGAGTTGGTCGCGCGCGCGATCCATGCGCTTTCCTCGCGCCGCTCGAAAGTATTCGTCCCGTTCAATTGCACTGCAGTGCCTAAGGAACTCTCGGAAGGTTATCTTTTTGGTTACCGGCGGGGCGCGTTTACGGGCGCCGTGACAGACTCGGCGGGTGTCATTCGCACGGCGGGAGGCGGCACGCTCTTTCTCGACGAAATTGGCGATCTGCCGCTCGATGTTCAGCCGAAATTACTGCGATTTTTGCAGGAAGGCGAGATTCAACCGCTCGGAGAACAGCGGCCAATCAAAGTGGACGTGCGCATCATCGCTGCTACCAATACCGATCTCGAGGAGATGGTCGCGCAAGGAAAATTTCGCGAAGACCTCTACTACCGCCTCAATGTGATCAGGTTGCGCGTACCTCCCTTGCGCGAACGCCGTTCGGAAATCCCCACGATCGTCAATTACTACATCAACCACTATTCAGCGAGATTCGGCCGCAAGAATATTCAAATGACGCCGCAGGCTGTCGACCTGCTAATGGTCAGCGATTGGCCAGGAAATGTGCGCCAACTTTGCAACGAAGTGCAACGTGTCGTAGCCCGCGCCGAAGACTCGGCAGTAATTACACCTGATCAACTTTCTCCCGAACTTAAGCGCACCTCTTCGCCAACGACGCCGAGCGCTTCTGTTTCCTCGTTGAGCTCGATGAGTGGCGCGACTTCGCAAAGCTTGACGCTCGCGGATGCCCTCGAGGAAGTGGAGCGTCGCATGATTTCTGACGCCTTGCGTAAACATGGCGGGAATATCTCACGCGCAGCTCGGGAACTCGGCCTGACCCGACGTGGCCTCTATCTCAAACTCGAGCGCTATCAACTCAGCGCCAGCGCCTGACAAAAACTCGTCTCCTGCACCAAGCCTCGTAATTGAGATCGCCTCAGACACCGCAAAAAAGACTTTTGTTTTATTTTCTGCGGTTCAATTGACTTGAGTTTTTTCGTCCCCAAGAATGCAATCCATAGACTTGACTGTTGCGCGTAGGTACCGACGTGAGGCATCGAGTTAAAAACGACGGCGTGATGCTGTGGGGTGATCCCCTCCGGCATTGCGCCGTTAGTTTTTTCTAAATCTCACTCCTGTCCAAGGCCATCCGGCGCGGCCTCGCTGGGCGGCGAACACTGCAAAAACAGGGCGCCCGGGGGAGGTGGATACTGAGTAGTCACTGTATATTTCGTTACCAAGTAAGTTCCTACATCAACTCCGCTGCAAATTTGCGAGAATCCTAGCGTTTTTGCGCTCTTTCCCGCCAAGTTCTAATCAGTACGATTTCTTGGATACCACGTATCCAAGTTTTGGACTATTTGCAAGCCATCTAGCGCACTGCCTTACATTGCCCTTAAGTCTAATTATTCTTTAACTTGGAAGTGCAAAAAAGTAATTCCAGGAAGTGGCACGAGTATTGAAATAGGGAGGTCACTCGGCAGGAAGAACCACTTGAAAAGGAACTACTAAAATGTTGCGCAAAATCTCAGCTTATCTCAGCCTTATCAGCCTGGTGGCAGTAACCCTGGCCCCGGCGATATCAGTATCTGCGGCTCCTCGCAATGGCAATCAGCCGCGCCACGTCGAAAAGAAGGCTGCCCCGGAATTCTCAAAAACCAATGGCTCGACCGCGACCGTTCGCGTGCTAATTCAAACTAAAGGCACGCCGAACGCGAATCATGACAGTGCCTTGACTCGCGCACACGGCAGCAAGCGCGCCAGTTACGATGCGCTGAACACGATCGTTGCCGATGTTCCCCTGAACGAAGTTGCCGGTCTTGCCGCTCGCGCCGACGTTCTCTATGTTGCTCCTGACCGTCCCGTCAAAGCGCAAATGAATTTGACTAACGATACGACGGGCGTCACGCAAGTGCAGTCGGATCAGCCAGGCGCATCGGGTGTCAACGGCAAAGGCGTAGGAATCGCCATTCTCGACAGCGGCATCAGCGCAAGTCATCCCGACTTCGTAGCCAATAATAAGTCTCGTGTCATCGCGTCCGTCGATTTTAGCGGCAGCAAGCGCAGCGGCGATGCTGATGGCCACGGAACCGGCGTAGCCGGCGTAGCAGCAGGGAGCGGCGCAACCTCCAGCGGTTATGCAGCAAACTACGCTGGTGTAGCTTCCGGCGCCAATCTGATTGATGTTCGCGTTCTCGATGAGAACGGTGTTGGTCGCACGAGCAACGTTCTTGCCGCGATTAACTGGATGATTCAGAACCGCGCGCGCTATAACATCCGCGTTGCGAACCTGAGCTTAAGCATGCCGGTGCGCGAATCCTTTCACACCGATCCTCTTTGCAAAGCAGTTGAAGTAGCAGTCCGGTCGGGCATCGTGGTTGTTTGCAGCTCGGGCAATCTCGGCCGCACTGACGTCATCACTGGCTACAACGCTGACGGCTCGGCGATTTACCAGTTGGCCTATGGCACGGTCGGCAGCCCCGGCAACAGCCCATATGTCATCACCGTTGGCGCCACCGACAGTCACGAAACCGTGCGTCGTTCAGACGACACCATTGCTTCGTTCTCGTCCAAGGGACCGACCCGCTTTGATCATCTAGTCAAGCCCGACATCGTTGCTCCCGGCCGCCGCATCGTGGCCGCCATGTCGCAGGAAGTGAACACGACCCTGGCCAACGAATATCCAGCGAGAATAGTGCAGCCGGTTTCTTCAAGTGCCGCGCGCAATGTCTACTTCAATTATTCCGGAACGTCGTTTTCGGCTCCCGTCATCGCCGGTACAGTGGCGCTGATGCTCGATGCCAATAAATCTCTCACCCCGTCGCTGGTTAAGGCGATCCTCGTAAAGACTGCGCAAGCGTTACCGAACTCCGGCAGCAAGGCGCAGTCTTTGTTTTCTCAAGGCGCAGGGTTGGTAAACGCTGGCGCCGCAGTTAACTTTGCCCGCGCAGTTGTTCCCAACGCGGACCACCTGGTTGCGGGCAGCAAAATCCTGCGCGCGAATAACACGCTGAAGTCTTTCGGCGCGATGAACATCGGTGGCGAAAGCGTGAAGTTGAGCAGCCGCGTTATTTATGCGGACGGCGTTTTCTTTAAGAACCAGCCGGTGCTGACCGACGGCATCATGTTGAGCGATGGCATCATGCTGAGCGACGGCATCATGCTCAGCGACGGCATCATCCTCGGCGACGGCATCATGCTCAGCGATGGCATCATGTTGAGCGATGGCATCATGCTTAGCGACGGCGTCCTGGTGGGCGACTCGGTAATGCACGGCGGCCGGGCAGTCCTCAGCGACGGCATTATGTTGAGCGATGGCATCATGCTTAGCGACGGCATCATGTTGAGTGACGGCATCATGTTGAGTGACGGCATCATGTTGAGCGACGGCATCATGTTGAGTGACGGCATCATGTTGAGCGATGGCATCATGCTCAGCGACGGCATCATGCTTAGCGATGGCCACCTCTACAAAGATGGCATCATGTTAAGCGACGGCATCATGCTCAGTGCC
>JANMKA010000144.1:0-27172 GCA_031371765.1 Blastocatellia bacterium
CAGTGCTTCTGCCGCGGGCTTTCCCGTTTCCCGAGAAATCAATTGAGCGATCTTGTCAGCGTCAGCGAGCAGCAGGGCGCGGGCGCGCAGGATTACCCGACGTCGTTCGCGAAAAGACAGGCCCGCCCAGACCGGTTGCGCACTGCGCGCGCGCTCGACCGCGGCTGCCACGTCTGCAGTTGACGACAGCGGCGCGCGCCCGATTTCCGCACCTGTCCCCGGATCGTAAGAAATAATCTCGCGCTGCTTTTCAGTTTGAAATTGTAGGGGATGCACGCTCATCGTGGGAGATTATCTAACAAAGCGAAGATGGCGACCAGTCGAAACCTTGGTGACTTTGAGCAGGGATCAATCGGGGCCGGTGTTTCCTTCCGCTTTTCGCCATGCCAAGAATGCAATCGGGAAGCACCGCTATGCGGACTGGTCTTATTTAGACCTCTCCCAAACCTAAAACCCCCTAACTCTCTTTGTCTCACAAAGTACTTGACAGCATTCGGCGGCGGGCGCTATTCTTCGCTTATGGGCTCAATCCATCTCGCCACCCAACCACAAGAAGAGCCGCCCGCGCTGCACACGCGCGCGATGGACAACCTGCAGTACATTCGCGAGACCATGGAACGCGCAACTGCGTTCACGGCCATTTCCGGTTGGGGACTGGTGGCGATTGGCATTACCGGGATGGCATCAAGTTTTATTGCCGCTCAACAAAAGAGTTTTAAGAGCTGGCTTGCGATTTGGCTCGCCGAAGCGCTGGTTGCTCTGCTCATTTCCGGCTGGTCCATGGACCGCAAAGCGCGCGCGACCCAGACACCTTTGCTTTCCGGACCGGGCCGTAAAGTCGCATTTAGTTTGGCTCCGCCGCTGCTCGCCGGCGCGATTCTGAGCCTGGTGCTTTATCGTTCGGCTTCCACGAACGCGATCCCCGGAATGTGGCTATTGCTTTACGGAACTGGGGTAATCACCGGCGGTATGTTTTCAGTGAGCGTCGTGCCGATCATGGGTCTGGGCTTCATGGCGTTGGGCGCCGCGACCTTATTTGCGCCGGCGGCATTTGCTGATTGGTTTATGGCTGCCGGTTTCGGGGGCCTGCATATTGTTTTCGGAGTGATTATCGCAAGGAGATACGGTGGCTAGAAACTCAGCACTAAAACATTCAACGCACAAGAAACGCGAAGCGAGTGGCGCGACCGCTGCCGCTGAACCGCACGCAGCCAAGGCGAACCACCCTACGCATTCGCTCGACCGCTTAATTCACGAACGCATGCGGCTCGGCATTATCAGCGCGCTGGCCGCCAACGAATCGCTGACGTTCAACGATCTGAAAAACCTGATGCATACCACTGACGGCAACCTTAGCGTGCATGCTCGCAAGCTGGAAGACGGCGGCTACATTGCCTGCAGCAAATCATTCGAGGGGCGCCTGCCAAAAACAGAATACAAGTTGACGGCTAATGGAAAGCGCGCGCTCGAAAATTATGTCAGCCATATGGAAACCCTAATCAAGCAAGTGCGCAGTCGCTGAGTCTATTTTTTTTGGCTTGGTACTTTGTTTAGTAAAGAGCTTTGAACTAATGACATGACTTGGGAGAAGCTAAAATGTACACGAACTTAAATCTGGCGGCGCCGATCGGCGCCCTGCTCTTCCTGGGCTCTGCTTTTCTGATGGTCTGTTTAGTGCTTCTGGTCGTTTTCTCCCTCATCACCAAAAGATTTTCATTAACGAAAATCAGCGCCCTGGCAATGGTGGTGATAGCGGCCCTATACCTGTCGTTACTCCTCCTTTTCTCCTGGACCAGTACGGAGAGAGTGCTGGCGCGTGGCGAGGAAAAGCATTTTTGCGAGCTCGACTGCCATCTCGCTTATTCAATTCTGGATTCTCAAACTACGAAAACGCTGGGCACTGCGCCTAAGCAACTAACCGCGAGCGGACTGTTTCGCGTGATCAAGATCAAGACTCGCTTCGATGAGAAAACCATCAGTCCAAACCGCGGCGACAGTTTGCTGTATCCCAACTCGCGCGTGCTGGTTCTGTTTGATGGTCAGGGGAAAAGATATTTCCCCGTGCCGGAAGCCGAGCGCTTGCTGCGAGGATCGAATCAGGCGGGTATGCCATTCACCACGCCGCTGCGGCCCGGTGAGACTTATCAAACAACAGTCGTTTTCGATCTGCCTGCAGACATTCAAGGTCCAACCCTGTTGATTCACGAAGGAGAATTCGAAACGCGTTTCGTGATTGGGCACGAGAACAGTCTGCTGCACAAGAAAATAAGGTTCCAGATCTAGCCACGCGGGAGGTGCTTCACTTCCACTGAGAGGTGGATAGCCACATTGTCCAGCGTGCACCGGTCAACTCAGAATGCTTGAAGAAATTTATCGCGTCGACGAAACAGTCAAGAGGGGTATTAGAGTGACTAAACGAATTATCGCCATTGCTTTCATTTTCATCTGCACGTCCATCGCCTGGGCGATTCTTGGCGGCACAATTTTCTCTCGTACTTACGACTCGGCGGCCGCTTCAAGCAACAGCGTGACTTCGACCTGGGGCGCGCCGCAGGACCAGGCGCCGCCAACCGCGTCGTTCACGCATATTGTTCAGCACAAGGAAGAAAGCACTGAGAACGGAAAAAAGATCGTCAAGACGATTGACGACGCGGTCACCACGCCGTTGCCGTTGGAGAGCAGCGCGATCGACGTGGCGCTCGATCTCGAGCACCGGCAAAAAGGGTTGTTGTGGTACAGCACCTACAAAGTTAATTTCGCCGGCAACTACAGCTTTCGCAATCCGAGCGACAAAGAGGAAACCGTTTACTTCAAGATCAATTTTCCCACTGCAAAAGCAATCTATGACGATCTGATTTTCACGGTTGATGGCACGCCGGTGCCAATCAGAAACGAACAGAACGCAGCTAGCGGTTCTTTCAAAGTTGGCGCCGGCGCCACCCCCCGGCTCGCGGTTGGCTATCGTTCACAAGGTCTCAATGAATGGCGCTACAGCTTTGGCAACAATGACGTGTCGCAGGTGCGCAACTTTGACTTGAAGATGAAGACGAACTTCAAAGATATCGACTTTCCGGATAACACCCTGTCCCCTTCCGAGAAACACGAAAATGGCAGCGGCTGGGATTTAGTCTGGTCGTATAAAAATCTAGTTTCCGGTTATCAAATCGCGATGGTGATGCCGGAAAAACTGCAACCAGGACCATTGGCCGGCAAGATCAGTTTCTTCGCGCCGGTCTCGCTCTTTTTTTTCTTCTTTATCATGCTGATCATCACGACCATGCGCGGCATTGAACTTCATCCGATGAACTACTTTTTTCTCGCTGCGGCCTTTTTCTCTTTTCATCTGCTGCTCGCCTATCTGGTCGATCATGTTTCAATCCACGCCGCTTTCGCGATATCGGCCGCTGTTTCCATCTTTCTGGTGGTTAGTTACTTGCGGCTGGTGGTTGGTCTGCACTTTGCCAGTCGCGAAGCCGCCATCGCCCAGTTTGTCTACCTCATCATGTTTTCCTACGCGTTTTTCCTGAAGGGCTTCACCGGTTTGGCCATCACCATCGGTTCGGTGGCGACGCTGTTTGTGGCTATGCAAGTCACCGGACGTATCCGCTGGGCCACTAAGTTTTCGCTTGTCCCCGCAGAAGAAGCGACAGCTGAACTATCCTAATTGTTAATAAACCCTGGCTGCCGGCGTTAATCCTGTAAGGGATCCAACGCCGGTTTCCGGGTGTCCAAAATCCGAAAATCCGGATCAAACTTTGTCGCGCAAAAAGTCGTACAGCCTGTTGCCTGCGAATCGTTGCGGTCACCAACTCAATGAGAAGCTTCTTTTCCTTTTTTTCCGACGCCATGAAGATTGCGCTGCAATCGATCTTTGCGCACAAGCTGCGCGCGTTCCTGACGCTGATCGGCATTATCATTGGCGTTGCTTCGGTTGTGACCGTCGGCGCCTCAATTAGCGGATTAAATACTTATGTCGTTGACAAGGTGGGGAAAATACTCGGCAGCAACCACTTCATGATTGCGCGGATTGCCTCAACCGGGCGCCTGACTGACGACGAGTTTGAACGCATGAACCGGCGTAACAAGCGACTCAACTGGGACGACTTTGAGTGGGTGCGCGACCACTGCAAGAGTTGCGCGGAAGTTGGCGCCGGCGTTCGCGGCAGTGTCGATCTGAAGCAAGACGGAATCGATTTCCCCGGGGCAATGGTCTTCGGCGTCACCGCCAACATGGTCGACATCGAAGACAAAACCATATCGGACGGGCGTTTCATCGCCGCCGACGAAGTTGAACGCTCAGCATACGTGGTGGTCCTGGGTTACGACATTAAGGAAAAGTTTTTTCCGAATACCGAGGCGGTCGGCAAGGTCTTGAAGGTCCGCGGAATT
The DNA here is from genome assembly GCA_031371765.1 of Blastocatellia bacterium. Classification (GTDB taxonomy): domain Bacteria; phylum Acidobacteriota; class Blastocatellia; order Pyrinomonadales; family Pyrinomonadaceae; genus PSRF01. The sequence continues at coordinate 4,390 of JANMKA010000144.1, forward strand.
CCGATGCGTGTCGTCGGCGTTGAAGAAGCGCGCGGTTCTTTTTTCGGCGACTCTCAGGATCGACACATCTACATTCCGGTAACCACACACCTGCAGATCTTTGGGCGCAACGGCTTGCAAATTCACGGCAAAGGGCGCAACCGCGAAACATTTCAAACCTCAATCGAAGATGCCCGCGTCGCGATGCGAAACAAGCACCGCCTTAATGGAAACGAAGAGGACGATTTCGGTTTGGTAAATGTGGATGAATTGAACAATCAGATTGATCAGTTTACCGGCAGCATTGCCCTGGTTGTAGTTCCTATTACCCTGATTACTTTGATTGTGGGCGGCATCGTGGTGATGAACATCATGCTGGTCAGCGTTACCGAACGAACATTCGAAGTGGGACTGCGCAAAGCCGTGGGCGCGACCAGGAAGCACATCCTGCTGCAGTTTCTAATTGAGTCGGCGATTCTTTGCGTACTTGGCGGCGTGCTGGGACTGCTGCTCTCGTGGGGAGTCACGGCGTTGATTACCGCGCTCGCCTCAATCACCATGACGATCACGGTCGGTTACATCCTGCTGGCGCTGATTGTGTCTACCTTGATTGGAATGATTGCCGGCGTCTACCCGGCGTTTAAGGCGGCGCGACTTGATCCGATTCTGGCGTTGACACAGTCGACCTAGGAAGGCTGAGACTGAAGCGGATATGAGGCTCGGTGAAGAACTCATGGTCTGGAAGGGGGGCATGCCCCCGCTCTGGTTGAATGGCTCCCAAGCTTAGCGGGGGCATACCCCCTTCCCCACCATGAGATTTTGTTTCTGAATGATTCCTTGTTGCTTGTGCGTTGTTAACTAAAATGAAATTAAAACTTCCAAAAAGTGTGTTGACGGAAACGCTCCGGATGGCCCTGGAGAGCGTTCGTTCACACAAGTTCAGAAGTTTCCTGACTGTTCTGGGGATCGTGATCGGAGTCATGACCGCAATCACTATCGCTTCCATCCTCACCGGACTGCGGCAAAACATCGTCTCGATGATCGAGGAATACGGCACCAACAACATCTACGCTTTTCACCTGTCAACCGGGCCACACACCGGCGAGGACCGTTCTGAGCGGCTGCGAAAACCATTAACCGTCGATGACGCCGAGACAATCGCAGCTCAAGCGAGCGCGGTGGAAGAAGTGGGTTACCAGGCCCCGAACATCGGCTATAGCGGCGGGCCTTTCGACGACAACGTTACTTACCAGGGACATAACTATCGCTGGGGAGACACGCAGGGCGTTTCCGCAAACTACGACGACATCACTAACATCGTGATCAAAGAAGGGCGTTTCATAACTGAGAACGATGATCAGCAGCGCGCCAACGTCATGGTCATTGGGGTCAACGCAGCCGACGCACTCTTTCCCGGACAGAACCAAATCGCCGGCACAAAGGTGCGTATGGGCGGATACAATTTCGAAGTCGTGGGCGTGTTGGAAAAGAGGAAAGCAGGCTTCTTTGGTGAGAACGACGAAGACAACGCCGTGATGATTCCTTTCCGCACGGCGCAAAAAATCGCACCCGCACGCGGCTACACGATGTTGGTGATCAAGGCTCGTTCAGGACAGACTACTGAAGCCTTGCAACAGTCAGAAGAAATACTGCGGCGGCGGCGCAATGTGAAGTTTGGCGATCCTAACAATTTCGATATCAAGACTGCCGACAAGTTTATCGAACAGTTTGACAGCATCACGGCGATGGTCGGTCTGATTGCAATCGCTATTTCCAGCCTGGGCCTTTTGGTTGGCGGCATTGGCGTGATGAATATCATGCTGGTGAGTGTGACTGAACGAACCAAAGAGATTGGCGTGCGGAAAGCACTTGGCGCGCGCCGCAAAGATATTGTGCGGCAGTTTTTGTTTGAGGCGATGACGCTGACTTTTCTTGGCGGCATCCTTGGCGTGATATTGGCCGTCGGCATCAGCCGCGTCGTCATGCTGCTTATTCCTTCTTTGCCTGCCACCATACCCAGTTGGGCGGTTGTCTCCGGACTGACCGTCTCGGTTGGCGTCGGTTTGATCTTTGGTGTTTGGCCGGCGCGCAAAGCTTCTCGACTCGATCCAATCGAGTGCCTCCGCTACGAATAAAGCTCTTACCTTAACTAACCTCGACTATAATTCGTTTCCGGTCTTTGGTCTTCGGCCTTTCGTCTTTGGAAGATCTAAGTCAAAGACCCAAGTCCAAAGACCCAAAACCAAAGAAAGAATGGCAAAGTCGATCACCCAACGCGATCTAGTAAAAGAGTTTCTCACCTACATTCAGGTTGAGAAGGGCCTTTCGCGCAATACGCTCGAAAGTTATCGCCGCGACCTCAACCGCCTTGAGCTTTGGGCCGCTAAGACAAAGACGCCTGTTTCTGATTTAACTCGCGCAGACCTGCGCAAATGGATCGCTCAGCTTTCTCGCGAAGGGCTGGCGCCTTCTTCTGTGGCTCGATCGGTCAGTGCCGCCCGCGGCTTCTTTCGTTTTCTAATGCTGGACGGCCACATCAAACAGCATCCGGCGGAAGATCTCGACACGCCGCAAAAGTTTTCCTACCTGCCAAAGTTTCTGACCGAAGAAGAAATTGATCGCTTGTTTGCCACGCCTGATATTTCGACACCCGACGGCATACGCGATCGCGCAATGCTGGAGTTGATGTACGCCGCCGGCCTGCGTGTTTCGGAAATGGTTACGCTGAAACAAACCGACGTTGATCTTCACGGTGGCATCGTAAATTGTCATGGCAAAGGCAGCAAAGAGCGGCGCGTGCCGCTGGGCAAGAGCTCGATCCACTGGCTGCAACAGTATGCGGCGCTCAAAGCGGATTATGGCAAGTCACCTTACCCAAATCTTTTTCTTTATCGTGGCAAACCACTGACGCGCCACTTTGCCTGGGCGACAATCAAGAGTTATGCAGAGAGCATAGGCATCAGCCACGTTTCGCCGCACACGCTGCGCCATAGTTTTGCCACGCACCTGCTGCAACACGGCGCCGACTCGCGCTCAGTCCAGGCGTTGTTGGGCCACAGCGACATTTCCACGACGCAAATCTACACGCACATAACCGACCAACACCTGCGCGCCGCCTATGACAATCATCACCCGCGAGCGCGCGGGGCCACGGGAATCGGCGGCAACAAACCCAGGAGCGACTAGAAAATGTTTCTGTTGCGCCAGCCTACCGCGGCACGCATTCGCCGGTTCATTGCTTCACAAAAAGATCTGCCGTTTTCTTATGCCGCAGTTGGCGCGACCCAAACCGAACCCCCGGTTGGTTACACCCTCGATCACAATCGCATTCGGTTAGGTGAAGGTCGCGAAACTTTCATGCGAGCAAGCGACGCGTTAAGCAAATGGCGGCATTTTGAACTGGGCTGGGCCAGCGTCATGCCGCACGGCAGTCCGCTGCAAACGGGCACGACCGTCGCGGTCCAGGCGCACACATTTGGCTTCTGGTCGCTGAACGCGTGCCGCATTGTCTACACGATTAACGAGGATGGCCGAGTCAAAAGATTTGGTTTTGCTTATGGAACTCTGCCGGACCACGCCGAGCGCGGTGAGGAACGCTTTATGATCGAATGCCTCGAAGACAATTCGGTTTGGTACGACATCTATGCCTTTTCGCGCCCGCAAAAAGTAATCGTAAAACTAGGGTTGCCCTGGACGCGCCGGCTGCAAAAGCGATTTGGCCGCGAGTCGCTGGCGGCAATGGCCCAAGCAGCTCGCTGAGATGGTAAGAGAAAGCTCAACTCTTTGGAGTGCGGCGGGCGCCGCATTGGCCGCATTCGCTGCCGCTCGGTCATCGAACAGCATTAACCAGCAAGGTCATGGGTGCGGCGGGTCAGAACCGGCTCGGTATGTTATAATCATGGCTGATTCATTAGGAAATTCTCAGATTTCGCGCTCGCTTCGGTCTATTCAGGAGGAAGAATGGCTACAGAATTGAAACGAGGGACTACCAGTCTCGACCGCATTGAAGAGTTGCTGGGCGACAACGCGCGCACCCTGCTGGACCACCAGGCAACGGCAATAAGCAAAGACACGCTCAATTTGCCCGGCCCGGATTTTATCGATCGGGTGTGGTCTGCTTCCGATCGTTCCCCAGCGGTTCTGCGTTCGCTGCAAACTCTTTTCGACAATGGTCGACTGGCAAAGACCGGTTACCTTTCAATCCTGCCGGTGGACCAGGGCATCGAGCATTCGGCTGGCGCGTCGTTCGCTCCTAACCCGCAATACTTTGATCCGGAAAACATTGTGAAGCTGGCCATCGAAGGCGGCTGCAACGCAGTTGCTTCCACCTTTGGCGTGCTGGGCACGGTCGCCCGCAGGTATGCGCACAAGATTCCCTTCATCGTGAAGATCAATCACAACGAACTCTTGACGCTGCCGAACAAATTCGATCAAGTCCTGTTTGGCACGGTGAAAGAAGCGCACAACATGGGCGCGGTGGCGGTCGGCGCCACAATTTATTTTGGCTCGGACGAGTCGACCCGGCAGCTAACTGAAATCGCCAATGCCTTCGCTCAGGCACACGAACTCGGCATGGCCTGCATTTTGTGGTGCTACCTGCGCAACTCAAAATTCAAGACTCCGGAAGGCGACATGCACGCTGCCGCTGATTTAACCGGCCAGGCAAATCATCTGGGCGTAACCATTCAGGCCGACATCATCAAGCAGAAACTTCCGGAACGAAACGGCGGCTACCTGGCGGTGGAAAAAGAATTGGGCAAGTCTTATGGCAAGACGAGCAAGATCGTTTACGAGAAGCTAACGACCGACAACCCCATCGATCTGGTGCGTTACCAGGTTGCCAACTGCTACATGGGCCGTTGCGGCTTGATTAATTCCGGCGGTGAATCCAAAGGCGCCAGCGACATGGCGGAAGCGGTGCGCACTGCGGTTATCAACAAACGCGGCGGCGGCACTGGACTAATCTCGGGACGTAAGGCGTTTCAACGTCCGATGGCAGAAGGTATCGAATTACTAAACGCAATTCAGGATGTGTATCTATCGGATGAAATCACTATTGCGTGACCAGCGGAAATTTTACGGTCGCTGACTTTCCGGAAGACGAAACGATGGAAGGCGGACGCGCTGTGTTCGCCCTCAATTCTTTAACAATTGAAGCGTCGTCTGACTACCGGATTTCACACCCCCACCAGGCCTGTCTAAGAATTCATCAGTTACGCAATCCTATGAACCCCGCGACCGCGTATATCAAGTGAGTAGTATGTCGGGAGTGCAGACCGAGCAAATTTTGGACGTCGAGCTTCTTCATGCCATCGCAAGCGGCGATGAAGCGGCGTTAGCTCGCCTGTACGACCAATATCGAGTAATCCTCTTTGGCCTCCTGGTTCGTATATTAGGTAGCCGCGAGGAAGCGGAAGATATTTTGCAGGAGGTATTCTTGCAAGTTTGGCGACGAGCTGCTGATTTTGATGAGAAGCGTGGCAAGCCCTTTACCTGGCTGGTGACCCTGACCCGTAGCCGCGCCATCGATCGTCTCCGCCAACTTGGCGCCCGCCAGCGTCTGGCCACGTCAGCGGCCCAGGATCAGCCTGGGGAAGCCTCTGACGCACTAAAGGACACAGTTAGATCTGAACAACGTGAGATCGTGCAGCGGGCTCTTGCTGAGCTGCCCGAAGATCAGCGGCGCACCTTGCAGCTGGCGTATTTTGAAGGACTAACCCAAGCGGAGATCGCGGCGAAACTCGATTCGCCGCTGGGGACCGTGAAGACTCGAATGCGCGCGGGCATGACCAAATTGCGCACAACTTTGGGAACACAACTGGAAGCCATAGGGTAACCGGTGATGAGTATGACGCACGAAAACTATAAGGAGTTGATGATTGCGAGTGCCCTGTCTGCGCTTGACGCTGCAGACGCGCGCGATTTCCAGGCTCATCTTGAGACGTGCGCTGAATGTCGCGCTGAAGCGAACCAGTGGGATGCGACGGCGGCGTTGCTTGCCTTTGAAGCCACACCCATCGAACCATCACCGCTGGTTCGGGAGCGCATTCTTGCTGCGATTCATGCCGACAACCGGCCCAGCCTGAGCAGCCAGGCTTCTCAAAGTGTCCAGCATGATCAGCGCGAACCGAGCCAGGGTCGCATTGGTTCGAAAGTTATTCCTTTTGAACGCCCGGAAAAAAATGTCAGGTCTGCTGTTTCTCCTTATTACGCGATTGCGGCTTCGGTGGCTTTGGTAGCACTAGCTATTTCGCTGTTCGTCATCTGGCAACAGAACCGTTCGGCTAAGAATGAAGTCGCTAAATTATCTTCAGAGCTGAGCGAGACTCAGCAGCAACTCGCGCACGAACGAGAAGTGCTGGCATTGATAACCACCCCCGGATCACGCATGACCGAGTTGGCCGGCACCAACGTTGCGCCGGGCGCGCACGCGATGATCGCTTACGACAAGAATGGTCATGCCATGCTGATGGCGAAAGGTCTGCCGGCAGCTCCGGCAGGTAAGGCTTATCAACTTTGGTACATCATGGGCAGCAAGCCAATGCCAGGCAGGGTGTTTGCCACCGACACGAACGGCAACGGCAGTTTGCAGGATCAAGTCCCCGCTGAAGCGATGAACGGCGCTGTGTTTGCAATCACCTTGGAACCAGCAGGTGGCGTCCAATCGCCCACCGGTGCGATATACCTAAGCAGCGGCGCCTGATGCGTTCGCGGGACGTTTGCCCGCAACGACTTTGTTTCTTTCAAACCGGCACTGTGAGCTCAAGAGAGTTTGACACCAGTCTTCTGAATCGATATAAGACTACCCTCGGTTAGGAACAGTTTTTATGAATTTCAACATCACTCGCGATGCCAAAGTTGCAGCAACAACCAGTAATGGTTGGTGGGCGGTCATTTATTGGCAGTCGCGACCCTTGGTGTTGAGTGCATTAGATTAAGTCGTAAAGCACAGAATCAACTTTGAGGCCCGCTGCCAGAATAAGACTGGCAGCGGGTTTTTCTTTTTGCGAACTATGCAGACAGAAGCCAACAAAAAACCGGCGATATTCAATTCGACGCCAGGTGAAAAACGAACGCAGACCGACTTGTCGCTGCGCACTTTCTTGTCGCGCCTGCTCCTTGGGCAAAGCCTTGGGCGTCACGAAGCTGAGGTTTTTCTCGGAGCGTTGCTGGATGGTGAGGCAACGGACGCTCAAATCGGTGCGGCGTTGGTTGCGCTGGCCATCAAAGGCGAAACGGTAGATGAACTTGTCGGCATGGCCAGTGCAATGCGCTCACGAGCGGTGCGCATTCACAGCCGGCATGAACGTTTTGTTGATACCGCCGGAACCGGCTCCAGCAACGCCAAGACCTTTAACGTCTCAACCGCTGCTGCGTTTGTGATTGCTGGCGCCGGGCTACCCGTAGCAAAGCACGGCAATCGTGCCGCCAGCAGTCGCACCGGCAGTGCCGACGTTCTTGCGGCGTTAGGTGTACAAGTCAGCGCCTCTCCTGAAATCTCAGAGCACTGCCTTAACGAGCTGGGTATCTGTTTCATGTTTGCGCCCCTTTACCATGGAACAACGGCGCGCGTTGCCGGAGTGCGCCGCCAACTGGGCGTGCGCACGGTTTTCAACCTGCTCGGGCCGTTAACAAATCCGGCCCGTGCGCCCAGCCAAATTGTCGGCGCTTGGCATGAGTCGATGGTTCAGCCGTTGGCGCAGACGCTCGGCGCTTTGGATACCAAACGGTCCTGGGTGGTTCATGGGCTGGACGGGTTGGACGAAATCACACTCGCCAGCAGGACCATAGTGGCTGAGGCGGCCAGCGGAAGCGTTAGAACGTTTGAGCTCGGCCCGGAGGATTTCGGCTTGCGGCTCGCATCGCTGGAAACCGTGCGCGGCGGTGACGCGGCGGACAGCGCGCGCCTGATTCGTGACGTTCTCAGTGGTCAACGGCGCGACGCCGCCCGCGACTTGATAATTATCAACGCTGCAGCTGCCCTCTTTGTCGGCGGCGCCGCGGCCAGTTTGAACGAGGCACGTTGGCGTGCGGAACAGAGCATCGATGAAGGAAAGGGACAGGCTAAGTTGGATGAATTAATAAGGGCCACGAACCAATGAATTCAAATACAAACTTTCTGGCGCAAATCCTTGAACGCGGGCGGGTCCGGCTCGCGGACGCACAGCTCGTTTGTCCCCTGGATGTTTTACGCAAGCGTGCGGCGGAGGTGCGAAACGCAAGTGAGCCGCACGCCCTGCGCCACGCGCTTAAATCTATTGGTCCAAACATAATTGCCGAGTTCAAACGCGCGTCACCCTCGCAGGGGATGATTCGAGAAAACATTCATCCGGCTGAAACAGCACGAGCTTACACGCGCGGTGGCGCAGCAGCCATCTCTGTATTAACGGAAGAACACTACTTCCGCGGCTCCCTTAATGACCTCCGTGAGGTCCGCGCAGTGACCCCTCTGCCAATTCTAAGGAAAGACTTCATTGTTGATGAATACCAAATCTATGAGACAGCAGCAGCCGGAGCTGATGCCGCACTCCTGATTGTGGCCGCACTGAGCGATGCCGAACTAACGCGACTTCGCCGGCTGGCTGAAGAAGAGTTGGGTCTGGACGCACTCGTGGAAGTGCATACCGGCGATGAAATGAGACGGGCCCAGCGCGCCGGCGCCAGCCTCATCGGTGTCAATAATCGTAATTTGCAAACGTTCGACGTCTCACTTGACGTGTCTGAGGAATTGGCACGTCAAGTTTCACCCCAAACCCTTTTGGTTACTGAAAGCGGAATAAATTCGAGCGCTGACTTACGTCGTTTGCGAGCCATTGGATACCGCGGCTTCTTGATTGGGGAGTCGCTAATGCGCGCCCCCGACCCGGCGAAGCGATTACAGGCGCTCATTCGAGAGTCGGGTGAGCGGTTGGTGCGGGTCAAAGTTTGCGGCATCACCAATCTCAAAGATGCCCTCGCAACGGTGCGAGCGGGTGCTGACATGTTGGGCTTCAACTTTTACAAACGCAGCCCGCGTTATCTCAGACCCGAGGCGGCACGGGAAATCATCGAACAATTGCCGGAGCAGGTCCTTAATGTAGGAATATTTGTTAACCAGGAAAGGCCCGAAGCAGTCGCTTCAATCGCAGCAGCCAGCGGTATTACCGCGGTCCAGTTACACGGCGACGAGTCGCCCGCCTATTGTCGCGCCTTGAAAAATTATTCGGTAATCAAAGCGTTGCGAGTCGGCAAAGACTTTACACCCAAAGACCTCTCTGAATACGCGACTGACGCCATTCTCTTAGATACGTTCAGCTCCGGAGCTCGCGGTGGGACCGGAGAGCAGTTTGACTGGTCGATTGCGAACGAAGCGCGGAACTATGTTTCGAGATTGTTTCTCGCTGGAGGAATTACTCCGGAGAACGTAACCGAGGCTGTCCGGATGGTGCGGCCTTATGCGGTCGACGTTTGCAGCTCAGTCGAAAGTTCACCCGGGCACAAAGACGAGGCGCGGCTCTACGAATTAATTGTCGCGGCGAAAACAGCAAATGAAGGAAGCGCACCCCCGTTCCAGCAAGGATAAAACAATGCAGCAAACACAACCTGACGCTCGTGGCCGTTGGAATCAATACGGTGGACGCTATGTCCCGGAAACTTTGATGGCGCCGCTCGAGGAACTCACAACGGCTTATATAGCGGCGCGAGCGGACTCTGGTTTTCAGTCAGAGTTGTCTGATCTCTTGCGTAACTACTCAGGTCGACCGACACCGTTGTCTACTGCCGCTCGCTTGTCGCAGAAGGCAGGTGGCGCACGAATCTATTTGAAACGCGAAGACCTTTCGCACACCGGCTCGCACAAAATTAACAACGCATTGGGTCAGGCCCTGCTCGCGCGGCGCATGGGCAAACGACGCGTGATCGCCGAAACCGGCGCGGGCCAACATGGAGTCGCAGTAGCTACCGTTTGCGCGCTGTTTGATTTGCAGTGCGTGATTTATATGGGCGCCGACGATATGCGCCGCCAGGCGCTCAACGTCTTTCGCATGGAACTGCTGGGAGCAGAGGTGCGTGCAGTTGATGGCGGTTCGCGCACCCTCAAGGATGCAGTGAACGACGCGCTACGCGATTGGGTGACCAACGTAGGGGACACTTATTACCTCTTGGGAAGCGCCCTCGGACCGCACCCTTACCCGATGATGGTGCGCGATTTCCAAAGTGTGATCGGCCACGAGACACGAGAACAAATTCTCGAGCTGGAGAAACGACTGCCGGACGTTCTGGTTGCCTGCGTCGGTGGAGGTTCCAATTCTATTGGTCTCTTCTACCCCTTTCTAAAAGACAAATCAGTGCGGCTAGTCGGCGTCGAAGCCGGCGGACGCGGCGATGAGCTGGGACAACACGCCGCTCGTTTCAATGCCCAAGTCGGTGGCCGACCTGGAGTTTTGCACGGCACTATGAGTTACATCCTGCAAGACGAGCATGGACAAATCGCGACCACACATTCGATCTCTGCGGGTTTGGATTATCCGGCAATTGGCCCCGAGCACGCTTATCTGCACGACTCTGGACGCGCGGAGTATGTCTCAGTCTCTGACTCCGAAGCCCTCGCGGCATTTCATATCCTTTCAAAATTGGAAGGCATCATTCCGGCGCTCGAGTCGGCTCACGCGGTTGCCCACGCCCTGCGCATAGCGCCCGAGTTAAGTTCAAAGCAAATCATGATCATCAACCTCTCCGGCCGTGGTGATAAGGATATTGGGACAATTGCAGAATTAAACAAGCGAGCAGTGTTATGAGTCGTATTTCTGAAACGTTCGGCCGACTTCGATCGGAAGGAAAACGCGGGCTGATACCGTTTATCACAGCTGGCGATCCTGATCTGACGACCACGCGGGAGCTTCTGATTGAACTCGCAAACACAGGCGCCAGCCTGATTGAGGTGGGCGTTCCGTTCAGCGATCCAATCGCAGACGGCCCGGTGATTCAGCGCTCGTCGATGCGCGCGCTGCGAAACTGCGTTGACGTTGTCGCTAGTTTAAAAGTCATCGGCGAAGCACGCCGTGAGATGGATGTACCGGTCGTTCTGTTTAGTTATTTCAATCCCTTGCTGCAATTTGGCTTGGAGCGCTTAGGCGAGGCCGCGCAGCGCGCAGGAGTTGACGGAGTATTGGTGACGGACCTGGCACCGGAAGAAGCCGAAGACTTTGCCGCCGCACTGGCAAGGTACGATCTCGATTGCGTCTTCCTGGCTGCGGCAACTTCTACCGACGAACGCTTGCGGATGATCGCGACACGCGCCAGCGGATTTATTTATGCCGTGTCTCGAACCGGTGTTACCGGAGAGCAAGTCGAGGTCAGCAGCGAAGCAGAAAAGCTCGTCGCGCGTCTTCGCAACGTAACCGATTTGCCGATCGCTCTCGGTTTCGGTATCGCCACTCCTGAACATGTGCACGAGGTCTGTCGCTACGCTGATGCCGCTGTGGTGGGTTCGGCCATTGTTGCGAAAATCGAAAAACTTACCGCCACTCCCGATTTAGTGAAACAGATTGGGAACTTCGTGCGGAGTTTATTGCCCGAAGAATTCGACGGTTTATCCTCTCAACGCGATCGGGAAGGAAGATCATGAACGGGCGAATTCGAGCAATGGCGGTCCTTGTTTGCGCGCTTACTTTGGCGGCAGTTTTCCTGATTCCCACTCAGCCAGCGGCTGCCCAGAATGTGAGCTTTGATGACATAAAGAAACTGCCATCACCAGCCGGGGCGCGGCGAGTTGCATACGGAAACGATCCTTCTCAATTTGGCGAGCTTCGTTTGCCAACTGGAAAAGGGCGTCATGCAGTAGTCGTGGTCATTCACGGCGGTTGTTGGTTTCCCGAGTATGATCTAACCCATCTCGAGAACTTCACGGCCCGGCTTACGAGCCTCGGTGTGGCAACCTGGAGTCTGGAATATCGCCGAATCGGAAATCCTGGCGGCGGCTGGCCAGGAACGTTTGTTGATGTGGCCCACGGCACAGATTATCTACGCGTACTGGCGCGTTCATACCCGCTGGATCTAAAGCGGGTCATCGTCATTGGTCACTCAGCGGGCGGGCAGTTGGCACTATGGTTGGCCGCTCGTCGTCGACTACCCAGGAACAGTCCTTTATTTACCAACAACCCGTTGCCATTGCGCGGGGTGGTCTCGCTTGCCGGCATCACTGATCTGCGAAAGTACCGGCCAAACTGTGGCGATGCTGTAACTAAGCTGCTAGGTGGATCACCGGAAGAAGTTCCTGAGAGATATCAACAGACATCCCCGATCGACCTGTTGCCTCTGAAGATTGAACAGCAACTGATACAGGGTGCGCTGGATAAAATTGTGCCGGTTGATTTCAGTAAAAACTACGATGTAGCTGCAAGAAAGAAAGGTGACAGAGTTCGCCTGACCATTCTGCCCCAAGCAGGCCATTTCGATTTGATCGCCCCTCAGTCCTCAGCGTGGCCAAGTATAGAGACGGCAGTCCGCTCCTTGTTGAGATTACCCAGGCGCTAAGTTGCCGCGCCGCGTCCTGGAAAACGTGAATCCTGTGTCAACGGTGTGACGGCTCATCGTTGTCCAACTCAAATGCTTCAGTCATTTCAACGATGATCACGGAATATCGACAAACTTCGAAGGGACTAAATCCGAATCGTAAGGCCGACCGTATATTTGGCAGAACGTTGAAAAAAACTAATGGTTGAACTTAACAGGAGGAAGAGAATGAGACGAATGTTTTTTATGGTGCTGCTTGCGGTGGCATCGATGGGCGCGCATAACGCTATGGCGCAGGACAACATGATGGGCAATTCGATGCGCCATAATAACAATCCAATGGTGGGCGGTGCGGCAATGTATCGCACCAAAGACATCGTTGACAATGCAGTGAATTCTGCGGACCACACGACTTTGGTAGCTGCGGTCAAAGCGGCTGGCTTAGTCGATACACTTAAGGGTAAAGGTCCCTTTACTGTGTTTGCTCCGACAAATGCGGCGTTTGATAAGCTGCCAGCAGGAACAGTGGACATGCTTTTGAAACCGGAGAACAAGTCAATGTTGTCGAAGGTTTTGACCTACCACGTGGTCGCCGGCCGCCTGGACTCTAAGGCGATTATGAAGGCGATTAAGAAAGGCCGCGGTTCGGCGCAGCTTACGACGGTGAGTGGCGGCAAATTAACCGCAACGATGAGCGGTAAGAACCTGGTTCTGCGGGATGAGAAGGGCGGCACATCCATTGTGACTGTCGGCGACGTGTATCAATCGAACGGCGTTATTCATGTGGTTGATACTGTTTTGATGCCCAGGTAGTGAAACCAGAGGCGTTCGCATGTGCGTCCGGCCTGAGCTCTTAAAGACGCGTGGAAAGCCACGCGTCTTTTTCTGTTATCGCGGCGACCGGGCGTACGACCATGTTGTTTTTGCCTTTTTCATCTTACAAACTCTTCGGCTATTAACTTAAATCAGCAGAAGCTGCTAGACTCTGAATCAATCAAGCTGAGTAGAGTGAAGAACTAATGGCCGAAAACAAGAAGAAAACTCCACCCCCCGTCGACAACACGATTTCCGAAGAGACTGGGCAATTCGATTTGCGCTTTGTCCTCTGGCGTCACTTCTGCGCGCAAAATAATGTTCCGGTAGAATCGTTACCGAGTCAGCTCAAGGATGAGTTGAAGGACAAGTGGGAAGAAATGAAATCCAGTCGCCTGCGTGGCCCTACCAAAAAATAATTCCTAGTCATCCTGCAGATTGCGCAGATTTCACCGATTTGGAAGCATCGAGAAAAATCTGAGCGGGTTCGTGTCTGAGCGTGCGGTGGGGCTAAATAGAGCGGGGGGCTATCCACTTGCAGCAGAATTCTCTTGCTCTTACTAATCTGTGTAATCCGCGAAATCTGTGGATTTTTTTTAAAACCTGCCCGCGCCAAGCTTGTAAATTCCAGTGAGAAACGGATTTGTTTTTCTCTCGTGACCAATCGTGGTTACTGGCCCGTGCCCGGAATAAACTTCCACGTCATCACCCAGCGGCAGTAGTTTGTTATTGATCGAATCCATCAGTTGCTCAGTCGATCCGCCGGGCAAATCAGTCCTGCCCACCGAACCGGCAAACAACACATCGCCCACAAAAACCTTGCGTTCGTTTGCTTCGAACAAAACGACATGGCCGGGCGTGTGACCGGGACAGTGAATGATCTGAAACTCAAGCTCGCCAACCTTATATGTCTGCCCATCTTCCCAATAACCGTCGGCTTTTGGCGGCGTCTCGAAATCAAAGCCCAACGCAGCCCACTGGGACTGCGGCACACCGATCCAGGCCGCCTGCGTCGGCAACGCGTCATAGATAAACTCGTCCGCTTTATGAATCATGATGGCGGCCGCCGGCTTCAATTTCTTTAAGGCCGACACCCCGCCAATGTGATCGAGGTGCGCGTGAGTGACCGCAATCGCCTGGAGCTCAAACCCGTGTCTATCTATTGCGGCCACAATTTCTTCCGAAGCGTCGCCCGGATCTATGCAGATCGCGCGTTTCGTTTTCTCGCAGCCGACAATGCGCGTGTGCTGTTGAAATGCTGTGACTGTGATTTCTTCAATGATCATAAAAAGTGTAATTCGTGCTTTGTGTTTTGTACTTTGTTCTCCCTGGTATTATCTTCGTATTAAGTTCAAAGCGCCAAGGACGAAGACAAGGCTTTTCGTTATGCCCATTAGCACGAAAGCTGCTCCGTTAGCTCAAGTCCTCGACACGCTCACCACTGAGGGCGCGGCGGAACTAACTGAACACATGGAAGACCGCGCGTTGAAATGTTTCGCGTGCGGGCATCGCTGCCTGATCAAAGAAGGCAAGCGCGGCATCTGCAAGGTTCGCTTTAACGAAAGCGGGCATCTGCGCGTACCAACAAATTATGTAGCCGCTCTCGCCTGCGACCCGACGGAGAAGAAGCCGTTCTTTCATGCGCTTCCCGGCTCCGACACCTTAACTTTCGGCATGCTGGGTTGCGATCTGCACTGCGCTTACTGCCAAAACTGGCTGACGTCGCAGGCGCTGCGCGACGACGCGGCCGGCACGTCGCCGCAAGTCGTCACGCCTGAACGACTGGTTGCCATGGCCAAGGCTTACGGCGCCTCAATGGTCGGCAGTAGTTACAACGAACCGCTGATCACAGCCGAGTGGGCCGTTGATGTTTTCAAGCAAGCGCGCCCCGCAGGCTTTCGCACGGCGTTTATTTCAAATGGCAACGCCACGCCCCAAGTGCTCGACTACCTGCGGCCCTGGACCGACTGCTACAAGATCGATTTGAAGTCGATGAACGATAAGAACTATCGCCAGCTTGGTGGTGTGGTCGATAACATTCTTGAGACGGTACAGATGGTCCATGAACGCGGTTTCTGGGAAGAGATTGTGACGTTAGTCATTCCCGGCTTCAACGATTCTGAAGATGAGCTCAAGCGCGCGGCCGACTTTATTGCCTCAGTTTCGCCCGACATTCCCTGGCATGTGACCGCGTTTCATCAGGACTACCACATGACGGAAAACGCCCACACAACCGCGGAACAATTGATTCGCGCCTGCGAGATCGGTCGCGACGCCGGTCTGCGCTACATCTATGCGGGAAATCTTCCAGGCAGAGTTGGGCGCTGGGAAAACACTTACTGCCCGACGTGTGATGAGTTACTGGTGGAGCGTTACGGTTATGTGATTAAGAAAATGCGCGTGACACCGGAAGGAAAATGCCCGTCGTGCGCTACAACCATCCCGGGAGTTTGGTCTTGAGATCACAGGTTCGAGGTCAGAGGTCGGAGGTCAGAAGTCAGACGGCAGAAGGCAGAAAAGAGCAGTCGCCGTTGGGATTTCCGATCCAACGATCTCGAACTTCTGATCTCTGAATTCTAACCTGTGACTTCTGATCTCTGACCTCTGACCTCTGACCTGTGTCTTCTGACCTGTGACTTCTGACCTCTGACCTCTGACCTCTGACTTCTGACCTCTGACCTCTGCCTCTTTACAGCAATCCTCTCTCTTTCACTTGCAAATATTTTTCCAACAAGGCCGGCGCCAGCGCTGCCGCTGTAACATCCAACGCCAAGCCGCCTTGCGATTCGACTCGGCGCAGTGCTGCTTCGCGCAGGTACATTATTTCTTCGGCCACTGATTGCGTAAAGAGATCCTTGACTGTCGCCGGTACTTCACTAACCACGGATCTAAGATCGCGATCGGCAATGGTCACGACCAGCGGCAGATGCCGCGGCCGCAACAGTTTCAACGAAGCCAGCAATTCTTTTGAGCCTTCTTCATCAACCAGATCCGTCAACAGCACAACCAGCGAACGTCGTTTACTGTTGGCGGCAATGAACTCGAACGCGCGCGAATAAGAAGGCTCGATCATCTCGGGCTCGACCGCGTAAAGCGATTCCAGCGCGGCATCCATGTGTTCGCGGCCGCGGCTGGGTGGCAGGAAACTCTTAATTTTGCGCCCAAAAACAAGCAATCCGGCGTTATCACCAGCACGCGCCGCGGCCGACATCAAGGCCAGCGCCGCATGCACCGCCGAATCAAGTTTCGTTTCCTGCTCGATGCGCGCGGTCATCAGACGCCCGCCATCGATGGCGATCAGAATCGTCTGGTCGCGTTCGATTTGATACTGCCTGGTAGTTAACTTTCCCCGTCTTGCCGTTGCGGTCCAGGAAATGTGTCTCAGCTCATCGCCGCGAACGTAATCACGCAACGACTCAAACTCGCGACCTTCGCCGCGCCAGGAAGTCTTGCGATGAGTTGCAACTAAGGAACGCGCGCCCAGCGCTTTCAACTCAGCTTCGCGCGCACGCCGCATGTTTGGATAAACTTTCACCGTCGTCGCCTCGGCCAAATTCGTTTGGCACCAGACGAGATTCAAACGCGACAAAAAGCGCACGGCGATTTTGCCAAACTCAAACTGGCCGCGCCGAGAAGGTATTACTCCATACACCAATGCTGCCGACGTACGCGCGTCAACGCGGATCTTCGCTTCGCGCAAACCCGACAGCTTCATCTGCGGCGGATACTCGTCTTTAACGACCAGCGTGATCCCGTGCGGCTGAAGGTTGCGAATGTTTACCCTGACTTCGGTCTCAGCGCCCACCGCAAAGCGGCCGCCGAACGTGCGTGTGACCTGAACTTCGCTTGGAAATTGACTGCGACGCGCATCAACGATGGCGAGAGTGATCAACCCAACGTCGTAAGCAAGCGCCGCCCAGCGCAGCAACGGCCGCCCCCACGAGAGCGAGAGCACAACAAAGCCCGCCGCAATCAGAAGGTAGAACAGTTTGCTGAAAACAAAGCGCATGAAAGCACAGAGGTCAGAAGTCAGAGGTCAGAAGTCAAAAGCCAGACAAGAGCGGGGGCATGCCCGCCTTCCTGACCGCGAGCTTAACCAGGTGATCGTCAACTTCAGAGTTGAGCGGCATTCTAGAGAATTGTTTCGCAAAGTGGGGCTTGGACTGTTGCCATGAGCACCGTCGAAGATCTCTCAGCTCAGGAAGGGGACATGCCCCCGCTCTTCTCTTTCAAACTAACGCGGGACTTCCGCGCTCTTAAGAATATCCGTAATCACCGCGTCTGGCGTGGCGCCGTCGAGTTCTGCTTCAGCACGTAGACTCAATCGGTGTCGCAGCACAGGCCGTGCTACATCGCGCACGTCGTCAGGCGTCGCAAAGTCGCGGCCGCGAATCGCTGCCAGCGCTTTCGAACACAACAACAAAGCCACCGACGCGCGCGGACTTGCACCATAATGAATAAAAGGATGAGAGCGAGTTCGCCGTACGAGGTCGACCGCGTAATGTTGCACGCCCGGTTCCATGCGCGCGGTCGCAACTTCATGCCGGCAGCGCGCGATCGCATCCGCGTCGCTGAGCGGTTGAATGTCTACGTCAGCCAGCCGGCGCGAATTAAAACCCGCATCCCAATTTGCAACGACCTGACGCTCCTGCTCTTCCTCGGGATAGTCCAGCAGGATCTTCAACATGAACCGATCGAGCTGCGCTTCCGGAAGCGGATACGTGCCTTCGTACTCAATCGGATTCTCAGTCGCGAGCACAGTAAAAATCGGCGACAGACGATGCAGCTCGCCGTCAATCGTTACCTGCCGCTCTTCCATCGCTTCCAGCAACGCCGCCTGCGTTTTGGGCGGCGTGCGATTAATTTCGTCGGCGAGCAGGATGTCGGTAAAGATTGGCCCAGGCCGCAGGTTAAAGGCCGAGGTCGCAACGTTGAAAACATTTGTGCCGGTAATGTCGGACGGCATCAAGTCCGGCGTGAATTGAATGCGCCCAAAGTTCGCGTTAACGATGCGCGACAGCGTCTTAACGGTTAGCGTTTTCGCCGTGCCGGGCACGCCTTCAATCAGTGCGTGGCCCTCGGCAAGCAGCGCCACCAGGATTTGTTCGATAGGCTCGTCCTGGCCGACGATGATCTTGCCCAGCTCGCGCCGGATATGTTCGACAGTAGAGGAGACGTAATCGATCATTCTTCGCTTGTCCTTGATTCGGGATTGGGTGCTTAGGTACTTGGTACTTCGTGCTTTGTACTTTGATAAGGAACTCCGGAGTATAACGAATGAAGGACGAAGCACTAAGTACAAAGTACCAAGTACAACGCGTTGCGTTGTTCAAATATTCTGCGCCGTTTGTTTCACCTGCCGCGACCGCATGCGCAGTCCCAGGGCGTTCTCAACTTCACGTAGCCGCTTTACCAGTTGAATTGACTGCCGTTCACTGATTGGGGCGCCATTGATTGCTTCCTCGGATTGTCGCATTAACGTTTCAAGCGAGTGTGCCTCAAGCGAAGAGCGCGCCGCGACCCGCGCCGCAATCTCCGCGCGTGGTGTGTTGTAGTCCACACCCGCGTAGCGCGCCAGCACCCGGCGCGTGCGCCCATAAATATTTTCAATAGCCAGATCAAATGCGCGCGCGCGTTCCTGCAATTCAGCCATGGAAGCGACGAATTCGAGAGTCGACCGGCGATCGACGAGCGTCAACGGTAGTGGCCGGGCAAACCGGCGCCCGCGCGTCCACAAAATCAATATGAGCAGCAACGCTAGCTGGCCACCAAGCGCCAAAATCGGTGTTCCGGAAAAGTAGTTTACAAAAGCGTTATGGGTGTTGCCCCGGCCCTGATGAAACTCATCGAACGCGATCAGTCCATTGTTGCTTACCAGGTCTATCCCCAACTGCAAATTGTCCTTAAGATTGATGCCGTCGTTGGCCACGATAAATGGATCGCTCAGGATGACAATGCGGCCGCGACCATGCGGGTAGTCGAGCAATAGGTTCTTTCCGTCAACACTCAAATGGACCACCGGTGCCGGCGGCGTTGAATCGGCGGGTTCGGCTTTGGGACTAAGTGAAGGCGACGATGAATATTCTTCACTGCTGGCGCCTTTGGTAACGCGCGAAAACTTGATTTCTGAATAGAACCGCGACGGCATTACCGATTCGATGCCGCGCGTCAGCGGCGTCGGTTGCGTGGGCCGTGCCGCCTTGACGTCCTGGGTCATCTGTTGTTGGTCTGCCGGATCGACGTTGAAATTCGGATACCCGATAAACTCGGTGGTTACCTCCCAATTGCCGGAACGTGGCAACAGACCTTCATTAGGACGACGATCGATCAGTATCAACCGGCCGCCGTGGTCCACCCAAAGCAGCAAACTCTTCACTTCATCTTCAGCGATCGAAAGTGCAGGGCGGCCAACGATGACGAAAGTGCCGATCTTTTCCCCACCGGAGCCAAGCAGTTTCGTGGACGGTTCGCGCCAACGGGTCACTTTATAGCCCGACTCATTCAGCAGATCGTAAAACGCGCGCGTACCGGTGGCGCCCCCGTTGTAAGACGAACGGTTCGGCGCTGTTTCGGAATCCAACTTGTCTTCTTCCTGAACGTACGCAAAAGAATTGATCGCAATCAAAACTACGGCCGCGAGCACAAACATCAGGATGATAAGAAGACGTTGTCGCATGAATCACAATCAGGCGGAGAGCGCCTGTTCATAACCGGAACGAAAAGTTTGCCAGTCAGTTTCCGTGGCGCGCGCCAACCCGTACCAGTGCAACTCGAAACTGTCAGTCAACTGTTTCACGTTTGGATAGAGCCGCTCGACGCGTCGCACCGCGCGCAAGTAATCCCGGTTAGTCTTGTGCTGCTCCAGGATGATGACTTTCCGTTCGCCCAACTCGAGCAACAAAGCGATGTAAGCTTTGCGTATGGCGGCGCGCAGGTCGCCGGCGCGCGCCAAAGCCTCTGCTTCCGACAACAGGTCGGTGGCCGATTGATCCGGCTCAAGGCGTTCGCCCAAAACAATTCTGGCGCCTTCCTTTACTTTTCGTTTCGCGCGACGGTTGTGAAGCAGGCGCGGCAAAAATAGTCTGGCCACAAAAACCAACACGGCCAGGGCCAGCAGGATGACAAAAACCTGGGCAATCTTGCTGAAGATTCCGGCGGTGCCCGGCGCGATTGGTTTGGGCTTTGGAATTAGATGCTGCAGCCATTTCCAAAACTCTCTCCACAACCGCCCAATTGCGCTTTCCTCTTTCACTTTTCGCGCATACTCGGGCCGCTGCAAAATCTCCGCGAGCTTCTTCGTGTTCTGATCCTTGTCCTGATTGGCTGACGCATTGGACTCAACTTCGTTAATGCGTTCTCTGATTGCCTGCAGCCGCTCAATCACTTGTTCGCGCAGTACCGGTCGCTCGGATGCTGAAGCCGCTTTGAAGTTTTCCAGCTCGGTCTGTAGCCACGAGTTATCGACTGTGAATCGTTGTTGCCTTAACTCAATCGTCTCAGTTGCCGGCAGCAGTTGGCGCACCGAGGCAATAGTTTCAGCAGTTCGTGTTTCAAATGCGGGTATCGTTTCGTTCTCATCTGCTATTTGGGCCAGACTATCGAGTGCGGTGATCGCCTGGCTCAGGTGCTTTTGATATTCGCTGACGGGAGTTGCGTGTGCGGTTGAGATGAAGAGTATCAAGCCAACGACGTGTAACGGCGCCTTGAGAAGATAGCGTTTGCAAGTTTCGAAAGCTGACCGTCTCATGTTTGGTTTAGGAACCCGCGTTTAGCGCTTCACTTTAATCCGAGCATAGTCCCTTTAGGCCCGAACGCCGGCAATGACGCCGGAAATGTCGAGATCGCAGGAGCGAAAGGCGATGTCACATTGATGTTTGGCATTGCATCCAATCGCTGCGACGCCAGCAGCTCGATATCGTAACCTTCGTGCCGCACCCGTTCGTCAACATACAAAAGCGAAAGCCCAAGCATCCACACCGGCGCCAGCAGGATTGAACTCAGCGGCTCGAGCACGCTGTAACCAATCGCGTACCAGATGGGCCATTCGTTGCCATTCCACGGTGAGGGATCGATGCCATTGAGGTAACCATAGAAGCCGAGCGGAATCACCAGAATCATCAGCGCCGAATAGGTGGCAAAGGTGATGAAAAGCGTCATTGCCATCAGACGGCGCACGTTTCCGCGCGCGAGCGAAAAACTGCGGCTCATTGATTCAAAAACGCGTTTGCCTTCTACCAGCATGACCTGAGGAACGTACGCGATGCGGCCGACCATGAAGAAAAATAGCCACAATGCGAGGGTCGATGCTCCGATAAAACCAATCACCCCAACAATCACGCTCATCCAAACCGGCGCCCAGCGCGCCAGGAAAAAAGCGCCCACTGAAACAAAGATCACTACGAAGTACCAGCCGAAGAATGCGACGCCAAAAGCCAGCCCCAGCCACAACATCATGATCACACTGGCGCCCAGCAGCGACCAGAAACGCGAACGCACTGCGGCGTAGGTCGTTCGCGCCAGCACCGGTTCGTTTGACAGCAAGTGCATCACCAGATTGCGCGACGCTCCACCCATGACCAGCAAACTGAAAACATGCCCGCCAATTATGAGCGCCATGGCGGCAATGGAGAGAAAGACGTAAATCACGAAAGCAGCCTCGCTGGGAGTCGCAAAAAATCCCCGCCAGCAGATGGTCCATAAAACTGAACCACAAGCGGAAACAAAAACGGGTGGGGCGGCGATACGAATTAATACGAGCAGGTGCCGCCGGTAAAGACGTACGGCGCGATCAATCAGATCGCCTGCGCCTAAAGGAACGAGAGGAAGTTCAGCGTTGCTTGCTGTGACCATAAGAGTCGCAACCGTGGATGCAAAAAAATCTTACCACGCAGCTTGCGCCGATGTCTCAGCATATTAGGTAAAGCAAACTGTCAGTTTGCGGTCACTCGTTTTCACTCAGCCCTGAAGGCTGAACAGCGACTTCAAACCTTGGCGGCATGAGGGCGACCTTTCGCGGCATGTTTGCTTTACAATTGAAAAGACGGTCTCATGGAAACGCTCGACGATTTCCGCTAGAATCTCCCGGCACTCCCAAACATGAGCCAGATACTTTCCGTTTTCGGTCCACAGTTCACGGTTCACGGTTGTGCCCCTGTAGCTCAACGGTTAGAGCAGCAGACTCATAATCTGTTGGTTCGGGGTTCGAATCCCTGCGGGGGCACCACAGATACTGCCAATTTCCGATTTGTCGATTGTCGATTTTACGCGCTGAAGTTTAACGCCAACCCACTCATCATGGCTTGGTGTCCACCACCACGACTCGTGACCAAGTTGCTCTGCCAAACTGCAAAACGTAATGACAAGAATCTCGCTGAGGTCACATAGGGCCGTGTGTAAAAACTCGCGCGTAGACGCGCTGTCCGCTAAAATAGCGTGCTTTTAATCGCGAATTACTAAGTGCTCATTAAATGTCCCTTGTGGCTGGCACAAAACTAGGCCG
>JANMKA010000145.1:0-27962 GCA_031371765.1 Blastocatellia bacterium
GCGTAAAGAATGTTGGCGTTGGTCGGATCGAGAATCAGATCGCAGGCGCCGGCCTTGTCGCTCTTGTACAAAACCTTCTGCCAGGTTTTGCCGCCGTCTTTTGAGCGAAATATGCCGCGCTGTTCGTTAGGCGCCCAGACATGACCTTGCGCGGCCACGTAAACGATGTCTGGATTTTTTGGATTCACACGGATGCGCGAGATTTGTCGCGTGTCCTCGAGCCCTATCCGTTTCCAGGTCTTGCCTGCGTCTATTGATTTATAGACCCCGTCGCCATGGGATACGTTGCCGCGAATTGGCGACTCGCCCATGCCCACGTAAATCGTATTCGGGTCAGAATCCGACAATCCGATCGCGCCGACTGAACCGGTGCCAAACACTGAGCCGTCAGTTATCGGTTCCCAATTGATGCCGCCATCAGTTGTCTTCCACACGCCGCCACCGGTGCCGCCGAAGTAATAAACCATCGGCTGCGTCGCAACGCCGCTGACCGCCGTCACCCGCCCGCCACGGAAGGGACCGATCAAACGCCATTGCAAAGCCTTGAGCGGATCGTTATCCGGCGTCGCTGCCGGTGAAGCTTGCTGCGCGTTGACGCTGACTGAAACGGAAATTGAAAACGAAACAATGAAGACGGCCAAACAGACCTTAATCACCGAAATGAAGTCAGTACCGCCCGCGGTAGCGGGTGGGTGGCTAGCTAGTGAGCGGAAACAAGTGGCGCTTCGGAAACGGTCCACGCTTCGGCGCGCAGCGAGCGAAATCGTCGGCATACATTGACTCCTTGATATTGGCACTTGAAGGATTAGAGCGGAGCGGGATAATACCACCAAACTCGTACTTGTGCCGCAGATCAGCGGTATAATACGTAGTTCGATGGCTTCAATATGTAATGGCACAAGCTGATAGGAGAAACTCATGCAAAGATTCTTCGCAGGACAAACCAAGCCGGGTGCAACCGCGTGGCAGGACTATCCTAATGGCACTGGCGTCTATGTTGATGTTGACACGAGCGGCGGAGGCTTTTCGACCGCGCCGGTGTATCTGACGTCATTAGGCGGCATAAGTCATCACTGGGCCACCACCGGAGGCAGCTCAATCTACCCCATTCCCGACGGAACCCCTCTCACCGGATTCAGAATCTACGTTCGATGGGCAGATGATGGAATACCTATGTCCAAAGACGATGCCTATGCCCATGGTTGGTTCATCAATTGGATGGGTATTGAAACTGCAACGGAAAACGACTAGACGTTGGCACTTACTATGCCGGTCCATTGCCAGCGCCGTCGAACAAAGGCATGCAGCCGACGCGGAATTAGGATGTCTCTCATGCAAAGGCTTGTCGCTAGCGGCGGTTCGTGCGCGCCGCTAGAGGCCATCGTTAGACGAAAACCAAGATTAACTGGAAAGGGCCGGGAATGAAGACGAGTCGAATCATCAGTTTGGCGATCAGCATTATGTTGACTCTTGCAACAGCGAGCGCCCAGGAAGTCACCATCGTCAGCAACGTCCTGGGACCGGAGGGGCCACTGTTCGTTGATGGGAGTCTTTACTATGTTGCGTGGACCACTAGCACGTTGTCGAAGTGGGATGGCAAAACGGCCACGGTGCTAAACCACACTCCCGGTTGCGGCCACAACGGCCTCGCGCTCACGAAACAGAGGACTTTCCTATTGGCGTGCGATGACGTACACGGCGCCATCCTTGAACTTGATCTGGCGGGAAAAGAATTGCGCCGTTGGGAAGTTGACAGCAAAGGTCAGAAGCTGGACGGTGGCATAAATGATGTCGTCGTCACAGCGAACGGCGGCGCCTATGCCACGCTTTCTGGTCCCTTCGTCGATCCCCCGGTCGCCGTGATGGGTAAAATTCTCTATCTTGCGCCCGGCAGTCAGAAATGGGTCGCCGTGGCTGACGATCTCAACTACGCGAACGGTATCGCTGTCTCTCCTGATCAGAAAACTCTCTACGTCGGCGAAACTGTCGGCAACTGCATCTTGAAGTTCACGATAAACAGCGACGGCTCTTTGAGCCACAGATCGAATTTTGCTTTGCTAAACGTGCTCACGCCGAACAAGGTCAATTCCTGGTGGATTGGACCTGACAGCATGAAGGTCGACAGCAAGGGGAATATTTATGTGGCCCAACTGTATGGCGGCAAGATATTAAAGCTATCCCCCGCCGGTAAGCTGCTGCACGTATTTGAAATTGCTGCGGGCACCGGCACGACCAACGTCGCCTTCGGCGATGGTGAGCGAGATTTGTACGTGACCGTAGTAAAGGATCTAAACGACCCGCAGGCGCCAGGCAGTATCGTTAAGATCCCAAATATTAAGTAATCTAGTGAGATGCCGCGTCACCGCTCTCTTTAAGATTCGATTCGAGCGTGGTTCTAAAAACTCACGTTATTAAACTCACAAGTTCAAACTTATGATTCGCTTTCCCTCCAGCGGAGCGAGATGTTTATAGCTATGAGCGCACACGCAAGGTATTCGCTCCTTAGGCGCGAGACTCATTCC
The DNA here is from genome assembly GCA_031371765.1 of Blastocatellia bacterium. Classification (GTDB taxonomy): domain Bacteria; phylum Acidobacteriota; class Blastocatellia; order Pyrinomonadales; family Pyrinomonadaceae; genus PSRF01. Next base: position 2,523 of record JANMKA010000145.1, read on the forward strand.
GCTCCTTCGGAGCGAGGAGTAAAAATGAATCGCCTGGCTATAAACATTTCGCCCACTGGGGCGAAGACCAGCGTGTGTTTCACTTCAAGTAGAATTCGCCGCGGCTTTAGCACGCGCGAGGTAGACTTCGAAATGTCCTCAAGCGTCCAGCTCAGCTCTGCGAAGCCTAGAATTTAAAGCGCTGGGCCGTCGCGGAAAAACAGCCGGCATAGGCGGCGATGACGTGGGGCGAAACCGCCACCACGGAAGCTAAGGGAAACAAAGCTGCGTGAACAAAGTCGCTGTTTCGCCCTCACGTCCAATGACTGCGTGTTAGATTCAACCACGCTCCGTTGCAAATGTCAGGCAAGCCAAAAAGCCAATGCGCGACAATCAGCCTTTTGGCAAAAAAAACTGCTTTAGTGGGCAAAGCAGATTTCGCCCGTAATTTCCGCTTGGAAGGTCGCTCCACCATCAGTCGTCTTGCCGTTGAAGTAAAGCACACCCGTCGCTCCGGCGAAGTCTCCCGTGCTGGCGTTCGGGTCAATGCGGGCGAAGTCACTGAACACGCCCAGCACAATGTCAAAGATACCGACATTGTGAGTCTTTAAGACTCCTTTGTTGGTTGTAATGGTAACGTCATTAGTGAGGGAGAAGGCGTTTGGGTCGGGCGTGGGAATAATGGCACTGGTGAAAACCTCTTGGGTTGTACCGTTGAGTCTTCCGCCCTGCGTAATTGTTCCGCTGGTCGTGCCGTTGCCGTTATCGACAGCACTTAGATTTCCTTTCACCTTTTGGCAAGTGCTGACTGCCGCTGCTGATTGGGCGAACGAAAACAAACCGATGGTCAACGCGACCAATGCCAACGTCATTACTGTTCTGATTTTTAGTCTCATGATTTTTCTCCTGTATTTCAATAGATGCTTTAGTTGGACGTGTTCCCTATCGCCGCATCTGTGTAAGCGATAGCCGCCGCACTACGACCTTCATCATTGAGGCCCCCGCCGAGATAAGTCGAGTAGACGAGCGCCGAACCCGTCGCGCGCACCGCTGCCGCCGCCATTCGCCAGTTGGAAGGCGTTCGCCGTGGGGAAGTTCGTCGAGGAGGTCTGGCCCGTCACGTAGGCGTTGTCGGATAAGTCCACCGCGATGCCAAGACCTCGATCGCCGAAACTTCCGCCGAGTGGAGTTGAGTAGGCCAGCACCGGATCAATAACGACCGACCTCGAATGGTCGTAAGCGCCGACGCGGAAGTTCACGCGTCCTCCCCTGTTCAACTCGTATCCACTCTCGATCTCGCGCCGCCCGCCGTCCGTATCCTGATAGACCACGGCCTCGACCTCCAACGACGCGGCGGGCAATATTCATTCCTGTGCTTCTCATGGTGAGTCTCCATTCGTTGGCTAGAACTCGAACGGCCTGAGCCGATGCCGGCAAAAATGACTAATGGCCCGGGCGGGCTAAGAGTGATTACCAAATGATATTTCCGCCTCTATCTATTAGCGCGTCATCGGCGGGAAAATCGTTCAATTAGTCCTTATATGCGTTAAGATAAGTTTTGGACTCAAACATTTTGGCGGTCCTATTCTGGCGGCTGGAAACAAGAAATTCGGTGCGATATTTGAATGAATCAAACTCGTCAAATAACTCAAATGCTGCGCGAATGGAGTGATGGGAGCCGCGAAGCGTCGGAAGAGTTGCTGCCGCTTGTCTATGACGAACTGCATCGCCAAGCCGCCCGCTTTTTGAGCCATGAACGCCCCAACCATACGCTGCAGGCAACCGCCCTGATCCACGAAACCTATCTGAAATTAATTGATCAGCGCGAAGTTAATTGGGAAAGCCGGGCACATTTCTTTGCAATTGCCGCCAACCTGATGCGGCGGATCCTGGTTGACTATGCCCGCGCCAAACATCGTGAGAAACGTGGCGGCGATGCCCTCAAATTGACTTTGGAAAGGGCCGAATTGATCGCCGGCAAGGAACGCAGCATTGATTTGATAGCGCTGGATGAAGCTTTGGGCAGATTGGAAAAGATTGACGAACAGCAGGCACGGATTGTCGAATTGCGCTACTTCGCGGGATTGAGTTTGGTAGAAACGGCGGCAGCGTTAAGAGTCTCACGCACGACGGTCGCCACCGATTGGAGTATGGCAAAGACCTGGCTTCATCGTGAACTGACAAGATGAAAACCGATTGGAAAAAAGCGAAACGGGTTTTCGGCGAGGCAATCAAAGTTGCGCCCAACGAACGTCTGCGTTATCTCGACGAAGCTTGCGCAGACGATACGGACCTGCGCCGCGAAGTCGAATCGCTGCTGGTTTCATTTGACGATGCCGAAAGTTTTATGGAAACACCCGCTGCCCAGGACCTTACAGGCTTTATCAAAGACAGTAAAAACCTCGAACAAGGAAAATGTTTCGGTCATTACGAAATCGTCAGGCAGATTGGCGCGGGTGGCATGGGCGAAGTTTATCTGGCGGAGGACCCGCGCCTTGAACGCAAGGTCGCGCTCAAAGTCCTGCCCGCGGCGTTCGCTCGGGATGCAGCCCGAATGCGCCGGTTTGTGCAGGAAGCAAAGGCAGCTTCGGCTCTGAATCATCCAAACATTTTGACGATTTATGAAACCGGAGAATTTGAGAATAAGAATTACATCGCCTCTGAATACGTCGAGGGCGAAACCTTAAGCGAACATTTGCGGCGGGAGCCGCTGAATCTCAAGACAGCATTGGACGTCGCCGTCCAAATTACGAGTGCCTTGCAAGCAGCGCACGCCGCCGGAATAGTTCACCGCGATATTAAACCGGATAACGTGATGATTCGGCCCGATGGCGTGGCCAAACTCCTTGATTTCGGAATTGCTAAACTCACCGAAAAGAAAACCGGATCGATTGACGCGGAAGCTGCGACGGCAATTAAGGCGGGAACAAGTCCGGGAATGATTATTGGAACAGCGGCATATATGTCGCCTGAACAAGCGCGCGGCAAAGCTGTGGACGCACGTTCTGATATTTTCAGTTTCGGCTTGCTGTTGTATGAAATGCTAACAGGCAAGAGGGCATTCGCAGGCGAAAACGTGATGGATGTTATTAGCTCCATCCTGCAAAAAGAGCCCGCTCCTTTGAGCCAACTCATGCCGGATGTGCCAGGTGAAATTGAGCGCATCCTGGGTAAGGCGTTAAGAAAAGATTGCGAAGAACGATATCAAACGGCTAAGGATTTGTTGATTGATTTGAAAGATGTGCGGCAGGACTTGGACTTTCAAAAAAAGTTAGAACGCTCAGCCGTGCCCTATCGAGAGCAAGCCGAAACGCAAATCATCAGTGCGGCAGCGACGGACGCCGTACAAACAGTTTCCGGCACGCAATACCTAGCTGCGAAGATCAAAAATCACAAACTCGCCACCATCGCCGCACTGTTGGTACTAAGTATTGGCATCGCGACTCTTTACTACCTCACGCCTGGCAACGTTTCAAATAAACAAACAAGCGGCGAGACGATAAATTCGCTTGCCGTATTGCCGCTTAAATCGCTCGACGCGGGTGAAAATTATTTGGGCTTAGGGATTGCCGACGCGGTTATCAGGCGAATCAATCAGACAGGCAAGTTGATTGTGCGCCCGACGAGTGCCGTGCGCCGTTATCTCAGCGAAGACACGGACGCACTCACCGCCGCGCGGCAGTTAAACGCCGACGCGGTACTTGAGGGAAACGTCCAAAGGTCGAACGATCGTTTGCGCGTGAGCGTCAATCTGCTCCGCACCAGCGACGGCGCTTCTTTGTGGACTGATAAATTCGATATGGGAATGAGCGACATCTTCGCGATTCAGGATACAGTGGCGCAGCAGGTCGCTTCCCGTTTGCAGCTCCAACTCGACCCCTCGCAACAAGCGCAGCTTAAGAAGCATTCCACGTCGAACCCCGTTGCTTACGAATTCTATCTGAAGGGCGTTTATAGCTTCGACCAGCGGGTTTCATTTGCCAAACCACAATGGGAAGCGACGATTGATTTTTTCAAACAGGCGATTGAAGCCGACCCGAACTTCGCGCTGGCGCACGCGCAACTCGCATACACATATGCAACCAAGGCGGTCTTTGTAGAGCCGACGGAGCCGGTGTGGGCGGAGCGAGCGAGGGAAGAAATCAATCGGGCGGAGGCGATTGATTCGCAGCTTGCCGAAACACACCTCGCTCGTTTTCAACTCTTGTATAGCGCGTATGAAGGTTATCAAGGCGAGGCCGCCGTTCGTGAGGTGCAGTTAGCGCAGCAACTCAACCCGAACGTCGGTCACGGTGAGTTGGTTTACCTTTATCTACATCTCGGACTTGAAGACCCCGGCGCGCGTGAACTCCAACGCGCGCTTGAGATTGACCCGACGAGCGAGTTTGCCAAAGCGATGACTTTCTTAATGTATGAGGTGGGCTGTAAATATGATGAATACGCCGCGCATCGGGAGCTTTACCATGACGATGAAATGAACGCATTGTATTTCATGAGCAAAGGTCGTTTGGATGAGTCGCAAAAGGCGATTGATGAATGGTCGGCGAAAAAACCCGATGACATTGATTTGCCGCCCAAACGGGCGCTGCTCCTTGCATTGAAAGGTGACTTCCGCGCGGCGGAGGCGGCGATTCCTGCCATCCTCAGCAGACATCCGGTCAAAGACCCTTTGTATCATCACGCCGCTTACGACATCGCCCGCATCTACGCGCTGGAAGGCAAGAGCGTCGAAGCCGTCAAATGGTTGCGAGAATCTGCCGTGAATGGCTTTCAACCTTATCCGCTGTTCGAGCGCGATACTTTTTTGGACCACATCAGACAAGCGCCCGGCTTCATCCAATTTATCGCGGAGATGAAGGCGCAGAATGAAAGATACAAACGTGAGTTTGCCTAACAAGCATTATCGAATTGCCAGATCAGAGATCGCGAGCTGTCTTAAGTCAGCGAACTGATCGGTAGTGGGTCGGCGCAAATCGTCACTGTCGGAGTTGTACATTTCGGAGTATTTTCCGCCTACGCCCTGGCGCAATTCGCATTCAGTTGCGCGCCTTCCTCAACCGATAACGCCGGCGACACGACTTTTCCGGTGACGCTGGCAGTACGGCCGAGTACCAGTTCCTTACTGGCGTGAATGTCGCCTTCCACCGTTCCATTTATCTTCGCGACGGCAACTTTAATGACCGCTTGAGTAACCTTTGCGCCGTCGGTAACGATCAGCGTGCCATCGGGAGAGCTAACGCTTCCGGCAAAGTGTCCATCAATGCGTAACATGGATTTGAAACGCACTTCGCCGGTGAATTTGATAACGTCGCCGGCAAAAGCCAAGCCAATTGTCTTTGGGATATTGACGCGCTTAGGGCTTTCCTCACGTCTCGCAACTGCCGGAGAACTCACGGGGGGACCTCTTTCTTTTTTTTGAACGTTTATGAATGAAATGACGCCAAGAATAGGTGTCACCTGCTGCCGCTGCGCATCGGGGAAAGGAAATTTCTTGCAGACAAAACTATAACACTGCGACGCTGCCGTTGGATGTCACGATTAGATTGCCATTGCGAGATAATGCGCGGTACAAATACGCGGTACAAATAACAGCCAGCGGGCGTCTCGGTCCCGTTGCGATTAGGTTCATCTTCAATTCGCCGAAGGAGCGAAAACAAACATGCGTAAATTTTTGACCACATTGGTTCTAGTTGTCCTAGCAGCGGGTTCGACTGTCGCCGTTGATAGTAAGAACGAGGTGATGCAACCTGTGCATCAGTTCGTGGACAGTCTCAACAAAGGCGACATAAAAACAATGGTGGCTGCGTGCGCCGAAGAAACTTCGATCATCGACGAATTTCCGCCGCATGAATGGCATGGGGCAGGCGCTTGCTCAAATTGGGCGAATGACTACAACACTGATGCGCAGAAAAATGGGATTACCGACGGAGCAGTCAAGCTGGGCATTCCCCGGCACATCGATATCGCAGGAGATAACGCCTATGTGGTCGTTCCCGCGAATTACACCTTCAAACAAAAAGGAAAGTTGGTCCGAGAGATTCGCGCAACCCTCACGGTGGCCCTCCACAAGGGCGAAGGTGGTTGGCGTATGACTGGCTGGACGTGGTCCAAACCTTAAGTGATTTGCTGACGGCCGCGGAAGCGGTGCCGGCCTGAAAACTAGAACCCCATGAATCGAACTCTCAAAATCTGTTGCGCATTGCTCGCGCTCATTCTGGTTGGGCCTTCGCTCTACGGACAACAACCAATACCTGACACTTACTTCTCCGCAATGCAGTGGCGCTGCATCGGGCCACACCGAGGCGGGCGCGTGCTCGCAGTTTCCGGCGTTCGTGGACAACCAGACACATTTTATTTTGGCTCTGTCGGCGGGGGCGTTTGGAAGACTACCGACGCTGGTCATACGTGGCTACCAATTTTCGACAGCCAACCAGTCGCCTCGATTGGGGCGCTCGCTGTCTCTACTTCAAATCCCGAAATCATCTACGTCGGCAGCGGTGAAGCCGACATGCGTTCGGATATCTCGCTCGGCAACGGCGTTTACAAGTCGGTCGATGCGGGGCAAACGTGGAGCTATCTTGGACTTCACGACACGCGCCAGATCGGCCGCATTCTCATTGATCCAAAAAATCCGAACGTTGTGCTGGCAGCTGCGCTGGGCCATGGCTTTGGTCCCAACACTGAGCGCGGTGTTTTTCGTTCGACTGACGGCGGGAAGAGTTGGACCAAAGTTCTGTACAAAGATGAGAACACCGGCGCCATCGATATTGCTTTCGATCCTGACAACGCCAAAACCGTTTATGCCAGCCTTTGGAATGTCCATCGCCTAGCCTGGAATGCCTATGCGCCGGTTACCGGTCCCGGCGGCGGACTCTACAAATCAACTGATGGCGGCGAAAGCTGGAAACAAATTACAGGAAACGGCTTTCCCTCCGGCAAGGTGGGACGCATCGGCATCGATGTGCCTGACGGAAAACATGGCAAACGCATCTACGCACTCATCGATGCTGGAGACGAAAGTGGTCTCTACGTTTCGGAAGATGCGGGACAGAGTTGGACGCGCGTCAGCGTTGAGCCACGGATCCTTAGCCGCGGTTGGTATTTCGGTGAAGTTCGCAGCGATCCAAAAAACCCGGACGTTGTTTACGTTTCCAATGTTTCGCTTTACAAGTCACTCGACGGCGGCAAAATATTCAAGGCAGTGCGCGGCGCGCCCGGCGGCGACGACTACCACTCGCTTTGGATCGATCCCGAAAACCCGCAGCGCATGATCTCCGGGGTGGACCAGGGGACGATCATTACTCTGAACGGCGGCCAGACCTGGAGCAGTTGGTACAACCAACCAACGGCGCAGTTTTATCACGTCGCCGTTGATAATCAATTTCCTTACCACGTCTACGGCGCGCAACAGGACAGCGGCACGGCAACCGTCGCCAGCCGCAGCGATTTTGGGCTAATCACTTTCCGCGACTGGCATCCAATAGGCGGGGGCGAAAGCGGTTACATTCTTCCCGATCCGGTGAATCCGCAAATTGTTTATGGCGGCAGCACCAGCGGCGACCTCTATCGTTTTGATTCAAAGACGGGACAAGTCCAGGACGTTTCGCCTACGCCTGCCGAGATTGGCAACAAGGTGACTCAGCGCTATCCCTGGACTACGCCGCTCGCCTTTTCTTTCCAGGCGCCGCACGCGCTTTATCAATCATCGCAGTTTCTTTTTCGTACGGCCGACGGTGGACACACGTGGAAAATAATTAGCCCGGACCTAACGCTGCGGCCCGGCGAAAAAGAAGCAGACGCCAAAGGAGTCATTTATTCAATCGCTCCTTCGCCACTGGCCGCGGGAACGATCTGGATCGGGACGGACAACGGCCTGGTCCAACTGACTCGCGACGAAGGCAAGACGTGGAACGAAGTTTCACCCAAAGGACTGCCGCCCTGGAGCATGATCAGTTTGCTTGAGGCTTCGCCGCATGATGCCGCAACCGCTTATGCCGCAATCGACCGGCATCAGATGGACGACATCGGGCCATACGCCTATCGCACTCGGGACTTCGGCAGGACTTGGACGAAGATTACGAACGGAATTCCTGACAACACTTATGTTCATGCGGTCCGCGAAGATCCGGTGCGTAAAGGATTGCTATTTGCCGGCACTGAGACTGGGGTCTTTGTCTCGTTTAATGACGGCGATAACTGGCAACCGTTGCAAATGAATCTTCCCACAACGTCAGTGCGCGACCTGGTAATTAAAGAAAACGATCTGGTCATCGCCACGCATGGCCGATCCTTTTGGATTCTTGACGACATTTCGCCGCTGCGAGAACTCAACACCGCCGTGTCCGCTGAAGTCGCTCATCTATTTCGACCGGCGGTCGCCATTCGCGTCCGGAAAAATGAAGGACGCGACACGCCGCTGCAACCGGAAATTCCTGCGGGAAAGAATCCGCCTGCGGGAGCAATCATTGACTACAGTTTCAAATCTATTCCAGCAGGCGAAGTGACGCTCGAAATCCTCGACGCGCGCGGAGCATTGGTCAGAAAGTATTCGACGAATGATCAGCAACGAGCGCTGGACGAGTCGCAGTCGTTTCCGACTTACTGGCTGCGACCACCGTTCCCGCTTACGAAAAAGATTGGCCTGAATCGTTTTGTGTGGGACCTGCGTTACGAGCGGCCGCAGGCGTTGCGTTATGGCTACACAATCGGCGCGGCCTACGGTGAAGATGCGATCCTCGTTCCGGAAGGACCACTGGTTTCGCCGGGAACTTATCAAGTTAAACTCACCGTTGCCGGCCAAAGTTACACGGCGCCGATCGAAGTGAAGATGGATCCGCGCGTCAGGTTTGCGCCGCTTGCGTTGAGTCAACAAGTTGTGCTCGAGAAACAAATCGTCGCGGCAATGAATCAAACCTTTGCGACTGTCCGCCAGATCAGCGCCCTGCGCGCGCAACTGAAAACGTTGCTGAGTCAAACAAAACCAGGCAGCGCTGATGCGGCAATCGCGGAAGCCGCGGGCGCGCTCGACAAGGGAGCGTCGGAGTTGCTCGCCGTCGAGCAAACGTATCCGCCAGTGGGAATTGTTTCTGTTGCGGCGCTCAACAGTTCGCTTGGCTCGCTGTTGCTGTTGGTCGAAGGCGCCGACGCCGCACCGACCGCGCAGGCGAATGAAGCCTTTGTGACTTACGAGCGATTGCTTGATCAGCAAATGATGAAGTGGGAGCAGTTGAAAGGAAAAGATCTGCCGGCGCTGAACGAGTTGCTGAGGGAAAAGCTGTTACAGCGAATTAAGACTCCGGAATAAGAGCGGGGGCATGCCCGCCTTCCCGACCTCGAGCTGGTCAGAGTAGGGCTTAAGTGGTATCAAATTGATTATGACGAGCGTTATGTATGGGACTAATTATGCCGCGCCTTCAGCGCTAAGGAATAGATGCTTGCTTCCCCGGGGCGGTGCCCCGGGCTATTACAGGGCCGCGCCTTTGGCGCTCATACTCGGAAATAAAGCCGATAGACTTGGGGGTCCAAGTAAGGTGTTGAGTGAAAATTAGAACAACTCTTCCAGCGCTTCTTCAACCGACTTCACGCCGACGGTCCTGATTCCCAACATTCGTTCTAAACCCGCGGTATTCGACGACGGCATGACAATCGTCTTAAAGCCGAGGGCCTGCGCTTCGCGCGCACGCACGACTGCTTGGGTGGTGCCGCGGACTTCTCCCGTCAGTCCGACTTCGCCAAATACCGCTGTGTGCTGATCGATGGGCGCGTTGCGAAAGCTCGAGGTGATTGCAGCCACGACACCGAGATCAACCGCCGGCTCATCAACTTCCAATCCGCCCGCGATGTTTACGAACACGTCGTCACCTAACATTTGTAAGCCCACACGTTTTTCCAGCATCGCCATCAACAATGAAACTCGATTCTGGTCGACACCTTGTGTCATGCGCCTTCCAGTTCCATATTTCGTTTCAGAAACAAGCGCTTGAATTTCTACCAACAGCGGTCGCGTGCCTTCCATGCAGGCGGTTACCACCGAGCCAGCTACGTTCTGCGGCCGCTCCTGCAAAAACATTTGCGATGGATTCGCCACCGGAATAAGTCCCGCGCCGGTCATTTCAAACACGCCAATCTCATTGGCCGCGCCAAAACGATTCTTCACCGCGCGCACGATGCGATGGTTGTGATGACGTTCCCCTTCAAAATAAAGCACGGTGTCTACGACATGCTCCAGCGCTTTTGGACCGGCAATCGATCCGTCTTTGGTGATGTGGCCGATCAGGAAAACTGGAATGGTGCGTTTCTTGGCGAGCAACAAAAACTGGTGCGCCGCTTCCCTCACCTGCGACACCGAACCGGGCGCAGATTCAATCATTGCCGAGAAAACTGTCTGGATGGAATCGACCACGATCGCGCTGGGCTTGAGGCGTTCAACTTCATGAAAAATGTTTTCAAGATTTGTTTCCGGCAGCAGGTAAAGGTTCTGAGCTTTGATTCGCAAACGCTCGCCGCGCATTTTGATCTGACGTTCCGACTCTTCCCCGGAAACGTAAAGCACGGCGCCGCCATTTGCGCTGAGTTTATCGGCGACTTGAAGCAGCAAGGTGCTTTTGCCGATGCCGGGGTCGCCGCCGATGAGCACCAGCGTGCCGGGAACGATGCCACCGCCGAGCACTCGGTCAAATTCCGTCACGCCGGACGCGATGCGCACTTCGTCCTGCGATTCAATTTCAGAATAGGCGATGGCTTCGACTTCGCGAGTCTGAAAGGTATTTCGAACCCTTCCTTTTTGCGCGGCGCGGTTGCGTTCTTCGACAAGCGAGTTCCACTCGCCGCATTCGGGACATTTTCCCAGCCACTTGCGCGACTGGTGCCCGCAGTTCTGGCAAACAAAAATTGTTGCAGCGTTTTTCAAAAGGGCCTCATCTTTAGCAGTGACCTAACCGGCAATGATTTCGGCTATGCCGTCTGATGTGCGGTGGCGGCTCTGCCCCACCGTACAGATTGCCTTAGAGATTTTTTGGGGCTGCGCCCCATAACTGTTAGGGGCGGAGCCCCGAAATAGAAGGATTTCGACCGGAAGGTCAGAGACCTTCCGCACATCAGACGGCAGAGCCGAACACCGCCACCGCGTTTTTACATTTCGTTTGGGCGAATAACTCACAAGAGCGCTTTCACATTCTCCACCGGACGCCCGAGCACCGCGCGGCTGCCGCGCTCTACGATTGGCCGTTGAATCAAATCCGGATGCGCGACCATCAGCGAAATGATTTGGTCATCCGTAAACTCGTCTTTGCTCAATCCAAGTTCACGATAGATTGACTCGCTCGTGCGCAACAGGTCGCGCGGCTTGATCTTCATTTTGCGAATCAATTCCGCAAGGTTCTTCTTCCCGAGCGGCTGGTTGTAGTAGTTGACCTTTTCAAAGTCGAGGCCACTCTCCCGGAGCAGCTTGTCCATCTCGCGACATTTTGTTCAAGTTGGTTTTTCGTAAATTGTTATCTTGGTTGCCATCTGCTTTTCCCGTGTCCGGTATTTCGTTTTTGGTCATTGGGCTTTGGTCTTTGGTCTTTGGTCTTTGGTCTTTGATTTTTGATTTTTGATTTTTCCCAAGAATGGATGCGTCCCCTTATCTACACCGTCAACAAAGACCTAAGTCCAAAGACCGAAGACCGTTTCCACCAAAGACCAAAGCCCCTTTCCCTGTCCAAGACCATTTAAGGAAATATCCCTCTTACCCTCGTCGCTTCCGCTACGCGATCGACCGCCAGAATATACGCACCGGTGCGCATATCGGTGTCATAACGCTGCGCCGTTTCGTAAACCGATTTGAAGGCCGTGCGCATGGTTTGTTCCAACGTCTCGTTGATCTGGTGTTCGGACCAGAAGAACGAATACTGATCCTGCACCCATTCGTAGTAACTCACAGTGACACCACCGGCATTAGCGAGAATGTCCGGAATCAGAAACACGCCCTCGTCCGCCAACACGCGATCGGATCCCGGCGTCGTTGGTCCATTGGCTAGTTCAGCAATGATCTTCGCTTTAACTTGTCCAACATTTGCGAGCGTGATCGCATTCTCCAAAGCCGAAGGCAAAAGAATGTCGCAATCAACTCCGACGATGTCTTCGGGTGACATGGATTTTGTTCCCGCCAGACCAGCCAGAGATTTGGTTTCACCTTTGTGCCGCAGTGCCGCCTGAATGTCGATGCCCGAATCGCAGAATACTCCTGCTTTGGAATCACAGGCAGCCACAACGCGCGCGCCATCGCTCGCCACCAGCCGCGCAATGTTCGCGCCCGCGTTGCCAAAGCCATGCACCGCGACACGCGCGCCGTTGAGATTGAGTCCCTTGACGCGACAAGCTTCGCGCAATGCATACAAACAACCGCGCGCAGTAGCTTCTGCCCGTCCCTGTGAACCACCCAGCGAGATCGGCTTGCCGGTTACGACGCCCAATTCCGTGTGCCCGCGCACCATCGAGATGGTGTCCATGATCCAGGCCATGGTTTGCTCGTCGGTGTAAACATCGGGCGCGGGAATATCGCGGTCCGGGCCAATGATGGGCGCGATTTCAAAAGCGTAGCGGCGCGTCAATCGTTCCAGCTCATTCTTCGAAAGGCTCTTGGGATCGCAAATGACGCCGCCTTTGCCACCGCCATAGGGAATGCCAACCGTCGCGCATTTCCATGTCATCCACGACGCCAGCGCCTTCACTTCGTCAAGCGTCACGTTTGGGTGATAGCGAATGCCGCCTTTCGCTGGCCCGCGCGCGATGTTGTGCTGCACGCGATAACCTTCGAACACCTGCACGTCGCCGCCATCCATCTTCACCGGAATGGAAACGATCAATTGCCGCTTGGCCGCGCTTAGAACGTTACGCGTTGACTGGTCAAGATCGAGATAGTCGGCAGCGCGATTGAATTGTTGTTTGGCAATCTGGAACGGATTGAGTTCTTCCTGAACGGCTTCCCTGGTCGCCATGCGTGTTCTCCTGGAAAGGGGGGTGCGAGAGCGAGGCAATCGTAAAGTGTCCAAAGTCCAAAGTCCAACGTTGCAAAGAAGTTTCGGGTTTCGAGTTTCGAGTTTCGAGTTCAATGCCTTCAATTTCAAGTCGAGAGATTCGCCAGCGCCGGACAGGGGTTGTCAGTCGAAACTCGAAGCGGAAGAACGAGAGTCTAAACTCAGACTCGAAACTCGGAACTTTCACTTTATGACGGAGTCTAATCTACCGAGCACCAGCTCCCGCGACCCGCAGGCACCGGCAAGGGGAGAATTCAGATGTTTACCAATTTGATTGAATCGAGCTCGCATGTGGAAGACTTCAAACGGCGCGGGTCGTTTGTTTTGTTCACAACTGTTACCTATTTTCTGCTGTTCGCTATCGCCGGCGTGGCGAGCATCTACGCTTACGACGCGCGCCTGGAAGACCAGAACACTGAAATAGTCGTAATGCTGAGCCCGGTTGATTTGCCGGCGCCAGCCATTGCACCTGCGCACAACGCAGCACCGCCGAGAGGACATGCAGCTACAAGTGAAGTTCCTCAGCGCGAGATAAGAATGGCGAACGTAAACACTCCGCAAGTTGTTCCCGACCACATATCGTCGACGCCTAATAAGAATTTGCCTGTGCCGCCAGTTGGTGATTATTTGATCACGGGTCGTGATGTCGATCCGATCGGGCCACCGAGTGGTCCAGGAAGCGGCGGCTCCGCGGTCGCGGGCACGGGCACGGGCAGAACACCTGCAATCGAAGTGGGCACACCGCCTCCTTTACCGCCGGTGGTTGAGAAACCAAAGCCGCAGATGATTCGCAAGAGCGTGGTGCTGAACGGCGAAGCTCTTTCGCTGCCAAAGCCGTCGTATCCGGCGATTGCGAAGCAGTTACATATTCAAGGCCCGGTGAATGTACAAGTCGTAATTAATGAAACTGGGAAAGTGGTCTCTGCCAAGGCAGTTTCCGGCAACGCAGCGCTGACGGCAGCAGCGCAACAAGCGGCGTTGCAAGCGCGCTTTTCACCAACAAAGCTCGGTGACCAAGCGGTGAAGGTGTCAGGAATAATCACGTACAACTTCGTGCTGCAATAAACGAATAAGAAGCCTAGCCTGCGGAGCAGGCGATAGCATAAAGCCTGCTCCGCAGGATGGGATCTGATTATCTAACTCGGCGGCAAAAACGGCGCCAGCTTCTTTTCAATCACCTGCTGGCACACGGCGCAGAATGGTTGATTCAGATTGCGCATGCGGCAGTTAAACTCCGGCCGGTAAACGCGGCAATGAAAATAGTCCGCGCCTTCAAACAACCCGACTGTTCCCGCCGGCACCGGCGAAGGTTGCGGATCGCAACCGGCGCAGTTTGCATTTTGTGTGGTCGGGACGGCTGTAGCAGGTTGGATCAAACTACGCCATTTAACGGACGCGCGGTTATTTTTAGTGGTGATATTCGGCTGACTCGGTTCGCTGTTCCCATGGTTATCATGACCCTGGTCAGCGGCGCAGCCGACGAAGTATTCGTACTCGTCAGCCAGTCCAAAGGCTGAATGGCCCATCTCATGCAGCGCAATCTCGAAAGCATTTGGCGCCTTGGAAAATGTCGGGACCTCCCCACCTGAGCCGCCATGAACCGGGCTGTTTACCTGGAGCAGCGCCACGTGGTATTGCGGCAGAAGGTTCTTCACCACTTTTATTACCCGCCCGCTGTTCCCTACCAGCAGGCGCCGGATGCCGCTGGTGCAAAACGACGCGTCGAAAAATGTTTTGGGTTTTGCTCCGGTGCCGCCGCAGCTCGTTGGATCTCTGGCGCCGCTCTCGGTTGAGGTGACGTCAACGCGATAGACGTTGATGGCGGCGCGCAAACGATCGTAAGGAGCTGCCGTCAAAAGCGTATTGGCAAACTGATCGGCGTCGGTTTTGAATTGCGCCATCTCAGCGCTGCGATACCCTTCCGAAACTATGACCACATTCCAACGTAGTTTTGGATCTCCAGCGTCGGCAATTTTGGTGATTCCGAGTACTTGTCCATTGGAGCCCATGGTGTTCTCCTTTCAGGCTGTTGAGGTTGAGTGAGGCGCCTTATTTCTTCAACTTGAAGCGCGCAATTTCTTCCGCGGGTCCGGATGCCAGGGAACGCATTGCCGCCATCCCTCGCGGCGCGCCTGCTGCTTCGATGTCTGGGTTTCCGCTGCTTCTGGATAGCGTCACCTCGCGGCCTTTTTGGGTATGGGGAACGACAACAGTAAAAACTCCTTTGCGCTTGGGCGCCGGTGCGCGCGAAATGCTCTGCTCAGGGTCGTCGGAAAAAACTTCAGCATCATTTCTGGTGGGATTGTGCAGGACTCGGCGGAACAGCGTCTTGTCTCGATCGCTCTTGAGCTCAGCCCAAAAGCCCTTGTGCCGTTCGTAACCTTGCAAAGAATCGGAAGGCGACAAGGTCATCTCGACCGGTTCCTGAGAAACCAGTTTCACCTGATCGCCTTGATAGGAGAAAGTCAGACGCATTGCGGTTGGGGACGAAGCTGCCGGCTCAAACGATCTCTTGGTCGACTTGCGTTTGCTTGTTTTCTTTGCGGCTCTACGTGTGGTTATTTTCTTTGCGGCTTTACGCGACGTTGATCTTGCAGCCGGCTTGCGCGCTTTGGGCTTGGCGACGCGCTTAGCTGATTTTGCTTTTTTCACGGGCCCGCTTGGTGTCGTTTTTGCAGTCGCTATCTTGCGACTCTTCAGCTTAGTTGCAGACTTGCGCGATCGTGCCTTTGCAGCGCTTTTTTTTGGTTTCGCCATAGCTCGACTCCTTCCGAACTTAGTTGGTGGACGTGAGAGTTGACATGAGTTGTTACGTGCGTTGTGAGACGCGCCCGCTCTAAGATTGACCGGGAGAGTTCTGTTAATTAAGGACGCAACAACCGGCTTGCGAGGTTCCGGCGCGTTGAGGGCCAGGCAATCTTGAGCGAGGCGTTTTTATCTCAATTTGAATCACAAGTCAATGGTTTGCAGGAGCGAAACCACTACCTTCTAATCACACCACGCGCTTCCCCGGTCATCACTTCCTTGCCGTGCTGATTACGGCAAACCCACTGCGATACCATGCGCGTGAATTGCTCTTCGGGCTGCAGCTCAACCAAGGTAACGTCGCAAGTAATCGTGTCGCCGGCAAAGACTGGACGCTGAAACTGGAAAGTAAGCTCACGCGCAATGAAGTTCAGATCGCCGCCAATCCTGGTTGGCAGGGTCGCCGTCAGCAGGCCATGGGCCATCAAACGCCCTTGCTCATCCGGCTGTAAATGGTGCGTGCCGGCATCTCCGGAGAGTCGCGCGAAATCTCGGATATCAGCCTCGCTGAATGTTCTGGTCCACGAAAGCGTTTCGCCTGGTTTCATTTTTTTGATTCCGGAGATTTAGAAATAAAAGGTGGATTCAACTTCCAAGTGCAACAGTGGAATTCGCCTTCGCCCCAGCGGGGCGAGATGTTTATAGCTACGAGCCCCCACAAAAACACCTCGCTCCGTTAGGAGCGAAACCCGGTAGCGGAATAAGAGCCGGTCTTGTAAAACTCCTGGCACTCCTTCGGAGCGAAGCAACAATAAAAGGATCACGTATCTATAAACATCTCGCTCCGCTGGAGCGAAAGCCAGTCCCACTCCTGCACTTCCACTCTGAGTTCGCGAAATTTGAGCCGGACAGTTGTTCACCTATTTCGCTCATCTGGTGGTTAGCTTGCGTAAGAAATCAGGATCGCTGAATTTCTGCAGTCCGCTTTTTGTGAGTTGCCCCAATTCCTTGAAGAGCTTTTCATCCACACTCTTAAAATTGAAACAACCTTTTCCTTGCATCCGTTTTTTTAGTTCCGGCGACATTCCTCTGGCCAATTCCGGGCAAGCGTAAATCGGAACGAAGTGGTAACTAACGTAAGCCTTGCCTTTGCGCACCGCGGCGAACCACAGCGGTTGCTTGTTTTTAATAATGTGTTTAGTGATCAGGCAATAATTGTTGACGCTGTCAGACTGGACCATCATCCGGCGCTCGTAAGGCTTTAATATTTTCTTTAGGGCCAGGAAAGTGGCGTCAAAATCGTTAGTGTTCGCCATAGTTTTTTGCTAGTTCCTCTTTGAATCTGGAATCTGGAATTAGTTTTTCGATGTCTTGCTGTTTGCTGTTTGCTGCTTATTATTTACGGTTCACTGTTTACTGTTTACTGTTTACTGTTTACTGTTTACGGTTCACTGTTCACTCTTCACCTCTCCCCTACCATCGCATCCGCTCGCGCAGCTTAGTGACGTGCGCCACGTGATGCCGGCCATGCCAGGCATACAGCGCTACATTCTTCTTCAGACTAACCAGGCCCAGCTCGGGATGCTGGAACGAGCGCTCGAAATCGTCCTCTTTGAGCGAGAGCAGAAACCAAACCCAGCGACGGTGCAAGGCTTCAAGCAGATCGAGCGACGGCTCAATCGGCGCAGCGAGCGCATCCTGCAATTGCGCCCAACGATCTTCGAAGTACGGTTTTATTGCCGGCTCGTCTTCAGTGATTGCGAGTTTAAAGCGAATGTAGCTGTGCATGTGACTCTCTGGAACATGATGGACCACCTGCCGCACGGTCCACCCGCCCGGTCGATAAGGCGTATCCAGTTGTTCGCCGGTGAGCCCATGAACCGCCGCCCGCAATCTTGCGGGCGTGTCCGCTATCTGATCGATCAGCGCGGCTCTTTCTTCATTCGATTGCGTTCCTGAAAAACTAAACTCTCCGACGGGATAGCGCATGTCATCCATGGTCGCCTCCGGGTTGTGTCGCCTTAGGGTTGTATCGCATCGCGTGTCGGGCTTATGCTCGCGCGCAGTATTCTATGCCCGAAACTCGCGAAGCGACAATCAATGATCAATGACTGAAACCGCAGACGTAGTAATCATCGGCAGCGGGATTGTGGGCTCGAGCGTTGCGTATCACCTGGCCGAGCAGGGCTGCACAAATGTGCTGGTGATCGAACGCGAAGCGCATCAAGGCAAAGGTTCAACCGGCAAGAGCATGGGCGGCGTGCGCGCGCAGTTTGCTACGGACGTGAACATCCAGATGTCGCGTTACTCCATAGATTTCTTCTCGCGCTTTGACGAGGTCGTGGGCCATCCGGCGGATTATCGCGCGCATGGTTATCTGTTTTGCGCAACTAACGAACGGCAGTTGGATTACTTGAAAACAAATCGCGCCCGCCAGCTTGCGTTGGGAGTAAAGAACGTCGAGCTGGTTTCGCGGGAAGACATACTGAAGTTCGTGCCGCAACTGCGCGCCGACGATATCATTGGCGGCACATTTTGCCCGACGGACGGTTTCGTCGACCCGCACAGCGTCATGATGGGCTTTATGTTGAAAGCGCGCGAGCGTGGGGTGCGCTTGTGGCTGGACACCCAAGTCGCTGGAATCGAAACTTTGGAGTGCGCCGGCTCGACGCCGCTTTCCGGCGCGGCAAACAAATATCTTCCGGAGATTGATGGCGCTCGGCGCGTGACGGGCGTTCAAACCTCGCGCGGTTTCGTCTCAACCAAGATCGTCGTCAACGCGGCTGGTCCCTGGGCCGCACAAGTCGCACGCCTGGCCGGCGCCGAACTACCGGTCGAACCATTGCGCCGCTCCTTAGTCCCCACCGAGCCGTTCAG
The DNA here is from genome assembly GCA_031371765.1 of Blastocatellia bacterium. GTDB lineage: Bacteria > Acidobacteriota > Blastocatellia > Pyrinomonadales > Pyrinomonadaceae > PSRF01. Next base: position 21,143 of record JANMKA010000145.1, read on the forward strand.
CAAACTGCCGCAGCGATTCCCCATGGTTATCGACATGTCCACCGGCTTTCATTTCCGCCGCGAAGGCAAAGGAATTCTCTTAGCATGGAACGACCCGGAAGAAACTGTTGGATTCAAGACTGAGTTTGATCCAAAGTTTGTGGAAAAGATTCTCACGCGCGCGGCCGACCGCGTGCCTTGCCTGGTCGACGCTGAAGTAAACCCGCGCCGCGCCTGGGCCGGCCTGTACGAGATGACGCCGGACCATCATGCCATCATCGGTCCCGCGGCTAACGTTGCCGGTTTGTATTTCGTTAACGGCTTCAGCGGTCACGGCGTGATGCACTCACCGGCCTCAGGCCGCATCACCGCCGACCTCATTCTGAAGGGTGATTCCGATCTCATCGACACGCGCTCGGTCGGCGTGGAGCGCTTTGCGGAAGGACGATTACTGGAAGAGACCGCGGTGCTGTAACGCTGCTTTCCCCTCTTCTAGAGCTGGTCTTTCAAGTTCTGTTTCCTCGGGTGCCGCTGGTGAATGCTTTTCGGGGACGCAGAGCGTTAGAATAAGAGCCAATTGAGTCACGCATTGAACTGGAGCCCATGATGAAAAGAATATTTTTGATTTTGCTGATGCTTATGCTTTCTGCCGGAACTTTCCCGTCGAGAGCCAGCGTGACCGGCAACGGCGCTGCCCGCAATCCGCTAATCGTGTCCAGCGAGTGGCTCGCGCAGCATCTCAAAGACGATTCCCTCGTGTTGCTCCAAGTTGGCACTAAAGAAGAATTCACCGCCGCCCATATTCCCGGCGCTCAGTTCATTCAGCTTGCGGACATCTCCACTCCTCGCGGACAAGGTCTGGCGCTTGAACTTCCCGGCATCGCTCAACTGCAAGCAACTTTTGAGAAGTTGGGAGTGACGGACAAGTCGCGCATCATCATTTATTTCAGCAAGGATTGGGTCACGCCCACCACGCGCGTCTTTTTCACTCTCGACTATATGGGTCTCGGCGATCGCACTTCGATTCTCGATGGCGGACTACCGGCATGGCTCGCTGAAAAGCGCCCGGTGTCCACTGAAGAGGTAATCCCGCGGCTGGGACGGATAACACCCAGGCCAAATAAACAACTCGTAGTCGATGCGGTTTGGGTTAAGAATAACTTGCACAGGCCGGGCGTGATGATCCTGGATGCGCGCGCTTCCAAGTTCTATACCGGCGAGGATGCGGGCCGGATGCCGCGCGGCGGTCATATTCCCGGCGCGAAAAATATTCCGTTCGAGAGCGTGGTGGAAGATTCCAACAAATTCAAAAGCATCGACTCGCTGCTACAACTCTTCAACCACGCTGGAGTCAAGAAGGGCAACAGCGTTGCGACCTATTGTCACATCGGCCAACAGGCCAGTTTGCTCTACTTCGTCGCGCGCTACCTGGGCTACGACGCGCATCTCTATGACGGTTCATTCGAAGACTGGAGCCAGCGAACGGAGCTGCCAGTTGAGAGATCCGGTCTTCCCAAGCCCCCTGCCAGCCCCTAAGGTCAAGCGCAAATGGGGCACCTCTGATAATCACATCGCACGCCCCTCCGGCTCTACAGGAAAGGTCAGAGTGGAATGGGTATTCCAACATAGCCGGCGGCTATCTTACCGGCGAACTTTAGAAAGCTGCGAAACTTGCTCTTCTTATCACTCTTTTCGCGCAGTATTCCCGCCAGATAATTAATCGCCTGGTCTTCAGATGAGTTCGGCGCCGGTGATGGTAGACCAAGAACTGTTAGTGCTTCTTGCTTGGCTTGAAGCTCGCTCAAATTGCTTTTCCCTAGAGCCGAGACCAACGCAGCTTGGTTTACTCGAACGGCGGCGAGGGAAATTGAAGCCTCTCGTTCGTTGCCTCGATCACTACTCTCGCTAGTTATGGTCATCGTGACGGGGACTTGGGCTTTCTGCGCGTTTTCTGGTTTCTTCAACTGTTCTTGAAGCTTCTGAACCAATTGGGAAGCAGCGCTCAAACTCACTTTGGCCTGATAACGATTCTTGACGCCCGGAACAGGGTCCGCGTTTACCAAGAAGCTTAACTCGTTGAAGTCCACGCGGGACTGAGCTACTTCGCGACTGAGCGAATACCGGATGAGCAAGTTATTATCGGCGTCAAGTTGTAGCTCGGTAATGCCTTCTATGCGTGTTTGTGCTTCAACGACCAAGTAATACTGCTGACTGCTACCAGCGAATTTCAGGCCGAATGATTCACCCTCAAAGTGGACTGGGTATCGACCATCGGTTAATCCATCCAGATTCACCGTAAACTTATGGTTTGTGCCTGAATTACTTTCGGTAGGATCGCGTTTCAAACCATCAAATACCAACTTCAGAGTTCCGGAAGTAGTCGTACTAACCTCCAACTCCAAGGGCCGATTCGTATAGTTGGCCTTCAATGCTGACAAGGCCTGCTGATTCTTAGAAGTGGGCTCCAGGGCGTAAACCAACTGCGGCTGTGCCGACGCCCAAGGTGTCTTTTGTGAGTTCTTCGCAATTGTCGTTCCGGGCCGCAGTGAGGTTATTTCGAGCGTATAGTTGTTTCCACGGATGAGATTGACCCCTGGGGCAGGCTGAAGCTCAACGAGTTCTTGTATGCCTTGCCTGAGTAGTTGCTTACCTGACGCAACCACGAATCCTGGGTTCTGATCATCCTTCAAATCGATTTTGACGCGAATGTCATTACCTTTAAGCGATACACCAATGAACGTCGTCTTCCCGCTCTGGTCCTGCGACCAGACAACTGGCAGCGTGATACCTGGCGATTCCTCTTGCGAGGGCGTGAGACTACGCAAGATCGTAAATGACGGACTCATGTATTCGTGGGATTTTGCTTTGAAATTCGGATCGGGCGCAACTGGCTCCATTGCATACTGGTAGGCGATAACGAAGCTGAACTGGTCCCAAGTTGGCTTCAGTCGAAAGATGCCCGCGAGCGTTTCGGGATCATCGGCGTTGCTCAACACCTGAATTGGATAAACGAAGAGGGTCGCGTCTGTTTGGGTATCATTTGGGACAACTCCGGTCGTCTGCCCTGTGGCGCTAAATAAATTGATCTTGAAAAGGCTCAATGGGGTTGAGGCCGTTTCCTTATCGGTCAGGGGAACTTCTCTCAGTTTGACGCGAATGGATAGGATGTTTCCGCTGGCGTTCTGAGAATAGGTTACACCCTCGAAAGGAGCGTTTACATTTATCCGCTTTTCCTGCCCGAGCGAATTTACAGATAGGCCTAGCAAGCAGCCGATTGTGAGGAGCAATACGCGTTTAGAGGAAACCATATACAGTTCTCCGTTCTGATGATTTTCGAACCAAGTACTCGGCGCGAGAATCGATCGTTAAGGACGGGTCCCAGCAAACCGGGAAACAGATGCGACTCATCGACCAGTGCTTCTGACTACTATGAGAGCAAAGCACAAAGCATTTCACCGTCATTCCGCGGCCACGCCGCAAGCCTCGAACAGGAAGTTCACAGGTTTGTTGCCCAACCCTCGATAGAGTTCGGACAATCGAGACGTGTGGAGCGGGGACCATTTCAGTGTGATTGGGCATGATGCGATCAACCGCCGTGGCAACGGCATTCTGCGAGAAGTTACCAAGAATTCGTGTTCTATTTTGATCGCAGCCAACAGGCGATTTCTTCTATTGCCGATCCGTAGATTAGTTCTTGCGGGGTGCCGTGCATCTTTGGGACCTTCAGCGAATGGTCGCCGCTGGCGACGATGTGGAGAGTGGCGGGCAGGTGATGTTTCGTAATCGTGGCGCAGAGTTCTTCAGGTGAGCCGAAGGCGTCACGTGAGCCCTGGACGAAAAGCATAGGAGCGGTGATCTGCGGCAGGTGAGCGTCGCGAAGTTTGTCGGGACGGCCCGGTGGATGAAGTGGATAGCCGAGGAACACTAGACCAGCAATTGCAGTTGTTGCCAGTTCGGAAAGCGGCGTCGAGCCGCCGCACTCTAAAGCTGCGACTTGTGACGCGATGCGCCCGCCCATCGACTTGCCGCCAATCACCAGTCGATTCCCTTTCAACTTCTTATTCGCAAGCGCGGCTTCGATGACGGCGCGGTAGCAGCTTTCGAGTTTCGCTTTCGGATCGGGAACCTTGCGGCCCTGGTCCATGTATTGAAAGTTAAATGTCAAAACATCAAAACCACGCTCTCCCAACCCGGCGGCAAACAAGCGCATAAAGGGGTGGAGTTGACCGGCGCCAGCGCCGTGCCCAAGGATCACGGTCACAGCGGCGCGATTCTTTTTCTCTGCCAGGTACAACAACGCGCTGACGCTGTCGCCGTCGCCAATTGATATTTGAAGCGGTAGCGGATTCATTTATCGATCTCGACTTCAATTTGGAACGGCAACAGAACGCTGTTTGTCTATCGCCCCCGGGCGAGATATTTATAGGCTAGGATTTTGGTTTACTGCCTTAGCTCCGTAGGAGCGGAAGAGTGTCGCTCCTATCGGAGCGAGACCTTTTGTGTGTTGTTCATGACTATAAACATGTCGCTCCGCTGGAGCGAAAGCAATCACGGTGTCGCACTTGTAAATTCAATCCGCCGATTGTGCCGTGTGGGGAAGCCCCCAACAAAAGTTTGCGCCACTTCATGCTCCGAATTGGCGCAGATGATGATCGACGTGCAGGTAGCCCCAACGAAACCAATCTCGATCCGCCATCAAGCCAAATAGCGGATGCGGATGCCAATCGAAGTCTCTCTGCGCGCGCGAGAATCGTTCGATGAGTTCAATCAATTCTGCGCGATCCTTTTCAAATTCTACCGGCTTGGTGCCCCCGATGTCCTGATTCATTTCCGGTCGCGTCGGCACGCCGTGAGGCCACGGCACCGGCACGTAAAGCGCCAGCCACTTCACAACGCTGCGATGAAAAACGTTTCCGGTTGCGCTAACTTCCTTGTCCCCGGTGACGGCTTTGAAAGAATCGGTGAGATGACAAACCATCTGGTGGGCCGACATCTTTCCCCAGCGGCGCGGGCTACCAGGCGAAACCTGCAGCAAGCGATTGCGCAATTCGTCTCTGTCGTGTTGGTTTCGGAGACTTTTCATTCATTCAAACCAAATCTCAATTTCGTAACCGTCCGGATCTTTTACAAAGACGAAAGGAAAGCCGGGCTTAAACTCGCCTTGTTCAATAATGGTGCCGCCAGCGCGCTTCACTTCCGCAACCGCTGCATTGATGTCGTTGGGATCTGTCAGACGAAAGCCGAAATGGCCGATGCCACCTGGCTTACCAGCGTCGGGGCTCTTCTCGAATGCAATCACATCGTGGCTGCCCGGACCCTGACTGGATGCTGTGCGCATCGCGATAGTATTCCTTTGCGCCGAAGACTTGTTCGTAGAAACGCAACGAGCGATCGGGATCTACAACGGCAAGGCTGATGTGGGTTAGTCCATGAGTCTTGATCATTTCTCATCCTTCAACGAAAACTCGCGGCACGCGACTACCGATACCGCAGGTGACTTCATAAGACAGCGTTCCCGCGGTCTTCGCAAGATACTCAGCGGTCACCGACTGTCCCGCGCTTTCACCCAGTAGTACGACCTCGTCGTCCAACTTCACATCCGGCACATTCGTTACGTCAACCAACGTCAAGTCCATTGAGATGCGGCCGATGACGGTAGCAAACACGCCGCGAACGATCACATGGCTGCGGTTTGACAGCCCGCGCAGGTAACCGTCGTCGTAGCCAATGGGGATCGTCGCCACCAGCGTCTTGCGCGAAGCTTCGAAAGTACAACCGTACCCGACCGTCTCACCTTCGGGAACCCATTTCAATAACGTGATGCGCGAATAAAGCGACATGACAGGGCGTAAGTCTTGATCGCGATGGGTAGGATCCAGAATGTCGCGCCACAATCCGTAAAGAACACCGCCGGGCCGCACCATGTTTCCCCAACTCTCGCGCTCGGCAAAGATACCGGCTGAGTTTGCAAGATGTACGAACGTGGGATCGAAACCCAACTCGCGAAAGGCGGCGACAGCATTATGAAATCTCTGAATTTGCTCGTGCGTCAAGGTTTCACAAGACGGCTCATCAGCGGCCGCGAAGTGTGTCATCAAGCCGTCAAGACGAACGTTCTTAAAAATTCTTAACTGCGGCGCGAGTCCTGCGAGCTCGTCAAAGCGCACGCCCAACCGGCCCATGCCGGTATCAATTTTCAAGTGGACATCCGCAACGATGCCGCGATCATGCGCGGCGCGATCAATTGCTTCCAGCATGTCCAGCCGGTAAACAACCGGCACCAGCTTGTGTTGCAAACAAAGCTCTGCCTGTCCTTCCCAAAAACCGCCGAGACAAAGAATCGGTCGCGTGATACCCGCAGTCCTTAACTCAATTCCCTCTTCCGGCAACGCTACGCCAAACCAGTTTGCGCGTTCACGTTCGAGTCGCCGCGCACACTCGACCGCGCCATGACCATAGGCGTTCGCCTTAACCACAGCCATCACCTTGACGTCCGGGCCGACCTGACTTTTTACCAGGTGAAGATTTGCGGCGAGTGCGTCGAGATTGATCTCTGCCCAAGTCGGCCGGCGGAATAAAATATTCGAGCTTTTGAGATCGTGCGCGAACTCGACAGTGTTAGGCATGGAAAGGATTATCCCAGCCTTGGGCGCCGATTGCGAGCAACAAATTAGTTGTTTCAGCAGTTTTATGGAGTGGTGACGGTGTTTAGAACTTTTTGTCCTGCACTTTGACTCTGGAGGAAGCCAAGCAACTTAAAGAATGACGGCATGGCCGCCATCAGACTTCCGATGATGCTCAACGATGATCCGAAGAAATCCCTTTGCGTAATCAAAAGAAA
>JANMKA010000146.1:0-5430 GCA_031371765.1 Blastocatellia bacterium
ACCTCCAGCAAGCTGAAGATAGCGCAATCCGTTTCCTAATAATCGCCGAAGCTTTTAAAAGGATGGCAGCTTCGCATGTACACACTAGGCTGCCGATTTGTATCCCGATGATGGACTGGCGGTCAGTCACGTCTTCGGTCAGCACACGAAATGTTTTACCAATTCTCGCGTCCTTTCGGATGCGGTGCCTTTAGGTTTTTGTTCTGGTGGCTTTTCCTCCACCTCTGGTTACGACCCAGCAACGTCGGTTCAACTTGCATCGAACCATTCGCCCCCTTCAGCGGGTCCTGTCTAAAGGGTACCACTCGTTTTTATCCGAATGGCTTGAGAAAACCTTTCAGCTTCCTCTAGCAAAGCCTTTCGGCTTCAACCCAGGGCGTCAATAGGATTAACAGCCGCCTGTCTCTCCCCTCTCCCGTGTGTCACCACATCGGTCGCCGTCCCTTGGTTGGTCTCGAAGGCCGTGACCCTCGCGACAGGGAGAGTTATACGCGAATGCATTTTTTAGATCAATTTTTTATGTGTTTTATTTTTGCAGAGTCAAAAAAACCTCTTGCGCTAATTGACTTAAATAAAAAGCGGAGCTTTCATTGGCCTTTTTGCATTGCAGCAATTGCAGCTTGAATTGATTTTTCCACGTTAAGAAGTTCTTCTTCGCTTTTGTACTTGTTTCGCGGCCAGAAAAAACCTTTCAAGCCGTCTTTTTTGCGACGCGGAACGATGTGAACGTGCAAATGCGGCACGCTTTGGCTAATACGATTGTTCATAGCCACGAAGGAGCCTTCAGCTTCGAGCGCGAGCTCAACTGCCCGCGCCAATAACTGCACGTTTTCAAAGAACGGCCCGACGAGTTCCGCCGGAAGATCGCTCAGCGTTTCAAAGTGATTTCTTGGGATGAGCAAACAATGGCCGGGAAATAGCGGCCGGTGATCGAGGAAGGCTAAGGAAATATCATCCTGAAAGACGATCGATCCGCTGACTTCGCCATTAACGATTCCGCAGAAGAGACAAGACATTGGCGCTCCGTTCGCTGCTGGTCACAACTCAAACAGGTTTAACTGCTTTTTGAAAAGCTTTGACGCCGAAGGTATTCAACACTTCAGCTTTTCGTACCCAACCCCTGCGCGCCATCGCTACGCCGTACTTCAGATTGTTTAGGGCACCGGTTGAATGAGCATCAACCGAAATCGTGAATTTGATCTTTCGCTTGCGTGCCTCGCGCAGCCAGCGCGGCTCCATATCAAGTCGCCAGGGATCACCGTTGACTTCGATTGCGGCGCGTGACTCCGCAATCACATCCAGAATTTTTTCCACGTCGCATTCAAATGGTGGCCGGCGCTGGATCAAACGGCCCAGCGCATGCCCCCAAATCTTGAAGACCGGCTGGCGCATGGCGGTTACTATTCGCTTTGTCATCTTTGCTGAATCCATCTTGTAACGCGAATGAATGCTGGCAACGATGATGTCAAACTGTTCGAGAATCTTGTCCGGGTAATCCAGGTGCCCGTCGGCGACAATGTCTGATTCCGTTCCGCGCAGTATCTTCAGCTTGACCTTTTCCTGCACCGCCGCAATCTCCTCCCACTGCCGTTTCAAGCGATCGATTGTGACGCCGCCGGCGTAAAAAGCTGTCGGCGAATGATCGGTTATGGTGATGTACTTCATGCCCAGCGCTTCGGCTGCCAGCGCCATCTCTGCAACCGAGTTCTTGCCATCTGAATAAGTCGTGTGGCAATGGACCATGCCCTGAATATCCTCAATGGTAAGCAAATCTTCCGGCAGCCTTCCCGCAAGCGCCGCCGCAATTTCGCCGGCGTCTTCACGCAACTCCGGCGGAATAAATTGCATGCCCCAGCGCCGATAGAGTTCTGTTTCGGTTTTTGGGGCCGACGATCGAGCGGTTGTCGATTTGGCGCGCCTGCCTTTTGCGCCGCCGTTATTGGCGACTTCCTGCAGCTTGGCGAGATGCGCTTGCGAACCCGTTTCAGTCAACAAGGTTAAGGCGAATTCCGCCGGGCTGACGGCAACCAATGAAACTTTCGCGCCCTCAGAGAGGCGCACGATGCAACTCGCTTTTGTTTGCTCTTCGACCTGCACAATCAAGGGAAAATGTAGAAAGTATTTAATTAAGGCGGCAGGCTGTTTCGTCTTCGCTACCACGCGAATGGTGCCGACTGTTTCTTTCCAGCGTCTTAAAGAACCGGCAAATTCGATTTCGAGCTTCTCGCCCGCGGTCGCCAGGTAACTGCGAATCTGCTCGGCCGTTGCCAGCGCGCGGTGCAGGTGCAGGCGCTGTTCTTTCGTTTTACGCTCGCCGTGGCTGGTAATTGTTTCGAGTAACTTCTGTTCGGTCCTGGCGCCAAAGCCCTTGATGCCTTTGATCTTGCCCGCTTCGGCCGCAGCTTTGAGTTCAGCAATCGAAGTGATACCTAACGCCTCGTGCAGCGCCGCGATTTTGGCGATCGATAACCCCGGAACGCCGGAGAGTTCGATGATGCCCGGCGGAAAATCTTTCTTCAGACCACGCAGCACTGACGACTCACCGGTTTCGTAAAGCTGCTTGATTTGCGAAGCGAGTGCGTCGCCAATGCCGCGCAACGAAGTCAACCGATCCGCTCTAATGACCGCACCGAGGTCATCGCCGATACCGGCAATAACGCGCGCGCCCGTTTGATAGGCGCGAGCTTTGAAGCGATCCTTGCCGCCTTTCAACTCCAGCAGCGCAGCGATCTCCTGCAGCGTCGCGGCGATCGCGAATTTGTCCAGCTTTGCTTTCGACTTCATGGTTTAAAGAAGGTATCAGAACCTTTTCTCATTTTGGTTGCGGCGACAAATAGGATACAAACACTTTCATAATACGACGAACTCTGAAAACTAGAGGGAAGAGCAATGCCGATCGCATCAATCAATCCGACCACCGGCGAAACATTGAAGACGTTTGAGTCTTTGACCAAAGCTCAACTCGACGAAAAACTGCAGCGTGCCAGCGACACGTTTCGAGTCTATCGCGAAACATCATTTGCCGAACGCGCGGCGCTGATGACGCGCGCCGCGGAAATCATCGAGACTGAGAAGCAGGATCTCGCGCGCATCATGACCCTCGAAATGGGCAAGCCTATCAAGGGCGCGGTGGGTGAAGCGGAAAAATGCGCCTGGGTTTGCCGCTATTATGCCGAGAATGCCGAAAAACATTTAGCCGATAAACTGATTGAAACCGATGCCGGCAAGAGTTACGTCAAGTTTCAACCGCTTGGGCCAGTGCTGGCAGTAATGCCCTGGAATTTTCCGTTCTGGCAAGTCCTTCGTTTCGCCGCGCCGGCGCTGATGGCCGGCAACGTTGGCCTACTCAAACACGCTTCAAATGTGCCGCAATGCGCGCTGGCGATTGAAGACATTTTTCGACGAGCTGGTTTTCCCGAGGGCAGTTTTCAAACGTTGTTGGTTGGTTCGGATGCAGTTGAAACAATCTTGAGGGACGGCCGTGTGACCGCTGCGACATTGACTGGCAGCGAACCCGCCGGTCGCAGTGTGGCTGCAATCGCCGGTAGCGAAGTAAAGAAGACGGTGCTGGAACTCGGCGGCAGCGATCCCTTCATCGTTATGCCTACTGCGAATCTCGAGCAGGCTGTGACCACCGCCGTGAAAGCGCGCACCATCAATAACGGCCAATCATGCATCGCCGCCAAGCGGTTCATCGTTCAGCAGGAAATCTATGCGGAATTTGAGAAGAGATTTGTTGCAGAAATGAAAGCATTGACGGTGGGCGATCCGCTGGACGAGGCTACGGAAATTGGACCGCTCGCAACCGCACAAATCCTTAAAGACGTCGACGACCAAGTCAAAACTTCAGTTGCGGCCGGTGCAATCGTTCTGACAGGCGGGAAGAAACTCGACTGCGCTGGGAATTTTTACGAACCAACCGTGCTGGCAAATATTCCCAAAGACTCGGCCGCTTATGCGGAAGAAATATTTGGCCCGGTGGCGCTTTTGTTTAGCGTCAAAGATATCGACGAAGCAATCCAACTTGCCAACGACACTACGTTTGGTCTCGGCGCCTCTGCCTGGACGAACGATGACAGCGAGCGGAACCGCTTCATCGACAACCTGGAAGCCGGCTGCGTCTTTATTAACAGCATGGTTGCTTCCGACCCGCGGTTACCTTTTGGAGGAATAAAAACCTCCGGGTACGGCCGTGAGCTTGGCGAATTCGGTGTCCGTGAATTCGTTAACATCAAGACCGTGTCAATCAGTAAATAAAGACTGATCGCTTTGTCCGCAACCGTTCATTGCCGCCGAAGAAGCCGAGGAATTCGCCAATGAGGGCGCAATTATGAATAATGGTTTACAGATCCCCGCCCGCTCGTTATAAAATATCCAGTAGCAGCAACACTTAGTAGTTCTGCTTCCCCCAAAATTTCCCCCAACTACGCCGGCACGGGTCCGAACTGTGTCTGGTTCACGTCTCTCCTGGAGCAATTCTGCCGGTCGCTTGAGGGCCTGTTGCGGTCCGCCTGTCTCAAATTCTTAAGCCAACTCGGGAAGGTACAAATGAGAACTCAAACCCTGACGACAGACTCGTTAAATACAAAGCTGCTGCTGAAGACCCTCGTAGCTTTTAAGAAGGGCGATTTTTCGGTGCGCCTACCCGGCGAATGGACGGGCGAAGCCGGAAAGATTGCGGACACGCTCAACGACATTATCGAGTTGAGCGACAAGACAGCAAAAGAAGTGGAACGAGTCAGCAAGGTGGTCGGCAAGGAAGGAAAGATCATGCATCGCGCGTCGGTGCCTGCTGCTACCGGGTCGTGGCTGCGGCTGGTGGATTCCACCAACCTACTAATCGACGACATGGCCCGCCCGACGAGTGAAATGGCGCGCGTAATCGGAGCCGTCGCAAACGGAGACCTGGCAGAACGAATGGCGCTGCAGGTTGATGAACGTCCGTTGAAGGGCGAGTTCCTGCGCACCGTGAAAATTGTGAACTCAATGGTGGACCAGTTGAGTTCGTTCGCTTCAGAAGTTACGCGCGTCGCTCGCGAAGTAGGTACCGAAGGCAAGCTGGGCGGCGAAGCGCAGGTAAAAGGCGTGGCCGGCACCTGGAAAGATTTGACTGACAGCGTGAACTCAATGGCCAGCAACCTGACCAGTCAAGTACGCAACATCGCCGACGTCACGACGGCCGTGGCCAACGGCGACCTCTCCAAGAAAATCACGGTCGACGTTAAGGGCGAAATTCTCGAACTCAAAAACACCATCAACACCATGGTGGACCAGTTGAACTCTTTCGCGTCGGAAGTTACGCGCGTGGCCCGCGAAGTAGGTACCGAAGGAAAACTCGGCGGCCAGGCTGATGTGCGCGGCGTTGCCGGCACCTGGAAAGACTTGACCGACAACGTGAACTCGATGGCCAGCAACCTTACGGGCCAGGTT
>JANMKA010000166.1:0-3416 GCA_031371765.1 Blastocatellia bacterium
ACTGACCTGGGACAATGCCGCGCTGGTTAGTCCCAACACCGCGAAACAACTCGGTCTGGAAAAAACCAATGGCAAAAAGGGCCGCGAGGCCTGGGTCGATACGCTGAAGATTTCCTACCAGGGCCGCACGTTCAGCGACAAAGTGCCCGCCTACATCATGCCGGGCCAACCCGATGGCGTTATCACGCTGCATCTGGGTTATGGCCGCAAGCGCGCCGGTCGCGTGGGCAACGGTGTCGGCTTTAATGCTTATGAAATTCGCACCGCCGGCGCGCCGTGGTCGGGCGCGGGCGCGCAAGTCGAGAAAGCGCCGGGCGACTATGTGCTTGCTCTGACTCAGCAACACTTCAACATGGAGGATCCGAATTTCAGCAAAGAGCCGCGCGACATCTATCGCCAGCAAACACTGGAACAGTATCTCCATGGCGAACATAAAGAACACGAGTCGGAAGATCCTCCTAAAGAGGACACGCTGTACGACCCCTCGCTTTACGACTATCAAAATCAGGGCAATGATTTGAACTACGCCTGGGGCATGGCGATCGATTTGAACAACTGCATCGGTTGCAATGGCTGCACCATCGCCTGCCAGTCAGAAAACAATATTCCGGTGGTCGGTAAGGAGCAAGTGGTGCGCAGCCGCGAGATGCATTGGATCCGTCTCGATACTTATTTCGAGGGCGACGACGCCAGCAATCCTGAAGGCACGCATTTCATGCCGGTGCCGTGCATGCATTGCGAGAACGCGCCCTGCGAACCGGTCTGTCCGGTGCATGCGACGGTGCACAGCGCCGAAGGCCTGAATGACATGGTCTATAACCGCTGTGTCGGTACGAAATATTGTTCGAACAACTGCCCGTACAAGGTGCGCCGCTTCAACTTCTTCCTTTATCAGGATTGGGAGACGCCGACTTATCAGTTGATGCGCAACCCGGACGTATCAGTGCGCAGCCGCGGCGTGATGGAGAAATGCACCTACTGCGTACAGCGAATTCAGAGTGCGAAAATCACCAGCGAAATTGAAGGACGCAAAGTTCGCGACGGCGAGATCGTTACCGCCTGTCAGGCGGTTTGTCCGACCGAGGCAATTGTTTTTGGCGACATCAACGATCCGAACAGCAAGGTGTCAAAATTGAAAGCTGAGCAGCGCAACTACTCGCTGTTGGCCGAGTTGAATACGAAACCGCGCACGACGTATTTGTCGGCGCTGCGGAATCCGAATCCGGAGATTAAGAGTTAGTGGCAGACGAACCACAAAACTTAGGACCGCTTCATCACTCGACTGTGCCGGTGGTCGCGCCCGGGCTGACCTTTGCTTCGGTCACCGACAAGATCAGCTCGATTGTCTTGAAGCGCAAGACACCCCTCTGGTGGTTTCTGGGTTTTGCAATTTCGTTCATTCTGTTTCAGCTTTTGCTGTTGACGATTACCAAGCTCCTGTTCGAAGGCATCGGACTGTGGGGCGTTAATGTTCCCGTCGCCTGGGGCATGGACATCCTCAACTTTGTTTGGTGGATCGGCATCGGGCACGCCGGCACTTTGATTTCCGCAATCCTTTTACTGTTGCGGCAGAAGTGGCGCACCTCGATCAATCGTTTTGCGGAAGCGATGACCTTGTTCGCTGTAGCGCAAGCCGGCATGTATCCCATCATGCACCTTGGCCGGCCGTGGCTCGCGTACTGGCTGTTTCCCTATCCCAACACGATGGGCATCTGGCCGCAGTTTCGCAGCCCGCTGATGTGGGACGTGTTTGCAGTTTCGACTTACGCGACCGTCTCAGCGATGTTCTGGTTCGTCGGTTTGATTCCCGACTTTGCGACCTTGCGCGATCGCGCGCGCAGCAAACCTTTTCAACTTTTGTACGGCTTGCTGGCGATGGGTTGGCGTGGATCCGCGCGTCACTGGCATCGCTACGAGATGGCGTATTTGTTACTGGCCGGGCTGGCGACGCCGCTGGTGCTGTCGGTGCACACGATCGTTAGTTTCGATTTTGCGGTTGGCATCATTCCCGGCTGGCACGCGACGATCTTTCCGCCCTACTTCGTAGCCGGCGCGATCTATGCGGGCTTTGCGATGGTGCTGATACTGACGATTCCGTTGCGCAAGCTCTATGGCCTCGAGAGTTTCATCACCATGCGGCATATGCACAACATGGCCAAAGTGATGCTGGCCACCGGCTTGATCGTCGGCTATGGCTATGTGATGGAAGCATTTTTCGGTTGGTACAGCGGCAATCATTACGAACGCTTCATGATCTGGAACCGCATGCATGGTCCATATTCCGGCTATTACTGGGCGCTGATTTTGTGCAACATCATCACGCCGCAGTTTCTCTGGATCAAAAAGCTGCGCTCAAACCTTCTCATACTTTGGCTGATCTCGCTGGTGGTCAGCATCGGCATGTGGCTGGAGCGCTTTGTGATAGTGGTTACCAGCTTGCATCGAGACTTTTTGCCTTCGTCATGGGGCATGTATCAGCCGTCGACTTATGATTGGACGATGTTCATTGGGACGATTGGGTTTTTCTTTACGTTGTTGTTCTTGTTCATACGCTTCCTGCCGATGATTTCGATTTTTGAGATGCGGACGATTCTGCCGGAAGCGGAAGTTGAGGAATAGAAAGCAGTCGGCGGTAGCACTAGCAGTAAGCAGAACGCAAGAGAGATTAGATGTCGGACGAGAAACGCGAAAGCTTTAGCGAGACTGAGCCGCACGAGGCAGACGAGTTGCATTTGTCTGTGTCGCGGCGGCATCGCACGTCGCCGGCGCTCTACGGCATCATGGGTGAATTCAATAATCCATCCGACCTGGTGGCCGCCGCCCGCCGCACCTACGAAGCGGGCTATCGTCGCATCAATGGGTACTCGCCTTATCCGATTGAGGAGCTTTCGGAGGCCATCGGTTTCACGCGCACGAGTTTGCCTTTGATTGTTTTGATTGGCGGAATACTTGGCGGGCTCGGCGGATTTTTCATGCAGTACTGGATGGAAGTTATTGACTATCCATTGAATGTTGGCGGCAAGCCATACAACAGCTGGCCAGCTTTCATTCCGATCACGTTCGAATGCACGGTGCTGGTGGCGGCGTTTGCGGCCGTGTTGGGCATGCTGGTGCTGAACAAGCTGCCGCAGCCTTATCACCCGGTTTTCAATGCGCCGAATTTCGCGCTGGCCACGCGCGATCGGTTCTTTCTGGTGATCGAGGCGAACGATCCACGTTTTAATCACGACGAGACAAAAGAGTTCCTGGATACAGTCGGCGCGAAGAATGTTAGCGATGTGGAAATCTGAGATAGTGAGCAGTGAGCAGTCAGCAGTGAGCAGTAGAAGGTGCGGCATTTTGCGCGCTGAAGGATTTGGTGTACCCAGTGCCGTGCACGCTTTCTTAGTCTTGCTGCTCACTGCTCACTGCTTACT
>JANMKA010000175.1:0-7353 GCA_031371765.1 Blastocatellia bacterium
AAATAAGAATCGCTTCAACGAGCAGCGGCAAGAAGCAGACAATGAAGAACGCCGTGAACAATTTAGATTTGAACACGTCGCGAAAAGCATGGCGCGGAATAATCAGGAAGCGGCTCCATTCCGGAGTCAGCTTCCCGAGGTACTGCTTGTAAGTCTGCTCATAGACCGCCATGGCCGTTCTCCATCGCTTTTAAGAAAATGTCTTCCAATGAATCGCGTTTGTAACTCAAGCGACGAATTTGAATGTGCTGTTGCGCGGCAATGCGATAAAGATCGCGCACTTCAACGCCATCCTGCAGGACAACCTTCACGCGCGTATCGCCGCTAAGCGCGTACTCGCAACCAAGGGCGCCAATCGCTGCCGCAAACTCGTGTTGGTCGCCCCGCGTCTCGAGCATCAGAAACCTGCGGTTTGCCTTTCGTTCCTCTTCCAAGTTGCAGTAAACCGCCAGCCGCCCGTCTTTCAGAATCAGGATTTCTTCGCAGCATTCCTCGACGTCGCGCAGCAGATGCGAAGACAAAACGATGTGCGCCTTGCCGCTGTCGCGAATTTCGCGGACCAGCCGGATCATGCGCGCGCGGGCCGGTGGATCCAGACCATTGGTCGGCTCATCAAGAAAAATCAGACGCGGTCCATGAACAATTGCCTGCGCCAACTTTGCCAGTTGCTTCATGCCCAGCGAATAAGTGTCGAGACTACGATAGCGAGCTTCGCCGAGCCCGACGTAAAAGAGCGCTTCATGCGCGCGTTCAAGCGCGGCCTCGGAAGGCAAGCCCGAAAGCTCGGCCATCAAACGCACGAAATGCACGGCGCTCATCTTCGCGATGAACGAATCGCGTTCCGGCATGTAACCAACCAGCGCGCGGATGTGCTTGGCGTCAGTGGCGATGTCGCGGCCAAAGATGTGGGCGGTGCCGGACGAGGGCGGATGGAATCCCAGCAGTGTGTGAATCAGCGTGGTCTTGCCGGCGCCGTTGGGGCCCAGCAGACCGATGGCGCGCCCGCGCAGTTCACCTCTCAGGTTCTGCAGAATGGGTCGCTTGCCGAACTGCACGCTGAGGTCGTTGAGATCTATGACCGGGGCGAAATTGGCAGGATCCCTGATGGCTGTCTGGCTCTGAATTGGTTGGGGTATCGCCATGCTGCTGACTTTATATCGCTGGTTTGAAAATTCCAAACAAAACCAAGACCAAAGACTGTTCCCATTAAAACGAAGGCGCTGATGAATGCAAACGCTTCCGTCGCTGCTAAAGTTCTGCCAATCGCCAAAATTCCGATCAGAAATACCGGCAGATTGATTACAAACGCCGAGGCGAACGGAAACAAAGCAGCGGGGCGGCAGCCACCGAGGCGACTGCGCAGCCAGAACAGTGATGGAGCATAAGCCAGCGAGAAAAGCAGTGCAGTGATGACAAGCGAAACCAGGGTCGCACCCTTGATGCTGGAAACACTCAACGCCTCGCCTTCAACAAAAACGAAAGCAAGCACGATGATTGATAGCGCCAGCAGCCAGGAACCCAGCGAAATAAAGGTGAGCTTCATCGAAATGCAGTTTCGAGTTTCGAGTTTCGAGTTTTCGAGTTTCGGGTCCCTTTTAACTCGGAACTGGGAACCCGAAACTCGAGACTTTAGACCTACTTGTGCAGGCCTTGCTGAATGACATGTTGAATCTGGAATGAGTTTGGCATGCCGAAAAGAGTTGCCGGACTCAATCCAAACGGTCCGCCTTCAGTATTAGCGGCGAACGTTATGCTGTCGCCTTGCGCGTAAGCGTATGCGAGTGTCGGCGCCATGTTGGCCGCCATACTCTTGAGCGCTTGTTGCTGTGCTTCGGGCACCGCGCCTGAGTTTGCCATTCGGTCGGCGAACGGCTGCACCAGTGGCGCCAGGTTCTGATAAAAGACCGCCGAGAAATTCGCGTTGCCATCTGTCGGCAGTCCGGCGGTAAAGCGCGGCGACCGCAACAAGCTGGAACCCGATTCCTGTGAACGAATCGACCGCTCAACCATAGCGCGGCTGGGGCCCATCACCACATAACCGTTGACGTAGGTGTAATTCACTTCAACACCAAAGTCGGCGGAGCGTAGCGTGTAGTAAGTGCGGCCATTCAGGTCGGCGCGGTCCCACGACAACCCGCCTTTGCCAAACTTGGCTGCTTCCTTGTTGACTTCAACCACCAATCGCTCCAGCGTCTGTTGCAGGTGGGCCGAATCGTTTACTTCGAATACCATCTTCCACGACGGCGTCGGCAGGATGGGGCCATCAATCGCGAAGGCAAACTCGCCACCGAGCGGCGCTGCGATGTCCCTGCGGATATCCAGACCGTGATCCGCTTGCTGCTGGTCCAGGTTCTTCTTCAGGCCAGGTGAAACTGTCTCCATCACGCCCAGCAGGTCATCAACTAGTCTGACCGGATCTTTGACGACAAAACCGGCAACTACATTCGCGTCGGGCGAAATGTATTCCAGCGAACCCATCGGTCCCGGCGCTGCCAGCCACGAAGGAATGCCGTGCTGCGCATCGCTGAAAGAGACGGAAGCCCTGGTGTGCGTCTTGCCATCGCTCTGGTTTTGATCGAGCACCAGATACTTGACGCTCAATACGCCGAGCTTATTCAGCGCTTCTTCATGCCGGGCACCGTTGACATCTTTGCTGAGCTCAGCTTGCTTTTGCGCGATTATCTTTTCGAGATTTGCGGCAACTACCAAACCTGCACCCTGCTGGTAAACCTCGGCAATACGGTTGCGAAACGGGCTGGCAGTGAAACTGTTTGCGCCGCCGCGCGCCAGCGATTGCAGTTGTTGCAAGTCCGGGCTGGCCGCAAACAAATCATTCTGAATCCAGACAAAAAGCGTCTTCCCTTTCTCGGCTGGAGCAGTTGCTGTCAGCGGGTCCTCGACGAAGCGGATATCAGGCTGGTCGGTTGCCTTCGCGTACTTCGCGACCTGTTGTTCGATGAAGGCGCGGAAGCCATTGGAATTTTTCAGCTCCGCCAGCACTAGCGGCGCGACCGGTTGATTCTTTTCATTCAGCGAAACCGACACCGCGATTTCCTCACCAAGATAGTCGCCAAACTCGCGAATGGAATTAATGACCTGGTCCACGTTTGGACCATGATGGCCGGACTGTTCCTTGTCCCACCACTCCTTCAAGGCCGCGTTCTGATTGATGCGCTCCTGCATGATGCGGTGCGACTCAACAATCGTGGATGTCAGGTTTGGCAACGCCGCATAAACGATCGTGTTCTCGGGCATCAGGTCGAGCAAGCGCGTTGAATTGCGCACGCCCGGCTGCGGCACTCGGCTAAGTTCACTGTTGAGCGCCGTCAGACTAGCCAAAGTGGCGGCATAGTTATTAGCCTTCTTGCTCCATGCCAATTCATCTTTGACCGGAATCTTGTCGATGGATGAATTCGTCGTCGCCTGGTCGCCGCCGCGCAGCACTGTGTCGTGGTTCGCGTGATTCAAATGCACTTCGCCTTCGACCACTGAGACGCGCGATCCTTTGGTGCCGTTGTTGACTGAAAAGATTGTGCCGGTAACTGAAACCAGCGAATCGCCGGTGTCGACGAACAAATGCTGATTCTTCTGCTTGGCGGCCTCGACGATGATGGCGCCGCGGTTCAAGTGAATGGTGGTGCCCTGACCGTTCTTCGTTATGAAGAACTCCGACCGCTCGCGCATTTCGATCGTTGAGCCGTCGCCCAGGCGAATGTTCGCGTGCGCATCCTTTGCGGTGCGAATGCGATCTCCTTTTTGCAGTTTCTCGCCTGCCGTTACCGGCGCACTGCGCGTATCGGCGATTTGATAAACCTGGCCGTCGGCGGCCTGCACTGTCGCTTCAAGCTCGCCGCCAAAAGGCGAATAACGTTGAATCAAAGGCAGCGCCAATAAACCAACACCGATAACCAGGGCCGCCGCAATGCCCCAACGCAAAACTACCGGCTGAATGCGGTAACGCTTCGCGGCGGCAGCTCTCTTAACCGGCAACACGTTACGCACCCGCGCATCCTTCATCGCCTTGCGGCAAGGAATGCATTCGTGCGTGTGGTCCACCAGCAATAAGGAACGGCTTTCTGACAAGTCACCGTTCAGATAGGCCGGGATCAGCGATTGAAAATCATCGCAATTTTCAATCGTTTCCGAGGCGTGACTGCCGGTTGCGATCGTGCTGGTGTTTTCTACTGCGATACGCGCCCAAACACGCTCCGCCGCTTGTTTAACCACCACTGAATCGAGCTCTTCGTTTCTCATTTCACTGGTAGCCTGGTCGAGGATGTTCTCTAACTCTTTATTCGTTTTCATGATGTTTCTCCGAAAGTGCCTTCAAATGATGACCGCTTATGACTATTTGCCGTGTTGCCCCAGGTATGCCGCAATTTCTTTCTTCAGTTTGGTGCGCGCCCGATGCAGGACTACGCCGACAACCATCTGCGAGGTGCCCATCAGTTTGGCGATCTCCTGGTTGTCGTGACCTTCGTAATAGCGCAACGCAAACATTTCCCCCGCAGTTTTTCCTAAACGCGTGACCGCCTGCCGGATCAGAGTTTGTAACTCGCGGTCAGCATGCTGCGTTTCGGGATTCTTTGACTTGCTCTCGAGTGCGCCGGCAACGACATCCGCAAGCCCAACCGATTTTGAACGGCCGCGGCTACGCATCAAATCCAGCGACGCGTTAATGGCGGCGCGTGACAGGTAGGCTTCGGGATGGTCGGAAAGCTCGTGGAACTCGCCGCTCTTGACCAGCCGCAGGAAAACGGTTTGCAGCACGTCTTCAGCGTCTGCGGGGCTGCCGGTTATGCGTTGGGCGGTGCGGAAAACGCGAGCATGATGCGCCTCGAACAGCGTTTCCAGCTCGCTCGGCGGTTGGGGAAGTGGTCTCAAGGTTCTAACTGCCTGCACGGTGGCCTCCTGAAAATCGTTTCCAATGAGTAAAACGACGGTCAGGAAGGTTTATTAACAGCTATTAGAAGATTTATAGGCTTTGCAGGATGATAACACCATGACTGAGGCAAGCTCGGGGTCAGGAAGGCGGGCATGCCCCCGCTGTTTCGTAAGCCCGAGTATGATGAGGCCGCCTCTATCCCAACTCCTTCAAGGTACCTGTTGACTCTTCTGAATCACAGAAAGAGCGGGGGCATGCCCGCCTGCCTGACCCCGAGATTATCAGTCGCCGTTATGAGTTCGAAAATACACGCAAGCTAGAACAAGGATCCTGTATCTCCCGGCAGCATTGCCTTTCGCACCAGCGGAATCGGCGGCCCACCGTACTTCAGAAATTCATCGTGAAACTGCTGCCAGGCCTGTTTGCCGCCACGCGACGCAGTCCAATCGGCGCGCAGTTTTCGAATCATCAGCTTGCCCATGGTGTAGTTGAGATAGGCCGGATCAAACGTGCCGCGCGCCGCTTGCTGTCGCGCGTTGCCGGCGTCCTGATAGCCCTGTTCGAGAAACATCTTTTCCGACTCTTCAACCGTCATCTTGCCGGTATGCATTTCAATTGCCGAGATGAACCGCACGTCGCGCAACAACGCCGCCAATAACTGGCCAACGTGCATTTCTTCGGAACCATTTCCCAATCCTTCTTCCCACATCATCTCTTCACAGTAATGAGCCCAGCCTTCAGCGAAGGCGTAACCAACGAACAGTTGGCCCAACTTTGAAGAGGAACGATTGGCATGCAGAAATTGCAAAAAGTGACCAGGCCAAACTTCGTGCGCGGAAGTGAACAGCAAGTTTCCCTGCCCCGGCACATAAGCGTCCCTCACTTGTTGTGACCACGTCGGGTCAGGCGGCGATAGATAATAGATAGACGGCAGACCTTTTTCATATGGTCCGGGAATGTTGATGTAAGCAAAGTTCCAGCGGCGATAGGCAGGCGCTTCTGCAACCTTTGCTTCTTCGTCGCCGGGAATCGTAACTATCTTTTTCTCGAGAATGAACGCCTTCAGATCTTTCAATTGTTGGCGCGCCACCTCGGCCGCTCCGCCCGCAGGCTTGTGAGCTTGCTCTAGCGCGACGCACTCCGTAATTGATTTTCCAGGCGCGAAAGACGCGCACGCAGTTTTCAAGGCATCGAGGTTGCGCTGAAGATCCTGTCGTCCGACCGCCGCCAATTTATCCAGCGGCACATCGACATCCTCAGTTGCCTTCAACATCTCGCTAAACTTGTCGGCGCCGAGTTGAAAGTTTGTGGTCGCAGTCGCTTCCTGGGTCGTGAACCAGGCATCGAGGTCTTGCATCGCCTTGATGGCGCCGTCGTTCGCCTCTTTGAAATCTTTTTGCAGTTGCTCGTCCGTGACTGAAGCAAAAATGCCCGGCACATCCTTCTGGTAAAAGGAAACCAGCCCGCCAAAGTTGGTGTGACCGATACTTACAAAAGTCTTTGGCAGCGGCGTCCGCAAGTTCTTGCGAATCTGCTCAACGGTATTGGGAATCGCTTTCGCGTAGGCAATGTAGGCACGCAGGCGTTGGTCGAGTGGCGCATATGCACGCGAGACATAAACGTCAGGGTCGATGCTGTCGGC
Source organism: Blastocatellia bacterium (assembly GCA_031371765.1). GTDB lineage: Bacteria > Acidobacteriota > Blastocatellia > Pyrinomonadales > Pyrinomonadaceae > PSRF01. The sequence continues at coordinate 6,528 of JANMKA010000175.1, forward strand.
GTAAAACTGCGGATTGCGGAACGGCCATTCGGCTGACTCCAACCAGAAAAGGTCGCCGTTAATGACGGCGGCCACATAGTCGCGTTCAAAACGTTGGCGTTCGTTGAGCGTCGCCTCCGGAAAACCTGTGACGCGATCTTTGGCCGCGTGCAGCCGCTTAATCTCGGCGGCGATGCCCGCCGCACTCCAGTCCGTCAGCTTGCCGTCAAACTCGTGCCTGCCGGCGTTTACCCCAACCTCGGGATGGGCGACGAAATTGGCCTCGATAAACTCGCTTACATACGAGTCCCACTCTTTTGACTCAACCGTGTTCGCTGTTTGTTGGTTTGCCGGTGGTGGCGGCGCTTGCTGGCATGACGAAACCGCCAGCAGCAAGGCGACGACGATTATGAAAACCTGCGACTGGAAATTGAATGACATGCGGCACTCCCCTTCAGGCAATCTGGTATTGCAGCGAAGTGTATGAGACGGCAATACGTCAATCAACTCCGCGGGGCGTGAGGAGTTGATGCACCATGATTTGAGGCGACCGAGTGGCGTGAGGTCAGTACCGTCCGCGGTAGCGGATGGATTCAGTGATTGCCAAATGCCTAGTTCCGACGGGTGTCTAGCGAGAGGGCCAATTGGCAATCTGCAATCGAAAATTGGCAATGTCGGAACCCATCCGCTACCGCAGACGGTACTAACCTCATTGCCACTGCGACGCCCTTCATCCAACTGCATCACTACCGCGCGTCAGCGTCGCGGCGATGCGGCTTCCAGGCGCTTGCGGGCCTCCGCCGCCTGCGGACTGCGCGGGTAACGATGAACTAACTCCTGCCAACCC
>JANMKA010000086.1:0-53742 GCA_031371765.1 Blastocatellia bacterium
GGTCGTTAAAGATTTCGCTCGGCATTCCGGCATTAGTCACTCAAAATTAACTTCGTGCAATCAGAGAGCCCGGTGACTGCGGGTCTTGTGAAGAAAAAGGGAAACCGCTTCCATCGGTTTCCCCTTACGCTTGGCTTCCAAGTAGCCGGATCAGGGTTTAGGTTTGATCGCCAGGCGAGGAACGGTGCGCGGTTCGTTGTCCATGTCCGCGCGTACCTCGCCGATGCGGTGCGCGCCCATCTTCTTATAAAAGCCTTCAGCGTTTGGATCGGCAGAGATTTCTACCTGGGAAATGTCGCGTCCCGCAGCGCGCTGCATCGCATGAGTGAAAAGTTCCTTGCCCACACCCGTGCCAATGTGTGGCGGCGCTACCCAAAGATGTTCCAGTTCCGCTTTGTCGTTGCGCACCGCGAGTGCATAAAAGCCGCGCACCTCATCCTCGCTGGCTAACAGGTACACTTCGTTTTCATTTACAAACTCGTTTGAGATGGTCAGCTCAGTCTCCCAGTGTTTGATCCAATGCTCGGGATAACCCCAATAACGTTTGGCGGCATGGGCGAGGTTCGTCAGCGTCGTAGTGTCGTCAATAGTTGCTCGCCGGATCATTGACAATTCTTCAAATAGATTTTGGTTTCGGGATTATTGGGCAGAGGCGAATGTTCGAACAGGCGGGTTGCGGTCGCACGCAAGCGACCGGAACCGTTGGCGCCGTTTTCAGCAGAGCGGGGAAGAAATCAGTAGCCAAGCCAGCGGTTCGGTTATGACGAGGCTGCTTCGCTGGCTGCGGCGGACGCGGTTTCGTCGTGATGCTCAGTCGTGTACAAGCGGAGGATATCTTGCCCCTGACGCGATCGCGGATCGATAGTGCGGACATGCTTGCGGCCCTGCATTTCCCAAATCGCAGTTACGACTCCGTCTTTCTCGACGGCGTGATAGGAAATATCTTCTAGCGGAGCTGCTGCTGGCGCGGTGTCGGCGCTAACTTCTGGGGTGGCTGTCTCGTTTGTATTAACCGCTGCTTCGGCATTCGCATTCTCGCCAATTGCGGTCTCGTTCTCGGACATGTTTCGGTGGTACTCCTCTTTAATAATTCGAACTCTCAGGTTGTCTTTGTTAGTTTCCCGAATTGTTGCACACGCTCGCGCCAGTGTCCAACAGCAGTGGGAATAGCGTGGGCGGCATAGACTTTAGTCTGTGCTTGAGGGACATAGACTTCAGTCTGTGCTTGCGTGGCACGGACTTTAGTCTGTGGCTGCTGACCAGAGCACAGACTAAAGTCTATGCCACTCACGAGCGCATCGCGAGCGCTACTTCGACCGCTTTGCGCGGAACGACCACGCCCCAACCTTGCCGTTCAATCTCAACCCCCGGCACGCGCTCAGCCGTGTCAATCAGAATCCGCTTCACTTGCTGCGGCGTCAGCGCCGGATTGGCCTCCAACATGCACGCGACAATCGAGGCAACAATGGGCGACGCGAATGAAGTGCCGTCGACGTATTTATAGTTGCCATTAATTACATTGCCTTCGCGCAACTTGATCGTGATCAACTGCCGCAGCAGGGGAACCGGCAAGTCCCGTGCGCCATCAACGTCTTTGTCAATGCCGGGACTGCATCCGATGATTGCCGGTAACTCATCATCGGTTGCCGCATCGAGCGCCGAATAAAGTTGCGCCTGATCGAAAGTTGGAGTGGCAGGAAGAATCGGCGCGGCAACCCAAATTCCCGGAGCGATGACTTCGGGCTTTTGCAAACCGTCGCTGGTTGGACCATACGACGAGCGATACATGCCGCGCTTGGCACGATCCAGCGAATTCTGATCATCGAGTCCGCCGACGGAAATCGCGGCAGGCGAGCTGGCCGGGGGCAAGACCGGATGACCGGGCGCCATGCCGGCGTTACCAACCGCGCAAACAATAATCAGCCCGGCGCGCACGGCGCGATCCACTGTTTGACAGAGAGGGTTTTCAAGATAGGGTTGTTCAAAGTCGCCGCCCGCGGAGATGTTAACGACACGTATGTGGTATTCAGCCGCGTGATCGATGACCCACTCGAGACCTTGTTGAATATTTTTTTCCGGAATGCGACCGGTGCGGCCGACTTTCACCAGCACGACGTTCGCCTCGGGAGCGATGCCGCGATAAAAGCCTTCCGACAGGTAACCGTTTCCCGCCGCCACCACCGACGTCATCATTCCATGCCAACTCGCAACGTCGCTTTTCTCAAGGGCACTGAGATCTTCGTCCAATGAAAAGATATTGTGATAAGCGACGATCCTGTCTTTTGGTTTTGTAAGATCTTCATGCGCGTAGAACCCGGAATCAAGAAAAGCGATCGTCACACCGCGTCCGGTGAAAGCTTCATGCGCGTCCATCCGCAGGGGCGTGGGCAACACATGATCGTTCTGGTCAAATATGCTGAGATGAGAGTCGACCTGGGCTTTTGCCCTTTGCAAAAGCTGAAGACACTCGGCGCATATGGCCGGCGATTCATTGCTGGGAATGTTCGCCTCCACCAGTCCCCTCAGCTCAGCGCTGGCCGGAGTCGCAAGACTTTGCGAATCGCGCCCGCGGCCGCAGAAGTGACACGACGGCGGGAGACTCTTTTCCGCAATAACCGGCGTCGGAGTTGAAACTAAAGGTTCAGACATGTCTTCGCAGTTTACTAGATTCGAGAGGGAATTCAACGGGACTCGCCACAATCGTAAAGCAAACTGTTAGTTTCCGGTGGCTCGTTGTCACTCAACTTAAAGACCAAACAACCAACGCAAACCAACAGTTTCCTTTACGATTAAAACAACTAATCCAGAGTTGTGCCTCCGGCGCGCCGCGTGTAAGGTATTAGCCGCAAGCAACCAGATTAACCAGCAACATTTCGCACACGATGGCCCAGGAAAATTCCAGTGTCGCCGATCTCTTTCGTCGCGCGCAGGCAATGCGCCGCGAGAATCCGCAGACATCCTACAAAGACCTGAAGGCGCAGCTTGTAAAAGAATTTACTGGCAAGCCGTTTCCGTCGCTACTTAATTTGACGATTCCGGAACAAGACGCGCGCGCTCCCGAAGAAGATTGGACTGCCGGGCTGCCACTGGTGCGCCGCGGCATCCAGTTTCAGGATTGGAAAGAGATCGCCAACGGGATCATTTTGAGTTTGGAACAGACCGAGAACTATGAAAGCCAGCGTGGGCCTGAAGGCGACCACGATGATTGGCACGATCGCACTGTCGGCATTGAAGAGCCTACCCAAAAAGCTCTCGGCAAGTGGTTGCCGGAAGAGTTAATGAAGCTCGCCGAACGCAATGTAAAGAAGTAACGCCGTAACCTCTCAAAATTTGAGACTGCAAAGCGGAGCACGTTATGGACAATCACTCCCAACTGATGACGACCTTTCCATTGTTCAAGGGCTTCACCGAGAACGGCACCAGGAGGCTGCTCGATGCCGGCGAGGTTACGGCACACGCGGCCGGCGACGTGCTGCTTAAAGAAGGCGACACCGCAGAGTTTGTTCTGCTTGTTTTGAGCGGCAAGCTGGAAGTTTTTGTTCAGCGCCAGGGAAAAGATTTGGTGCTGACCGAAGCCGGTCCCGGCGCAATCCTGGGAGAGCTGGCCGTCCTGTGCGGCATCCCGCGCTCGGCGTCGGTGCGCGCGAAAGACGCGTCAACCACGTTGAAATGGGACGATGAAAAATTTCGCTCGTTGCTGTTGCGCGATCATTCGTTATCGCAACGCGTATTCAGCGGCGCGCTGCGCACGCTGGTCGATAAGGAACGGTCGCTTATTGATTCATTAACTGCCGCCCAAGGTTAGGTGCACTTCGCCAGAGACTACGATGAGTTTTCTAAACAACCTAATTAAAGATCCGCTTTATCAAAACGGCGAGCCGCGCCAACCCGAAGAAGTCACCGACGTTGACATCATCAGTCCGGACACTCGTCGCGAAAATCGCATTCCGCCGGGACAATCACGTACAAAAAAGTGGCCGGTGCTCGATGCCCATGGCACGCCGGATTTTGATCTGGCAACCTGGTCGTTTGCGGTTGATGGCTTAGTTGAAAACCCGCTGCAGTGGTCGCTGGATGAATTCATGCAACTGCCGGCAGTCAAGGTTTACGCCGACTTTCATTGCGTGACGCGCTGGTCGCGACTCGACAATATCTGGGGCGGCGTAGCGACAAAGGAAATAGCGAAGCTTGCTGGAATCAAACCGGAAGCAAAGTTTGTCGTTGCGCTTGCTTACGATTACGGTTGGACCACCAACGTGCCCATCGAGTATTTCCTCAACGAAGATTCGTTGTTCGCCTGGTCACACGATGGTCAGCCCATTCCGCTCGAGCACGGTGGTCCAGTGCGTTTGATCATTCCCCAACTCTACGCCTGGAAGTCGGCCAAGTGGGTCAAAGGCGTGCGCTTTCTTGAGCACGATCAAGCGGGTTACTGGGAAGAGGGTGGCTATCACATGCGCGGTGTGCCGTGGGGCCCCGGCGATGGTGAACGCTTTCGCTGGTCTTAAGATTCATTTCGCGAGGAATGCGAACGGTTCAAGGAGAGGGTTTAATAATGAAAAGTAACTTAATCAGATCGTTTATGTTGCTTGCCCTACTTGCGCCTGTATCGCAAGTATTCTTCTTATCATCGACTGCAGCACAAAATACAAATCCCCCATCCACCAGGGCGCAAAGAAGGATGGCTCGGGCAGCTTCTCGCTGCCAAGCCAAATGCCGTAACGCATATAAGCGGTGTGCCGCTCACGCTGGGACTGATGAGGCCAAAAGAGGTTGCCTTCTAAAGTTTCGAAACTGTCTAAGACAGTGTCCTCCTTCTACGCCCGACGTTTCTCTATGATCGTCACGTGTTCAAAGATAAAGCAATATTGGTAAGGCACAGACATTAACGCTTCGGTTTCCAGTACAGAACGATGAATACGGCTTCAGGATCTAGTACCGGAAAGGCAAATACTCCCAAAGATGCCGCCGCTGTAATTCTTCTTCGTCACCAAACCAATTCAGAAAATCCTGAAGTGTTTCTCGTTAAGCGCAGCGAGAAGCTCGCTTTCCTCGGCGGCTACCATGCGTTTCCCGGTGGGCAGTTTGAGGCAAGCGACCTTGAAGCGCCGGTGGAAAATTGTGCGGACGCGGAAACTCGCGCCGCGATCAGTTGCGCTGCCCGTGAATTGTTCGAAGAGACTCGGGTCCTGGTGGCTCGCGGGGGAGAAGCGTTAACAAGGGGTCAGCGCGATTCTCTCTTTGACGATCTGGAGTCGGGCCGCATGTCCTGGCCTGCGCTGCTAAAACATTATGAACTGCATATCGATGCCGCTGATTTTACTTTCGTCGGTCGTTGGGTGACTCCGCCATTCGCCGCGCGACGCTTTGATACATTGTTCTACCTGGTTAATTGCCCGCCAAAACAGACTCCGCAGATCGGTGCAGATGGGGAACTGGAAAGCGGGGCTTGGATTGCTGCCGGTGATGCAGTCGCGCGTTGGCAGCGTTCTGAAATTCTCGCGGTTCCCCCGGTGCTTCATGCGTTGAAAACGTTGGCCAGCGGACTGACAGAGGATTTAGTGCCCAGGTTTCTGGCGGCGCCGAATGCGAACGGCGAACCCACCAGGCGAATTGAGTTTCGCCCGAACTACATCTGCTTTCCGGTGCGCACACCCACGCGGCCGCCGGCCACGCACACTTGCTGTTACCTGATTTACACCTCGCAGGAACTTCTGATCATCGATCCGGGTTCGCCTTATGAAGACGAACAACAGGCCCTGGCTGCAACGGTTGCTGACTTGCTCGGCGAGGGCCGCAGGGTGCGCGAGATAGTTTTGACGCACCTGCATCCGGATCACATTGGCGGCGTGAACCCTCTCAAAAAGCATTTGGGCGAACAGACAAAAGTCGCGGCGCATAAATTAACAGCCGAACCAATAAGCGAAAGCGTGCGAGTCGACCGATTAATCGAGGACAACGAGTTAATCGATTTGCAAGGAACGCCTGAGATAAGTTTGCGGGCAATGCATACGCCCGGTCACGCGCGCGGTCATCTTTGCTTTCATGAAGAGCGAACAGGAACGCTGATCTCGGGTGACAACATCGTGGGCCTGGGTTCAGTCCTAATCGAACCTACGGAAGGAAACATGCGCGAGTATCTCGATTCCCTGCGGCGCATGCGTGAGTTGCCAAATCTTTCTGTCATCTTTGGCGGCCATGGACCGGCGATCGCAAATCCTTACGCGAAACTCGACCAGTACATTTCGCACCGGCTGGAACGGGAGCAAAATATTCTGCAAGCAGTGCGCGAGGGCGCCGCGACGCCGCAGGCAATAGTTGTTCGCGTTTACACCGACGTCTCGCCAAAAGCGCATGCGATGGCCGAGCAGGCGGTGCTGGCACACCTGGAAAAGCTTATCGATGACAAGTTGGTGCAGAAAAGTTTCGCAGGCAGCTTTCTTCCAATTAATTGAGCGTTAGGCCTGGCCTATTCTCTCTGCGTCCTTTGTGGCTTTGTGCCTCTGTGGTGGATGTCAAGGATTGCTCACCACCGAGATACAAAGAACACTGAGCACGTACAGAGCAGACCGAAATCAAGACAGCTCCGGTTGACCCGACCGTTACCTGTTTCTTCGGTCCTCGCGTAAGATAATCCTTCCCCCGGATTTCCGATTCCAACAATCAAGTGTTTGAAAATTTCTATGAGCACTCCTAAAACTTTTCGTGAACTCCCGCAAACGTTCGGTGAACTTAAGACCAGTGGCTATCAAAGCGTCTCGGTCAAAGACGAGTTGCGCGCGAACTTGATAAAGAAACTAAAGCGCAGCGAAAAACTGTTTCCCGGAATTGTCGGCTATGACGAAACCGTCATTCCCCAACTGGTCAACGCCATCCTGGCGAAACACAACATCATTCTGTTGGGCCTTCGAGGCCAGGCCAAGAGCAGAATCATTCGGCAGTTGACTGAACTACTTGATGATCAAATTCCAATCATCGCTGGATCGGAAGTCAACGACGATCCGTTTCACCCAATCTCGGCCTATGGCCGGCAGACCTTAGAACTGCACGGCGATGCCGCCCAGATTACCTGGATTGATCGCGATGCGCGCTTTGTCGAAAAGCTGGCGACGCCCGACGTAACGATCGCCGACATCATCGGCGACGTCGATCCGATCAAAGCCGCCAAAGGCGGACACTTACTCAGCGACGAGTTGACGATTCATTACGGCCTGTTGCCGCGCGCCAACCGCGGCGTTTTTGCCATCAATGAATTGCCTGATCTGGCCGGCAAGATTCAGGTCGGACTTTTCAACATCATGCAGGAAGGTGACGTGCAGATTAAGGGTTATCCGGTGCGCCTGCCGCTGGACGTGATGCTCGTATTTTCCGCGAACCCGGAAGACTACACGGCGCGCGGCAAGATCATCACGCCATTGAAGGATCGCATCGGCACCGAGATCACCACTCACTACCCGTCCGAGATTCAAACTGCGGTTGAGATCACGCGGCAAGAAGCGTGGGTAATTCGGGATGGACTCGAAAGTCGTTTGCACGTTCCGGATTTTATTCGCGAAGTCATCGAACAAATTGCGTTTGAGGCACGCGACGACAATCGCGTGGACAAGCATTCCGGTGTTTCCCAGCGCCTGCCGATCACTGTTATCGAGTCGGTTATCTCAAACGCTGAACGTCGTGCGTTGCTGACCGAGGAAGAAGAAATTGTGCCGCGCATTTCCGACATCTATGCAGCCACGCCTTCGATGACCGGCAAGATGGAGTTGGAGTACGAAGGCGAGCAGATTGGCGCCAGTCGCATCGCGAAAGATTTGATCAAGCGCGCCAGCGGCGAAATCTTCGAAGGGTATTTTGTCGGCATTGACTTTGCGCAAACCGTGCAATGGTTCGATCAGGGAAACAACCTGCGATTGGCAGACACGGCCTCAGCAGAAGAATGCAAGACGTTGCTCGAGGCTGTTCCGGAGTTGATCGACACCGTGCTCATTCCTTTCGATTTCAAAGCAAGCGACCAGGCAAAAGTTGTGGCCGCGTGCGAACTGGTGCTGGAAGGTCTCTATGCTGAGAACAAGATCAGCCGCAATGAAGAAGGTGGGTACACGGCTGTGACTAAAGCCAAGAAGGATCGCCGGGGGATGATCTACGACGATCTCACCGAAACTGGAAAGTACAGCTAGTTCATTGCCGCTTGCCAATTTCCGATTGCCGAGTGGCGGGCCGGAGAGAGGGGCATTTGAAAATCGGCATTTGGCAATCGGAAATCGGCAATGAAATTCACCCGTTACTCCAAATTCAAAGGCCTCGACGTCTCCGGCATCAACCTCGGTGACCTGATGGAAGGTCTGTCTGATTCGCTGCTCGATTCCGGGTTCGATGACGATTACTACTGGACGCGCCAACGTCATCCACAGGATACGTCGCTTGATGCGTTGCGGCGCGCGTTGTTGCAGGCATTGATGGACCAGGGACTCTTGAATGAGTTCCAGGTGCAGGAGATGCTGACCGACAACGAAGGTAAGTTCAAAGGGTCGCAGCTCGAGGAAATGCTCAACCAGTTGATCGAGCGTCTGGTTGAAGAAGGTTACCTGTCATTAAAGGAAGAGCCGCCCCAACAGCCGCGAAATCCGCGTGGCGGTCGTGGCACTCCGGAAGTTTCAGAGCCACTGCCACGCAACGTCAAATTTGAGGTCACCGAAAAGGGCCTGGACTTTCTTGGTTACAAAACGCTGCGGAATCTTTTGGGAAGTCTGGGCAAGAGTTCTGTCGGCAGGCACGACACGCCGCATCTTTCCACCGGAGTGGAAGCAGCGGCCGCCAGCAAGCCTTACGAGTTTGGCGACACAATTAACCTCGATGTGAATACGACGCTGCTTTCGGCTATTAAACGCGAGGGCCTGAGCGTTCCGCTCAATCTCGAGTACAGCGATCTGCACGTCCAACAATGCGACTATCAATCGTCGTGCGCGACGGTTGTGATGCTCGACTGTTCGCATTCGATGATTCTTTACGGCGAGGATCGATTTACGCCGGCAAAGAAAGTTGCGCTCGCGCTGGCCCATCTGATTCGCACCCAGTATCCTGGCGACTCGCTTAAGATTGTCTTGTTCCACGACAGCGCCGAAGAGTTGCCGCTGGCCAAACTTGCAGTTACGCAAGTCGGTCCTTATCACACCAACACCGCGGAAGGTTTGCGCCTGGCGCGCCGCATCCTGCAGGCGCAGCGGAAAGAGATGAAGCAGATCGTGATGGTGACGGATGGAAAACCAACCGCGTGCTTTGTTGAAGGCGTGGGGCAGGCGTTCCTGCCTGTCCACCGTTCCGGGAAAGCCGGGACCGGCAGGAATGCTGGTCCTACACGCCACATTTACAAAAACTCAATGGGCGGCGATCCGTTTGTAATGGAGGCCACCTTCAAGGAAGTCCAGGCCTGCCGCAAAGCCGGCATCATGATCAATACCTTCATGCTGGCCAGCGATTTTTATCTGGTCGAGTTCGTAAAGCAGATGTCGGCAATGACCAACGGAAAAGCCTATTTCGCAAATCCTGCTAACCTCTCCCAGTTCGTTTTGATAGACTTTCTACGACGACGGACCAGCCGGGTTCGTTAACGAATTAGACTGCGCCCCAATTCGTAGAATCAAAGTAAACCGGCTGACGAAAACACTTGCCAAAAAAGCGGAGGCGGTTTGGAAGCTGACAACCCTAAAGCTAGACTTCGTCTGCCGCGCCGCATACTTACTGCTTACACCGTCCTCATTGCCGGATTATTCGGAACGGTAATCGTCAGCAACTATTTAGAAGAAAGGGCTTTGCCTTATACGGTCACGGCCGGATTAGTAATAAGTCTACTTTTGTTCTGGCTGGCGCATCTGCAGACGCGCGCCCGCCGTGAGGCCGAGAGCTTCGCCAGCCAACTTCAACTTTCCGAATCTACCGTCCGGACCATGCTTGCCGAACGCGAGCGCACAGAAAAAGCGCTGAAAGAGAGTGAAGAGCGTTATCGCGATCTGGTGGAGAACGCCAACGACATCGTCTACACCATGGATCTCAGCGGCAATCTGACGTCGATTAACAAAGCGACAGAACTTATCACCGGGTTTAAGCGCGCGGACCTGCTCTCAAAAAACTTGGGCGAATTCATTACTCCTGAATCGCTGGAGACTACGCGCCAAATGCTCGAGCGCAAGTTGCTCGGCGAAGAGCGAACAAATTATGAGATGGATTTCATGACGCCTGACGGACGGGTGCTGACTCTTGAAATAAGCAGCAAGCTGATGCTCAAGGATGGCAAGCCCGTCAGTGTTCATGGCATTGCGCGCGACATCACCTCGCGTCGTCGTGCCGAAGAGACGCTGCGGCAAGCAGACCAGCTCGCGCTTTCAACTTATGAACGGCTGTTGGAACGACTTTCCGGTCTCGCTCAGACGTTCGGGACCGCGCGCGATCTGGTGGCAATCTTTCGCGCGTTGCGAGAGTTCACGCTGGTTTCCGTTCCCTGTCAGGGACTTTTCGTTTCGCTTTACGATCCCGTTCGCGACGTGCGCACTGCGGTCTACGGCTGGGCTGACGAGGGGGAACTCGATACCTCGCAACTGCCGCCGATGCCTGTCACTGCCAGCGGACCAAACAGCCGCGCGGTGCGAACTAATCAGGTCGTGATCACCAGCGACTACATGGAAGAGACGCGTGGCCATCCGGCTGTGCTCGTCGGGCCTGACAACGGCCTGCGACCGCAATCGTCGCTGGCGGCGCCGATGACCGTGATGGGTCGCGTGATTGGCACCATTGAGGTGCAAACGTATGAGCAAGCCGCCTATGGCGACGAACATGCGACAGCCATGCGCATGGCCGCAAATCTCGCCGCGGTGGCGATCGAAAATGTGCGCTTGCTGGAACGCGAAAGCACCGCGCGGGCGGCGGCGGAAGAGTCGAACCGCCTCAAAGATGAATTCCTGGCGACCGTTTCTCACGAACTGCGCACGCCCCTGACGGCGATACTCGGGTGGTCGCGCATGCTCGAAGGGGGCCTGGAAACTGAAATGGCTGCGCGAGCCATCGAGACAATCAAGCGAAACGCAAAAGCCCAGGCGCAGATTATTGATGACATTCTGGATGTCTCGCGCATCATCACGGGCAATCTTTATCTTGAGCTCCATCCGATTGAACTCGCGCCGGTGTTGGAGTCGGCGATAAATGTCGTCCGTCCGACTGCGGAAGCGAAAGCCATTCAGATCGAATCCAATTTCGCTCAGGAGCCGGCGGTGGTTTCCGGGGATGCAAATCGGCTGCAACAGGTCTTCTGGAATTTGTTGTCAAACGCGGTGAAGTTCACTCAGCAAGGCGGCAAGGTAACGCTCTCGCTGCGACAATTGGATTCTGAAGTGGAGCTGGAAGTAACTGATACCGGCCTGGGAATTGATCCGGTGTTCCTGCCATTCGTTTTCGATCGCTTTCGTCAGGCCGACAGCACCTCGACGCGGCAACATGGCGGACTGGGCTTGGGCCTGGCGATTGCGCGTCAACTGATCGAGATTCATGGTGGAACCATCAGCGCGGCCAGTGATGGAGATGGCAAGGGAGCGACTTTTCGTTTGCGCTTGCCGCTGATCGGAGCGCTTGCAGAGTTGAACGCGCCACCTCACGACGTAAAACAGACTGTTCAACCACAACAAGCACTGGACATTTTGGCGGGGATTCAAGTGTTGGTCGTTGACGACGACCTGGACACGTTGGAACTATTAACGGCAGCGCTTAGACAACGCAGCGCCAGCGTGACAGCGGTTTCTTCAGCGTCAGCAGCGCTGGCTGCGATAATGGCTGCGCAACCGCACGTGCTGATTTCTGACATCGCAATGCCGGGCGAAGACGGCTATGACTTGATCAGGAAAGTCATCGCGCTCGAGCTGGTGCCGAAAATATCCGCCATTGCGATCACGGCCTACGCTAAGGAAGAAGACCGGGAACGCGCGCTTTTGGCAGGTTTTCAGCGTTATCTTTCCAAGCCGGTGGAGTTGGGAGAATTTATATCAGCAGTGGCGGAAGCAGCACCATCAAACTTAGTAAATCGTAAATAGTTAACCCAATCCTAATCGCAATAATGATTTCTTAGGCCGACGAAAACTAACTCGCCAGCCAAGGCTGGTCTAATCCATTCACGATTTACGATTCACGATTCACGCCCTTTTGACTATGCACAAAAAATATACAATTGAGGAGCGCGTGCGCTGGGGCGACGTTGATGCGGCGCGCATAATTTTTTACGGCGCCTACATTCGCTTCTTTGAATTTGCCGAGACGGAACTCTTTCGCGCAGTGAACTTGCCCTACAGCGTCTTGTTTGACGAGTTGGATGTGTGGCTGCCGCGCGTCCACATCGAATGTGATTTTCTTCATGCCGCGCAACTCGACGACTTGCTGGAAGTTTCAGTTTACGTCGGACGTTTTGGCAATAAGTCGATGCGGCTGGACTTTGAGGTGCGACGCAAAGGCGAAGCGGACCTGGTTGCGACTGCCTACTTCGTACTTGCCGCCGTCCGTCGCGATACGTTTGAAACAGTGCCGATTCCTGCTGAGTTGCGAACGCGATTGGCGGAATACACGAAAACCTCGAGCGACTAAACAAAATGGCTCAAACTGACGAAGGTCTCGACGAGAAAACTGTCGATCCCGATCCGATAAAGCTGTTTCGGAATTGGTTTGATACAGCAATCGCGTCCGGCTCGCGCTTGCCGGAATCGATGACGCTGGCAACAGCCACGCCTGAGGGAAAGCCTTCGGCGCGGGTGGTGCTGCTGAAGCAAGTTGATGCCGACGGTTTTGTTTTCTACACAAATTATCGCAGCGCGAAGGCGAATGAACTCGATGGGAATCCGCAGGCCGCGCTGGTCTTTTACTGGGTCGGGCTTGACCGTCAAGTTCGCGTCGAAGGAACGGTAGGTCGCGTCTCTGCGGAGGAGTCGGATCAGTATTTCAAGACCCGGCCACGCGAGAGCCAACTGGGCGCGCTAGCTTCGCCGCAAAGTGAAGTGATCGAAAGTCGTGAAGTTTTAGAAGAGCGTCTGCGCACTTTGGAAAGAGCGTATCAGGATCGCGAGGTTGAACGCCCCGAGCATTGGGGCGGTTACCGTCTAAAGCCCCAGCGGATTGAGTTTTGGGAAAATCGTCCCGGCCGCCTGCACGACCGCATCGCTTACGACCAGCAAGCCGATGGCTCCTGGACCATCACGCGCCTGGCGCCATAGGGTTTGTTTGCGGAAGGCTCAAATCGGTCGCAACGCTTTGCGCGCAAGTTTCTTTTTCAAATCAACGTAACCCTGCTCGCCGGCTACCAGATCGCCTAACACTTTCTTGATGCCGCGATGTCCGCGCGCAAACTCAATCATTCTTTCCGTGAATGGCGCGCCGAAGAAATTTCCGTAGAAGCGCCGGCGCATTTGTGAAGCGCGGCGCAGCTCGCCGCCGAAATCGTTGCGCCAGCGTGCCTCATAATCTTCCGGCCTACCTTCGAGAAAAGCGTCAGCGAAGAGTTCCGCCGAGCGCAACGCGTAGTAAATCCCCTCGCCTGTCACTGGATCAGCAAAGCCTGCGGCATCACCGAGCAGCGCCCAACTTTCGCCTGATGCGCGCCGCTTGTCCCAGGTTTTGTCTGCCAGTCCGGGAATCCGTGCCGCATAGCGTTCGGCAGTTGCTCGCAAATTCTTTTCAATCCCTTGCGCCGCATCTGTGTCTATGCTGGACCAAATCTTCGCCTTAGCATTGTCGCGTTGCTGGTAATAGCCAACCATGAATTGCCACATCAGCTCGTCCAGAGCTTTGTGGTCAAAATCCTCTTGCGTCGTCGCAATGCCAAACGAGATGTGGTCGAGGCGCGGAAAGGCCCAGGCATAACCAACCCACTTTGGCAGAAAAGCAACGACAGTTGGCGCCTCGGCCTTTTCCGGCAAGGGCGCGCGGTAACCAAATGCGACTTCCATGTCGGCGGCGGCGAGTGGGCCCGCCAATTTCTTGGCGATGCCGCTGTTCGCGCCGTCCGCGGCGACCAGAAATCTTGTGGTCCAGGTCACGCCGCTCGCATCCCGCATAGACCATCCGTTTGTTGTTCGAGTTATTGCGCGCGTGGAAATTCTTTGCGAGATGACCTCAGCGCCGGCCGCCTGCGCCCGATCGCGTAGATATGAATCGAACGCGATGCGCGAATAGATCGCGAACGGCTCATCGAGTTTCAAGTGCAGGCGTTGCCCGGACGGCGAATATAACTCCAATTCATTGACAGTGCGGCCCACCGCGCCAAGCAAATGCGGCCAGGCTTTCAGTGCTTTCGCAGTAACGCCGCCGCCGCAAGCTTTTGGCTCGCCTTCGGGCCGGCCATCAAACAGCGCCACGCGCGCGCCACCCGTCGCTAGACGCTCAGCAGCAAATGAGCCGGCTGGTCCCGCGCCGACGATCAACACATCAAATTCTTCGTTCATCATTTTGGAGTGCGGCGGCTTGACGCCGCTTTAACGATGCGATGGAGTTGGGTTCTTTCTTTCATGAGATCGCCAGGTTAACCGAAAGCGGCTTCAAGCCGCCGCAGTCCAAACTGAACCTCGTGATGATAGTTGGCTCTAATAACAAGAGCAATCGGTGTGATAAAATCCGCGCGTTCCCTGATAGCCAGGACGAGCTACGGACATTCACATGTCTCCACAGTGACTTGGTGGTTCTTGACAGGACTTACAGAATTTACAAGACGACGCGGACGAACCGCCGCACAGGTCTTTGTAATCGTGTGAAGGTTGTCGAGGTTTCTTGTTTTCTGAAAGGATCAATGGGAAACACAAGCGCGATTGTTTTCTCGGGAATCGCTCCTCATCCACCGATTATGGTTCCCGAGGTCGGGCGCGACGCGATCGCTGAGGTGCGCGGCTCGATCGCGGCAATGGCGGAATTGACCCGCCGCGTCATTCAAAGCGGCGCCGAAACAGTCGTCATCATTTCACCCCATGCGCCGCTTAGCCCTGACGCATTCGTTTCTTACCACTCGCAACCGCTGCACGGAAACTTTGCAAACTTTCGCGCGCCAGCCACGACCGTCGAGTTTCCCATCGATGAAGAACTGCTAACCGCAATTGTTAACTCCGCGGCGAGCGCGAACTACGAAGTGCCCGTGCTTAAAGATCACGATCTCGACCATGGCACGGCGGTGCCGCTCTACTTTCTTGATCGTAATGGTTGGCAGGGCCGAGTGGTCGCTCTCGGCTACAGCTTTCTCGCAAACGAAGACCATCTCAAGTTTGGTGCATGTATTCGCGAGGCCGCAGAAAGCGCTGGCCGCACCGTGGCGTTTATCGCCAGCAGAGACTTGAGTCATCGGTTGAAACCCGAAGCACCAGCCGGCTACAACCCCTCGGCGCATTTGTTTGATGAACAGGTGGTGGAGGCGCTGAGCCGCAACACCCCCCAGGAAATCATTGGTATCGATCCGAATCTGCGACGCGCGGCCGGCGAGTGTGGTTATCGCTCAATACTCGTGGCGCTCGGCCTGACGCAGAGTTTGCCCGCGGCTTGCGAGGTATTGCATTACGAAGCGCCTTTTGGCGTTGGCTATCTCGTGGCCCAAATGACGAACGTTAAGGCGGGCAGCGCTGGTGCAACTGATTTAGTAACCGTTGCCGAGCAAACTTTGGTTGCGGAAAACTTGCCGGCACTCGCTCGACGCGCGGTCGAAACTTTTGTGCGCGACGGCCGGCAAATTTCAGTGCCGCAAAACGCTGCCGAGATACTGGGCGCGCGCGCGGCTTGCTTCGTGTCAATCAAAACGCGAACCCGCGACTTGCGCGGCTGCATCGGCACCATCGAACCGGTAAAGGAAACGCTGGGGGAAGAACTCATTGCGAATGCGATCAGCGCTGCCACACGCGATCCGCGGTTTGCTCCTGTTCACGAAAGCGAACTGCCTAACCTTAAATATTCGGTTGATATTCTGAGTGCGCCTGAGCCTGCGACGGTTGCCGATCTCGATCCGGCCATCTACGGCGTGATTGTCGAGGACGAATCGGGTTTGTTGCGCGGTTTGTTATTGCCGGACATTGCTGGAGTGGATACGGCTGAACAGCAAGTGAACATCGCCGCGCGCAAGGCTGGGATTGCGCCGGGAACGCCGCTCAAGCTTTCACGATTTCGCGTAGATCGTTTTCGTGAGTAGGACAGGTATTCCTGCCCTACACGTCGAGATTGCGCACGTCGAGCGCGTTATCTTCGATGAATTTGCGTCGCGGCTCGACAGCATCGCCCATGAGGATTGAAAAGATGTCGTCCGTTTCCACTGCGTCGTCAATCCTGACTTGTAACAGCGTGCGCTTTTCCGGGTCCATGGTTGTTTCCCAAAGCTGCTCCGGGTTCATCTCGCCCAGACCTTTGTAACGCTGAATCGACAAATCTTTCTTTGCCGCGCCGAGCACTTTTTCCAGCAGCTCTTCACGAGTCGCAATCTCTTCGCTGCTGCCGTTGGTGCCGGTGATAAACGGCGGCGCCAGCTTATCTTCCAATGTCATGTAAAGCTCAACCGCTTTTTGGAACTCAACAAAGCTGGCAAAGTTCCAGTCGATTGCCACGCTTAAGCCTGCAGTCGTCGTCGTTTCAATCTCCCAAAGTCCATGCTCTTCGTCGGACGAGAGTTCGGTTTTGAAGCCGGCTTTGGCAAGAGCTCCTTCGACTTTTGCCATCAGGTCGCTACTCTGGAAAACCTTGCGCAAGGTGGTTCCTTCTTTACGCAACACGCCTTTCTTTCCGGCAAAAGCTTCCAACAACGTATCGAGCATGTGCGCATCGCCGCCTAGCCGGCGCGCCGCGCGTTCGCAGAAGTGTTTCAAGTCGACGAGCTTTTCCAGCGACCGTGCTAATTCCTTACCTTCGATATCCTGGTTGGCGCCAACAGACTTCACGGTCATGTCGGCGGTCGCCATCCGCATCAGATAGCGGACCATCAGGCTTTCGTCTTTGATGTACTCTTCTTTCTTGCCGCGCTTCACCTTGAACAAAGGCGGTTGGGCAATATAGACGTAGCCGCGCACAATCAACTCAGCCATCTGCCGATAAAAGAAAGTCAGCAGGAGCGTTCGGATGTGTGAACCGTCAACGTCAGCGTCGGTCATCAAAATGATCTTGTGATAACGAAGCTTGCTCGCGTCAAAATCCTCTTTGCCGATACCCGTGCCTAACGCCGTAATCAAAGCTTTGATTTCGCTGTGGCCCAGCATCTTGTCGAAACGGGCTTTCTCGACGTTAAGAATTTTTCCTTTGAGCGGCAGAATTGCCTGGTTCTTGCGATCGCGGCCCTGCTTTGCTGAACCGCCCGCCGAGTCGCCCTCAACAATGTAGATTTCGGAAAGTGCCGGATCCTTTTCCTGGCAGTCGGCAAGTTTCCCCGGCAGCATCGATCCCCCGAGCGCACCTTTGCGCACGATTTCGCGGGCTTTTCTGGCTGCCTCACGGGCTCGTGCAGCGTCGACAGATTTGCCGACAATCCTGCGCGCCACCGTCGGGTTCTGCTCGAGATATTCGGTGAGACGTTCGTTGAGAAAAGACTCAACAGCACCCTTAACATCCGAATTCAGCTTGCCTTTTGTCTGACCTTCAAACTGTGGCTGCGGCAACTTTACTGAAATGACTGCAACCAGGCCTTCGCGAACGTCGTCGCCAGTGAGCGAGGTTTTGAAGTTCTTTGCCAGACCCGACGATTGGGCATAGGAGTTAATCGTTCTGGTAAACGCGGAACGAAAGCCGGACAGGTGCGTGCCGCCATCTACCGTGTTGATGTTGTTCGCGAACGAATAGACCTTCTCGTCATAGCCGTCGTTGTACTGAATCGCCACTTCAATCGAAAGCGCGTCGCCTTCCTTCTCGAAATAAAGGGGCTTGTCGTGCAACGTCGTTTTGTTCTTGTTGAGATGTTTGACGAACTCCGCGATGCCGCCCTTATAGTAGAACTCATGCGAGCGCTCAGGCTCTTCGCGTTCATCCTTGATGGTGATGCGAATGCCTTTATTGAGGAAAGCTTTCTCTCGCAGCCGCTCTGATAATTTGTCGAAACTGAAAACTGTGTGATCGAAGATTTGGCCGTCCGGCTTGAAGGTGATCTTGGTGCCGCGTCTCTTTGTCTTTCCTGATTGGGCCAACGGCGCCACCGAGATGCCCCGAACGTATTCCTGTTCGTACGTTTTATTGTCTCGCCAAATCTCCAAACGTAGTGTCTCGGAAAGAAAATTGACGCAGGAAACGCCAACGCCGTGCAGACCGCCGGAAACTTTATAAGCGTTCGAATCGAATTTGCCGCCCGCGTGCAGTTTGGTCATCACTACTTCCGCTGCGGACTTCTTTTCCTTTTTCATCAAGTCGACCGGGATGCCGCGGCCGTTGTCAATAACTGTTATTGAGTTATCAAGATGAATGGTGACTTCGACCGTATCGCAATACCCGGCCAGCGCTTCGTCGATCGAGTTGTCGACGACTTCGTAAACAAGATGATGCAGACCTAACTCGCCGGTTGATCCGATGTACATTGCCGGACGTTTGCGCACTGCTTCGCGTCCTTCCAAAACGGCAATTGAGGATGAATCGTAGGCTTGGCTTTTCTTACCCGTAATAGTTCCCGCTGTTGACAATTGCTTCTCCTTATTACTCTTCAACAAATCGTCCTGGTCGCCTTCATCCATGGCAAACTCGCTGTCCTAACTTTGCGTTCGGGGCCAAACTCAGTCTCTGGCCGCAAGTGCGGAGAAAGTGCTTCGGTTCAATTCCGGCTGCACTGCCTGGCCCGCGGCAATCTCGTAAACGTTTGCTTTGGAAATGAACCCTTCAACGTGACTTCGTTTCGAGGTGGTGATGAATGTCTGCGTGCGACCTTCAAGGTACTCCAAAAGACGTCTTATGCGATTTTCGTCCAGCTCAGCATCGACATCGTCGACCAGAAAAAGTGGGCGATCATCATGCCATGAATTATACACTGAAATTGCCGCTAAGTCTAAGAGCAGCAAGGCGCTACGTTGTTGTCCAGAGCTGCCAAAAACGCGCAATTCCCGGCCTGCCAAATGTACTGCCAAATCGTCTCGATGCGGACCGAGTAAAGCACGCCCAGCAGCCGCTTCAGCGGGCAGTCTAAGTTCCAGCCGTTGGTTCAAAAGCGCGCCGTAGTCACTCAAATCACCCTTGCCGTCCAGCGAAGACGAATAACGAATGTGAAGCTCGGCCGACTCGAATAAAGTGCGTTCGAGCTCAGCGTTAAGGCGTTCGGTGTAATCGACGCGCGCTTGATGGATTTCCGCCGCCAACTGGATCAGCTGTTCGTTCCAGGGCGCTAGCAAATTTTTTAATTCTGCCAGGCCACGGTCCTGCTCGAGGTTGTCCTGCAGAATACGGTTCTTTTGTTTGATGACGCGGTTGTAGTCGGTAACCGTGCGCACGTAGGCGGGTCGCAACGAGGCGACGCCGCGATCGATGAAGTGGCGGCGCGCTTCCGGCACTCCGCGCACCACTTCAAGCTGATCGGCCGTAAACGAAAACACCTGCAACTGACCCAGATACCTGGTGAGTTGTTCGCGCTTGTCGTTAACCGCGATTGACTTGGTGTTTCCTTTCAGGGTTACGCGCAGATCGCGCTGGAGGCTGTCGCCGCTTGAAACACGACCAGCTAGCGACGCGCTGTCCTGTCCAAACTGAATCGTTTCCTGAAGGCGCTGCGTGCGAAAGGACTTTGTTCTTGAGAGTAGGTGGATGGCCTCAAGCCAGTTTGTTTTACCCTGGCCGTTATTTCCGTGAATGATATTTAGGCCTGGTCCCCAGAAGATCTTTCCGCTGAGGTTGCGAAAATTTTCCACTTCAAGAAAGTCGAGGATCATCAAGGGATTTTAGCATGAGCACGAGCTAATCTCATTTCGCAATCAGGCAAAAGCAAAAGCGCCCTTGTTCGGAAACAAGAGCGCTTTTTCACTTTCAGATTAGGACTAAAATCAGAGCCGCATCGGCATGACGACGTATTTGTAGTCGTAGTCGCCGCCTTCGGCCGGACGAAGTTGCGCTTGTGAGTTTCCATCCTTGAATTCGAAAGCTACGGCGCCTTCCCCAATCACGTTCAGAAACTCCAACAAGTACTGCGCGTTGAAACCGATGTCTGTTTCCTCGCCACTGTAATCGGCCTGAATGGTTTCGCTTGCTTCGCCTTCCTCCGCGTTCTGCGAGCTGATCACAAGTTGATTCGGCTCCAGATGGAAGCGAATGGCGTGCGAACGTTCGTCCGACATGAGGGCTACGCGCCTGACTGCCGAGTTCAACAAACCAGAGTCGAACTGCACCGATTTGTCGTTATTCTTCGGCATGACCATGTCGTAATTCGGAAATTGGCCATACAACATGCGGGAAACCAGCAACCGCGGTCCAACTTCGAAAAAGATGTGATTATTATCGAGGCCGAGACTGATTTCCCCTTCAAAGCCCGCGGTGAGTTTTGTCAATTCTGCTAAGGTTTTTCGCGGAATTAGCGTGTCAATCGCGTCACTCCCGTCCTTTGAAACTCCTTTTCGCTCGACGTAAGCCAACCGATGGCCGTCCGTCGTGACCATCTTTGCACCGGTGTCGTCCATGATGAACTTTGCGCCGGAGAGCGTGTAACGCGACTCTTCCTGCGTGATTGCGAAGATTGTCTTATCGATGAACGACTTGATGATCTCAGCCGACAGTTTCGTCGGTGTTGACTTTGACGAAGGCACTTCGGGGAACGCGTCGCGTGCTACGCCGACCATCTTGAATTTCGTTTTGTCGCAGGTGACGGTTACCCAATCGTTGCTTTCCTTTTTGAAAGTTACGGGCGCGTCAGGCAGCAAACGCGCTATCTCAAAAAGTTTCCTGGCCTGCACGCAGATAGATCCGGAGGTCGAAACTTCAGCGTCCATATCGCAACGAATGGTGACGTCAAGATCCGTACCGGTAAGCCGAATATTGTTTTCGCCAACAGACTCAATGAGAATATTCGACAGCACCGGGATGGTGTTTTTCTTTTCCACCACGCCCTGCACGTACGCCAGTTCTCTTTGCAGATTCTGTTTGCTAACCACGAATTGCATGTTCGACTCCTTAAGCTTTGCGCCTTCACTCACAGCCATAAATTTCTCCTTGACATTTTCTGTCTCTAACTAACACAAACATTCTATATATTTCCAGTAGTAGCAGTAGGACCTGTTGATTTGTGGAAAACAGACTTCCGAACCAATTGATTACTACTCGAACCGGTGTTGATAACGGCGTGGAAGCTTTTCAGTAATCCACCAACGCTGTAGCAAAACTTTCGCGCGACAAACTTATTCTAGTCTTTCACAAGCACGTTCTCAAACAACCTGAGGAATGCAAGACTTTAGGTAAATTTGCTGCACCTGTTTAGCAAAACCAATTCAATCGGCTTGTGGAAAACTACTTCTGCAAACTTTCAGCCAGATCGAGCAACAGTCTTTGAAAAGTTGAGTCGCTAGCAGCCATGGATTGAATTTTTTCGAACGAATGAATCACGGTCGTATGGTGCTTACCGCCAAACGCTCTGCCAATTTCCGGATAGCTGCGGCTGGTCAATCGCTTGCAAAGGTACATAGCAATCTGACGAGGAAAAGCGAATTGGCGCGAATTGTTTTTGGCAACTAATTGCTCAACCGAAAGCTTGTAAGCTGCAGCCACAGCCTTTTGAATTTGCGGGATTGTTACCAGGCCAGGCTCTTCGTCACTGGCAATATTTCTGATTGCGTCCCGCGCCAAAGCCTCGTTAATCGGCGTGCCACGCAACGAAGAAATGGCCAAAAGTCGGATTAACGACCCTTCCAATTCCCGGACGTTGTTCTTAACGCGGGTGGCAATGAAAAGCGCTACCTCATCGGGAATAACAACTCCCATGGTTTCAGCTTTTCGTTTAAGAATCGCCACCTTTGTTTCTAAATCAGGCGGCTCAAGGTCGGCAATCAGTCCCCATTCGAACCGCGAATGTAGTCTTTCTTCAAGTGTCGGTATTTCACGAGGCGGACAATCCGAGCTGATTACGATCTGCTTCTGTTGTTCATACAGAGCATTGAAAGTATGAAAGAACTCTTCCTGAGTACGTTCCTTGCCAGCCATGAATTGAATGTCATCGATCAACAACACATCGACCGAACGATACTTTTCTCGGAAGCTGGGAGTCTTATCGAATCGAATCGCGTTGATCAATTCGTTCATAAATCGCTCCGACGATAGATAGAGCAGCGTCAGATGCGGGTTACGCTGTTTGATTGCGTGACCGCAAGCATGCATCAGGTGTGTTTTACCCAGGCCCACACCCCCGTAAAGGTAAAGCGGGTTGTAGGTCTTGCCTGGCGCCTGCGCGACCGCCAGTGAAGCAGCGTGCGCAAACTGATTGCAGGAGCCGACTACAAAACTCTCAAACGTGTATTTTGAATTCAGCGCCGGGTCGAGCGCCGGCTGTGGCGTCTGCGCAATCGAGTCGGAAGCGGCTAGCAGTACCGGAGATGTTTGAACCGCTCTGGCGACGGCCGTGGCTATGGTTGTGGCCAGAGAATTAGGTTCCGGCGACTGTGCCGGCGTGCTCGAACCTTCATCAGGCAGAATCCAGTCAACCGAATAACCCGGCAGGTTTAGTTCACCGAATGATTGATCGATCAGGTTGGCATAATGAACCGTTACCCAATCGCGTACCGCGGGATTGGGAGCGCGCAGACGAATGACGTGGCGGTTTTTGTCTATGCCTTCAAAGCGAATGGGATTAAACCAGGTCTCAAAACTCTCGCCTTGTAGTTTCGTCTTGATAGAACCGAGGATGTCGTCCCACAGGTTGGTTTGCTGGAGGTCAAGCATTAGAGCACTTAAGAAATCGGTAGACTAAAGACAACAAACGAACGGCCCGAACTTCAAACCCTCTGATCTGTGAATCAAGATCACCTAACCGCGAGGGATCCCGCAAGACGGCCTGGCCGGGTGTTATCCACAGGGTTTTCCTCACTTTGTGGAAAAACCCTTTCACCGGTTAAAGTAAAGCTTTAAGCTTATTCGTATCAATGACTTACGGGGTAAATCGGAACCGGGCGGAGACTAACATACAGGGTCACCGAGAGGCAAGAAAGCGCGCATCATAAAACACTGATGGGTTACTAATCGTGTCTTTAACGCAGAAACACAGATTCACCTGGCGGGGCGGCTGCTTGGCGTGGGAGGCGTTCCCTGGGCAACGATTAGGAGGCGCTCGCTGCTCGTTCCCCTTGCGTTTTGGTGCTCCTTTCTTGACAGACTGTCTTTCCGGAAGCTAGTCTTACCCTTTTCTTTAGGCGGGAGAATTTGTAACCATGTCGAAACGAACGTTTCAACCGAACAACCGGCGGCGCGCAAAAACGCACGGGTTTCGAGCGAGAATGGCGACCAAGGCCGGCAGGCTAGTCTTAAAGCGTCGCCGCGCCAAAGGCCGTCGTCGTCTGACTCCTTCACATTATTAAGACCGTTATTAAGACCGTTCATGACCGAGTTCCTGCGGGGCAGTCGCGATTTCCAAAAGGTTTATCGCAGCGGTAAGCGCTACGACGGCACGTTGATGACAGCTTTTGTTTTGCGAAACAAGCTGTCGCAAAACAGATTTGGCATCACTGCTTCACGCAAGGCGGTAGGCAACGCGGTTCAGAGAAACAGAGCACGCCGTTTGCTTAAAGAAACGTTTCGCTTAAGGAAGGCGTCATTAGCGAATTTACAGGAAAGATACGATTGGGTAGTGAACGCCAAGCGCCGACTGCCCTCGTTTAAGTTGAATGCAGCGGTTGAAGAATTCGAGAAGTTACTATCGAGAATTGCGCAGCAGGAAAGCGATAAGTTGTAGCACGGAACGCTGACGTGAAGTCGTTATTAATCGCATTACTTAGGTCTTATAAAACTTTCGTTTCTCCGTTTCTTCCGCCCGCTTGTAGATTCTTCCCAACATGTTCCGAATATGCAGCTGAAGCGATTGGCCGGTATGGCGCGGTACGTGGGACCGGTCTCGCTTTATGGAGATTGCTGCGTTGTCACCCCTTCAGCGCCGGCGGCTATGATCCCGTGAAATAACCGGAACTGAGCCACGGCAATAATGCGTTCATAATTCAATGCAACAAAAACGACTAGTAATCGCGCTGCTGATTTCGACGGCGATCCTTTTTTTGTGGACCTATCTGGTTCCCGTCAAACCGCCACAGCAGACCCCGCCCGCTGCTCAGCCGAGTCCAGCTGCCACTTCTTCGCCAACTAATTCAGCGACGCCGGCGCCAGGCGCAGTCGTCGCGACGAACACGCCAGCTAACACCGCACCCCATCGGATAGTCTCGGTGAAGACACCGCTTTATGAGGCAAAAATCGACAGCGAGGGAGCGGCGGCCGTCAGTTGGATAATCAAAAAGAATAAGGATAGCGGCCGCGATATCTATTCCGTCGCTGGCGACCAAAAAGCGCGCCTGCCGCTGGAACTTGTCTCACCAAAGGGATTGGAACGACAGCCGCGTGAAGCACCGCTGCAATTAATTACCGGTGACCCGGCGATTGATGCCGTTTTAGCTTCCGCAAATTATTCGATAACCGCAGACAATTCGGCAAACACTGATGCAGATATTCTTTTGCAGTCCGGAGAAAAAAGGCGCATCGAGTTTGGGCTCGTAGATCCAGGCACTGGCCTAACCGTTTCCAAAGTAATGATCTTCGATGGCGACGATTACAGCGTCGACCTGCAGATAACAATCAAACGCGGCGATCAAGTTGTGCCGCAGGCAAAATTACGAGTAGGACCAAGCATCGGTGACCAGGGAGTCAAAAAATATTCCTTTTACTCTGTGGCCCCGGAAGCGGTAGTTGCGCAAGCCGACAAAGTTCAGCGGCACCAGGCCCATGCAATTAACGAAAACAAGAATAGCCCGGATCGCATGGCGATTGCAGGTCCGGTCGATTGGGCCGGCGTTGGCGATACATATTTCGCCATGGTCGCCGTCCCCTCAAAGCAACTTGAAGGACTAGAACTTCATACTTCGCAATACGATTACACCGCGAACGGCAAGCCCGAAAAGCGATACCTAACGACAGCCTGGGTGCCGGCTCCTGCTGATGGTTCCCACACGATTGTTTATGCAGGTCCTAAAGATCATTACTTACTAACTCAGGCGAGCTCAAACCTCAGTCAACTGGTGGGACGAAACATCGACCTCGAAGGGCTGATTGATTACGGTTGGTTTAGTTGGCTGTCCAGGCCTCTTGCGGTACCAATTCTCAGATCAATCAAATGGTTAAGACAGCTGACCAACAGCTACGGCATAGCCATCATTCTGTTCACGATCGTGATTTACTCGCTGTTCTTTCCGCTGAAGTGGCGTTCGTCCAAATCGATGAAGAAGGCGCGGAAGTTGGCGCCGCGGATGAAGGAGCTTCAGGAGAAGATTAAGGGAATGAAGCCGAACGACCCGCGCTTGAAAGAGTTGCAGGTCGAGCAGTTGCGGCTGATGAAAGAAGGCAATCCACTCGGGGGTTGTTTGCCCCTGCTGATTCAGATGCCGTTTCTGTTTGCGCTTTATCGCGCCATCACGATCTCGCTTGATTTTCGCCAGGCGACATTCTTGTGGTTGCCGGATCTTTCGGCCGGGGATCCTTTTCATATTCTCGAAATACTGATGGCCGGCACGATGATTACGTTGCAGCTCATAACGCCCGCACCCTCAGCTGATCCACTGCAGCGAAAAATGATGGCGATAGGCATGCCGGTGTTCATGCTTTACGTGCTTTGGGGCGCGCCTTCAGGCCTGTTACTCTACTGGCTGGTCGGCAACATTGTGGGATTTACGCAGCAGTTCATTATTAATCGCATGACGAAAGAGGACGACGAGCAACCGCCCGTTAGCTTAACAGCAAAGAAACAGGCGACACCGAAGCCGACCCAAGCTTAGTCGACTAAAGTCTTATGGATGAAAACTGCACTAACGCCGCGAGATTCCTCGAGTCGCTCTTCGAGAGTGCTGGTCTAACTTTGCGCGTCACGTCCCAGGAAAATCCGACCGAGTGCTTGATGGATATTAGTGGAGCAGACTCAGAGCTGTTGCAGGCCGAGGGTGGCGAATTGCTTTTAGCTCTGCAGCACTTGCTAAACCAGGCATTCGGACGCACGGCGCCAGAGGGACAACGAATCGTTTGCGATGTCGAAGGCTTTCGGGCGACGCGCGAGGCTGAACTTCGCGCCATGGCCAATCTCGCTGCCGCGCGAGTCCGTGAGAGCCGGATTCCCTTCGTTTTTGGTGAAATGAACGCCAGTGAACGGCGCGTAATTCATCTTACGCTCGCAGAATGCGAAGACCTCTACACTGAATCAGTTGGCGAAGGCTATGCTCGCAAGCTGAGAGTTGCGCTAAAATCTTCCTAATAATTCTTAGTCCCCTTTTTATTCGCCGCCGGCAGTAAATGCGATGGATACGATAGTAGCAGTGTCTACGCCACCCGGTCGCAGTGCGATCGGAGTGGTCCGTTTAAGTGGCCCCGCGTCATTAGAAATCTTGCGCGCCCTGGTTCAGCAAGATCAATTTGCGCCAGCGCCGAACCGCGTTGTCTTGAAAAGCCTGTTGGTTGATGACAGCGTATTGGATCAGTGCCTGGTGACTTACTTCCAGGCGCCGCATTCGTTCACCGGGGAAGACATGGTCGAGATCAGTTGTCATGGTTCGCCTGTCGTCCTCCGTCAATTAATCGATCAAATTCAAAGTCATGACGCCCGTTTGGCTGAGCCGGGTGAATTCACTTTGCGTTCGTGCCGCAACGGAAAGATGAATCTTAGCCAGGCGGAAGCGATTCGCGATCTGATAAATGCGCAGACGCAAGCAGCTGCGGTCCAGGCGACGCGACAATTGGGCGGTGAGTTGGCCCAAACGCTGCAACCAGGCAAGCGCGAGCTGGTTCGTATGATTGTTATATTGGAGTCGGCAATAGAATTTGTCGAAGATGACTTGCCGGCGATTCAGCAGGATGAGATCAAAGAGTCGATCGCCAGGCTCAGTGCCGACGTCTCGAGTCTCGCTGAAACCTACCAAGCCGGACACTTGCTCCGCGACGGGATTAGAGTGGCAATCGTAGGTCGGCCAAATGTAGGTAAGTCCAGTCTCTTCAATAGATTACTGCGATTTGAGAGAGCCATTGTGACTGACGTCGCGGGCACTACGCGCGATAGCCTGACCGAGTCGATTAGCCTACAAGGGATCCCGGTTTCGTTGACGGACACGGCGGGGTTTAGAGAAGCTGGTGACAAGATTGAGGCGATCGGTATTGAACGCACGCGGAGCGCAATGGCTGATGCGGATTTCCTCGTCGTGGTCATGGATGGATCGTGTTTGCTGCAGGATGAAGACCAGGAAATCTTGAAGGCATCCAAAGAACAGCCGTTCGTTGTTGCGATAAACAAGACTGACTTGCCACAGCTAATAGACGAAGAGAATTTGAACGGCGCAAAGCTAGTCCCAGTATCCGCATTGACGGACGAAGGAATTCCGGAGCTAACCGCTGCTATACTGCGGCCATTCGGTTCGTTGGATTCCGCAAACGTCGGCCTTCTCATAACCGATAGTCGGCATCACGATTTGCTGACGCGGGCAAAGAGTTCGTTGGCAGCGGCAGCTGGCTCCATGGCCCAGGGAGCAAGCGAAGAAATTGTAGTTGCTGACCTGCATAACGCGCTGAGGTTTTTGGGGGCCATTACCGGTGAAACTACCAGCGAAGAGATTCTCGGCGAGATTTTTAGTACTTTCTGTATAGGTAAGTGATCATGGTTTTCGATGAGACTTTTGATGTGCTGGTTATCGGCGGCGGTCATGCCGGCTGTGAAGCGGCTTCCGCTTCGGCGCGCCTCGGCGCGACGACGGCGTTGTTGACCCTGAATCTCGATCTGATCGGCCAGATGTCTTGTAACCCAGCGATTGGTGGAATAGCTAAGGGACATCTGGTCCGAGAGATAGACGCACTGGGCGGAATCATGGCTCGCGTGATCGATCGTACCGGCATTCAGTTTCGGTTGCTAAATCGATCGCGTGGACCAGCAGTTCAGTCACCGCGAGCGCAGGCGGATCGCGCACTCTATCGCCTGGAAATGCGAAACACGCTGGAAAACACGCCGAACCTGTCCTTGCGACAAGGCATGGTGGTGGATCTGTTGACCCCAGATAACAAGGTGCGCGGCGTGGTAATGCAGGACGGACGCCGGATTGGCGCCAAAGCGGTCGTCATAGCCGCCGGAACGTTTCTAAACGGGTTGATACATACCGGGAGAACTAGCTATACGGCTGGCCGGGCCGGCGAACCCGCTTCAGTCGAATTGGCCGAAACATTGAAGCGGTTAGGTTTACCGGTCGGCCGCCTGAAGACTGGAACCCCTCCAAGGTTGGACGGCAGAACGATAAATTGGGACGCGTTCCAAAGCCAGCAGGCTGATGAGCGGCCAGTCGCCTTCTCGTTTTCAACCGACAAGATTGCGCAGCCCCAAATCGATTGCTATATCGGTTACACCACGAACGAACTCCACGAGAGCATTCGCAAGAATCTCCATGAGTCGCCGCTGTATTCCGGCCAGATCAAAGGCGTCGGCCCGCGGTACTGTCCCTCGATCGAGGACAAGGTAGTCAAGTTTGCCGACAAGGATCGTCATCAATTATTCCTTGAACCCGAAGGCCACGACACTAATGAGGTCTACTTAAACGGATTTTCGACTTCTCTGCCCGCGGGCTTGCAACAGGAGTTGGTGCGCATGATTCCCGGTTTGGAAAGCGCGAATATCATCCGACCTGGCTACGCGATCGAGTACGACTATGTTGATCCACGGGAGTTAGGCCCGGATTTACAGGTGCGTCGCATTGCGGGCCTCTTCCATGCTGGCCAGATCAACGGAACAACGGGATACGAAGAAGCGGCGTGTCAGGGGCTGCTTGCTGGAATCAACGCCGCCTTCTTGTCCTTGGGCCGCGCGCGTTTCGGTCTGCGCCGGGAAGAATCGTATATCGGTGTACTAGTCGATGATCTGATTACCCAGGGAGTCGACGAGCCGTACAGAATTTTTACCTCGAGAGCGGAGTACCGGTTGGCTTTTCGTCACGACAATGCGGACGAAAGGCTAACAACTTACGGACGCGAAGTAGGCTTGATTGGAGACGGCGAGTGGGAACGATTCAATCTGCGACGCGACCGGATTGCCCAAATCAAGAAAGCTTTGCGTGTAACACGCATTCGGAACACTGATCCCACTTACGCGGCATTGGCGGAGAAGACGGCTCTAAGTGGCGTAGACTCAATCACTTTGGAGGACTTGGCCAAACGCCCGGGCATAACCTCGGCCATCATTTCGCAGTTAGTTCCAGCAGCCACACGATCAGCCAGCAGCTTGGCGGACATCGAATTCGCTCTCTCAGACAGTCTTTACGCGGGGTATATCAAGTCGCAGGAAAGCGCGATTCAGCGACTTCACGCTCACGACACGCTGCCAATCCCGAGCGGGCTGAATTTCCGAGCAGTTAGCGGCTTATCACACGAGATGGCCGAACGGCTCGAGCGTGCGCAACCCGTCACGTTTGGAGCCGCTCGCCGAATCCCTGGCTTAACCCCGGCAGCACTGGCCACACTGCTGGTAAACGTTAGCGTCAGCGCCTAATTCGCTGATGTTTCACGTGTCCCCCTTGCTGCGTTGATGTGGGAACCCTTCTCCGGTGGGACACGTGAAACATTCAGGTCAATAAAACGCCAGAAACCGGAAATAGTCGGAAACCTGCTCAGGTTTTATGCTAATTTACGGGCCTGACCCCGTTAATTGGATTTCGTACCTCGATGGCAAGAATAATAGCGGTAGCAAATCAAAAGGGTGGCGTCGGCAAGACCACCACAGCTGTTAATCTGGCTGCCGTCCTGGCGGGCTCTCAAAACCCTGTGCTGCTTGTAGATGCGGATCCGCAGGGTAACGCCACCTCTGGAGTGGGAATTCAGCGTGGCAGTTTTCGGAAGAGCGTCTACCATTCCATTGTCCTCGGCGACCCAGTTGTCGACGCAATTCTCCAGACTGAAACGACGGGGCTAAAAGTATTACCCGCAAACAAGGATCTCGCGGGCGCCGAGGTTGAATTGGTCGAAATGGAAAACCGGGAGTTTCGACTCCGAGAAGCTCTTGCCCCAATCACACCGGACTATGAATTCATAATCATCGACTGTCCCCCTTCCCTCGGCCTGCTAACTCTCAATGCCCTGACTGCGGCCAAAGCACTGTTGGTTCCCATTCAATGCGAGTACTACGCTTTGGAGGGCGTCACGGAGTTGTTCGACACGTTGGCCAGAATTCGGCGCCTGCATAATCCTGGCCTGACAATTGAAGGCTTGCTCTTGACGATGTTTGATGAGCGCACCAACCTGTCGGCGGCCGTGGCCTCGGATCTTCGAGATTTTTACGGCCAACAGGTTTTCGAGACGATGATTCCCCGCAATGTCCGTCTCGCCGAAGCTCCAAGTTACGGGAAGCCCATAACTCTCTACGACGGTCACTCCAAGGGCGCAGAAGCCTATTTTCAGCTCGGTAAGGAGATCATTGCCCATGGCTCGAAAGGCATTGGGACGGGGGCTGGGGGCACTGCTCTCAGCTGAAGGAACCGCGACCGCTACTGCAGACGCGAACACGATAGCGATCGACCTGATAGATCCAAGCCCGCTTCAGCCGCGCGGGATCTTCGATGAGGCCAAACTAGATGAGCTGGCCCAGTCGATAAGCGCGAACGGCGTAGTTCAGCCTCTAATAGTTCGCCCTAAGCAAGATCGGTTTGAGTTGATTGCCGGCGAGCGACGCTGGCGAGCGGCGCAACGTGCGGGACTGACCCGCGTGCCGGCAATTGTTCGCAACGTCTCGGACGACAAGGTCCTTGAGCTGGCGTTGATAGAAAACATTCAGCGCGAGGATCTAAACCCCATTGAAGAGGCGCGAGCCTATAGGAATTTGATCGACACCGTTGGGCTGACTCAGGAGGTCGTTGCCGAGCGCGTGGGTCGGGATCGATCGTACGTTACTAATTTTCTCCGACTGTTGCGGCTGCCGGAGGATCTGCAGGAGTTGGTTCAATCGGGACGACTTAGCACCGGGCATGCGCGGACGCTGCTCGGGCTTCCCGACGTAGCGGCGCAGCGCCGGCTGGCGAGAAAGATTATCGAGGGCGACCTGTCTGTAAGGGCAACTGAGCAGGCAGTGCGTCAACTGATGGAGCGGAAGGAAGACCGAGCGGCTAAGCCGTCTAAAGCGACAGCCACCGACCCCAATGTGCGGGCGGCGGAAACTCGGCTCCGACGGCACTTCGGTACTCAGGTTCGCATCGTCCAGGCGAGCGGAGCGGCGGCCGGGAAGATTGAGTTGGAATACTACAACCAGGCAGACCTTGACCGCATCTACGGGCTCTTAATTCGAGGCTAATGCTCTCCTTGTATTTCATACACTGTCCACAGTAGAAAATACAATGGTCCTCGCCGTCGGCAGGCACTCCGCGGGCCTGAGGTTGGCTGAAAGCGTTGGGTTCGAGGGACGGGTTCTGCGGTCAAGGAGTTGATCGCGCACGTGGCTAACTCGTGTCGCCTAACAAGCCCGGCTTGCTTGACCCGTTTTCTAGGCGGGTGTTAGACTCCGACACTTTTGCGGCAAGCGTAAATTAAGGACGTAAGATGGTCTTCGCACTCGCAGAAAACTCAATCCAATTAGTGCCGGATGGCACGCTGGTCTTTCACCTGGTGTTGATCGTGATGATGGTGGTGTTATTGAATGCCACTTTGCTCAAGCCGATCAATCGCATCCTGGAGGAACGCGACCGCAGAACCAAAGGCCGGTTAAGCGAGGCAAACAAGACTTTGCTCCTCGTCGAGGAGAAGCTGCGGAGTTACGAGTCACAGTTACGAGAAACGCGCGCCTCTGGTTATGCGGCGATGGAGCAGGAGCGGGCAACGTTATCTAAGGAACGCGAGCGCATGATTGGAGAGGTAAAGAGCGAGGCTGCAGCGTTAGTGGCTCAGGAAAAGGGACGAATAAAAGCAGAAGCTGGCGAAGTTCGAAATGCCTTGGGTATCACGGCCCAGGAACGGGCGCGTGAGATCAGTGAGCAAATCCTCCGCGCTTAATTCATAAACCGACTGGGTTTGGAAGACCGGATTGTTTCTTCAAAAAATTATTTTGTTTGGAATGTTCGAAGGATCCGACGGAATTCCCTGGTGGAATTATCCGGGCCTCGAACTCTGGAAGTTTTTCAATCTTTTCTTATTTATCTTGATTGGTTTCTACCTCCATCGTCGCTTTGGGAGACCAATAAAAGAAGCTCTGCGCTTGCGCGGTGAGGCAATAAAGAGGGAGCTGAAGCAGGCGAAAGAGGAGCGAGACCAGGCGCTGGCAAAGCTTTCGGAGGTGGAAACGCGTTTTATGAATCTGGACGCTGAGGTTTCCAAAGTAAGAGAGCGGAACGCGGCTGAGATCGAAGCTGAGAGGGAACGAATCAATTCGGCGACGGACAGCGAGCTCGCGCGCATGCGAGACCAGGCAAAACGCGAGATCGAAAGCGCCGGCAAGATCGCGCGTCAAGAGTTACGACAGTTTGCGGCCCAGGAGAGCATCCGCATGGCCGAGGATATTTTGAAAAAAGAAATTGGACCAGCCGAGCACGCGCGTCTGACAGACCGCAGTATTGAAGAACTCAGGGGGTCACAAGGTTGAGTTCGCAAACTATTGCGCGTCGTTACGCGACGGCCCTGGCTGACGTCATCAGGGAGCAGGGCGAGGAAGCCGAGGTCCGGGACGAGTTGGGTAAATGGGAGCAGATGGTTGCGTCAAACCCATCATTGTTGGAGATTTTCAGCAATCCCACCGTTGGCTACGAACAAAAGCAAAAGGTGCTTAGCGAGTTAATTAGCCGCACTAAGGTTAGACCGACGACCGCGAATTTCCTTCGAGTCCTTTTAAGAAACCAAAGAATGCCAGACCTGCCTCAGGTCACCGCCAAGCTGTCGCAAATTCTGGACGAACGATCTGGCGTAATTAGCGCGGAGGTTACTTCGGCGCAACCGCTGCCGGCTGCGACCACGTCGGCGCTGGCTTTAAGGCTCGGCGAAATTACAGGTAAAAAAGTTAATTTGAATTTTGCGACGGACGAATCGTTGCTCGGCGGCATTGTGACGCGAATCGGTTCGACGGTCTACGACGGTTCTGTTCGAAATCAACTTGAGCGGCTTGGCGAGGAACTCGCGGGTTAGTCATTGCGGGTTAGTCATTAGTATTCAGAGGAAAACCATGGAACCCATTAGAGCAGATGAAATCAACGAAATTATTCGCAAGCAGATTGTGAACTTCCAATCGGGTGTGACTGTGATGGAGGTGGGCACGGTCATCAAGGTTGGTGACGGCATCGCAGAAATTCACGGTTTGGAAAAAGTCATGGCCAGCGAACTGCTCGAGTTTCCGCACGACGTGCGCGGTCTCGCGCTGAACCTGGAAGAGGACAAAGTTGGCGCCGTTCTGTTTGGAGATTATCAGTCGATCAAAGAAGGCGACCTGGTAAAGCGCACCGGCCGCATCATGCAAGTACCGGTCGGCGATGCAATGATCGGCCGCGTGGTAGATGCGCTCGGCAACGCGATTGACGATCGTGGCCCAATCATTACTGAAACATACAACCCCATCGAGCGCATCGCCCCTGGCGTCGTCGACCGGCAACCGGTTAAGGAACCACTGCAAACTGGCCTCAAAGCGATCGATGCGATGGTTCCCATCGGTCGCGGTCAGCGCGAACTAATCATCGGCGACCGACAAACGGGAAAAACTGCGGTCGCTGTCGATACGATCATCAATCAAAAGGGCAAGGATGTAATTTGCATTTACGTCGCGATTGGTCAAAAAGCTTCCACCGTGGCGCAGGTTGTAAAGACCTTGGCAGACTTTGGCGCGCTTGAATACACGATTGTAGTTAAGGCGACTGCGTCTGATCCAGCGGCGATGCAGTTCTTGGCTCCTTACTCAGGCGCGGCGATGGGCGAATACTTCCGCGACAATGGCCGTCACGCCTTAACAATCTACGACGACTTATCGAAGCAGGCCGCGGCCTATCGAGAGATATCGCTGCTGCTGCGCCGTCCGCCCGGTCGTGAAGCGTATCCCGGCGACGTTTTCTATCTGCACTCGCGTTTGCTGGAGCGCGCCGCCAAGTTGTCCGATCTGAAAGGTGGAGGTTCGTTGACCAGCCTGCCCATTATCGAAACTCAGGCGGGCGACATCTCGGCCTACATTCCGACAAACGTAATCTCGATTACCGATGGTCAGATATTTCTCGAGGCCGACCTCTTCAACAGCGGTATTCGACCGGCGATCAACGTCGGCAACAGCGTCTCGCGCGTGGGTGGTTCAGCTCAGATTAAAGCTATGAAGCAAGTCGCCGGCACACTCCGAATTGACCTGGCCCAGTTTAGAGAGCTGCAGGCGTTTGCGCAGTTTGGTTCGGACCTGGACAAAGCCACGCAAGCACAACTTGCCCGCGGTCAGCGCCTGGTTGAGATTCTCAAACAGCCACAGTACCAACCGATGAACGTCGAGAACCAGGTACTCGTCATCTGGGCCGCGAGTAACGGTTACGCTGACGACGTTGAAGTCGATGATGTGCGCCGCTTTGAAGCAGAGCTTTTGAAGTTCGTTGATAATTCACATCCCGGATTGCTTAGCAGCATTCGCGAAAAGAAAAGCCTGACCGACGATATTATTTCGGATTTGAAACAAGCACTGGCTGATTTCAAGGACCGCTGGGCCGAGGCAGCCAGTGCGGCAACCGCAGCGGCAACGCCAGCTATGCAGCCCGCAGCAGCCGGCGTCTAGTTATTCATGCCTAACCTGTTAGACATTCGCCGGCGTATCAAGTCGGTCAAAAACACGCAGCAGATCACCAAGGCCATGAAAATGGTCTCGGCGGCGAAGCTCAAGCGCGCGCAGGATCGTGTCGTCACTGCCAGGCCGTTCGCCAACAAGATGACGGAAGTGCTGGCTGGGCTTGCCGACCGCACCGATGAAGACTTTCATCATCCTTTGCTGGATCCGCGTGGCGACGAGCGCTACCTCGTTGTACTTATTACAGCCGACAAAGGACTCTGCGGCGCGTTTAATACAAACCTGACCAAAGCGGCGCAGACATTTATTACCTCAAACCCAGGGAAACAGATAGAAATTCTCGCGGTGGGCCGCAAAGGCCGGGACTTTTTTCGCCGGCGCGGGGCGACGCTCGCCGGAGAGTACATCGGGCTTACCGGCAAGGGGCGAGTGGATTTTTCCGAGGCGTTGGAAGTCGCGCGCGACGTAATTAAGCGTTTCACCGAAGACGAAGGCATCGACAAAGTATTTCTCGTTTATAACGAGTTCAAATCGGTGATGCAGCAGCGGGTGGCAATCGAGCAACTGATGCCCGTGGCGCGTAAGACTCCGTCAGCCGACGAGGCTCCTTCGTCGGAACCGGTAACTTTGGTGGACTACATTTACGAACAACCGCCGGCCGAGATTTTTGCCAAACTACTGCCGCAGTTAATCGAAACACAGATATTTCGTGCGTTGCTGGAATCGATAGCTTCGGAACAGGGCGCACGCATGACGGCAATGGATTCGGCGTCCAAGAACGCACGCGAACTGATCGACTCGCTGACGCTGAACATGAATCGCATCCGTCAAGCTGCCATTACAAACGAGATTATTGAAGTCGTCTCCGGCGCCGCCGCACTTTAGTTCCGTCAGGCAAAAATTCAGTTTGGAAGGGAAGCGGCAAGAGCGGCTTCCCCTTTGTTTTTTTAGATAATAATGAAATCAGAGCACGTTGCCAGTCGAACGACGAAAACGTTCCAGCGGATCTGGCGCTATGGACCACTCCTTTTGTGGTTAGTTCTGATTTCACTTGCCTCGACCAGTAAATTTTCGGCTCTCAACACGTCAAAGATTCTTCGACCGCTCATTCTCTGGCTTTCTCCGAGCCTCAGCGACGAGCAGGTCGCAGCCATACATTTCCTGATACGTAAAGTTGCGCATTTCACCGAGTATGCCGTGCTCGGACTGCTTTCTGCGCGCGCTTTTAAGAGTTCCGCAAACCAATTCATCGAGCGGCATTGGTTTCAGGTGGCGCTCCTCTTAAACGTTTCCTACGCGTTGCTTGACGAGTTTCACCAGAGTTTTGTGCCAAGCCGGGCCGCTTCGCTTTACGACAGCGCAATCGATGTGGCGGGAGGTTTGACTGCGCTGCTTTTATTCCGTGCCTGGCAGCGCAGGCGATCGGCGCTACGCAATTAATCCCGAGCCGATGACTGAAATCAATCAAGGCGCTTTCCTCACCGCGTGTTTTTGTGCAATATTTTAGAGTGTGAGGTGAACATCGCTCAGCCGACCGCCGTATTTAGAATGGCCGCGTTCCGGCCGCACGTTGTTCGATACGAAGGAGAAAGAAATGGGAATCTTTGACGCCGTCCGTTCACAGTTCATAGAAGTCATTGAGTGGCTTGATGATTCGGGCAACACGATCCTTTACCGGTTTCCGGTCCAGGGTCAGGAGATTAAGAATGGCGCGCAGTTGACTGTGCGCGAGTCGCAGTCGGCTGTCTTTGTTTTCCAGGGCCAGATTGCTGACGTGTTTGGCCCCGGCCGCTACGAGATTGACGGTGGCAACACGCCGATTTTGACCAAACTCGGCGCGTGGAAATTTGGCTTTAATTCTCCGTTCAAAGCGGAAGTTTATTTCGTCAACACTAAACAGTTTACCGATCTGAAGTGGGGGACTTCCAATCCGGTAATGATGCGCGACACGGATTTTGGCATGGTGCGGCTGCGGGCGTTTGGCATCTATTCGATTCGCGTCACCGACCCCCGGGCGCTCATTAAGGAAGTCGCTGGGACCAACGCGCATTTCGTAACCGAAGACATTGAGGGACAACTCAAACGAACATTGGTAAGCGGCTTTAGCGACGCGCTCGCCGAATCAAAGATCGCCGCGTTAGACCTCGCGTCAAACTATGAAGAGTTGAGCAAGTTCATTCGCGGCAAGCTTACCGGTGACTTCAATACCTACGGGTTAGAACTGACGAAGTTTGTGATCGAAAACATTTCGCTGCCGGCGGAAGTGGAAGCGGCAATGGACAAGCGCACATCGATGGGAGTGATTGGCGACGTTGGTCGTTACGCCCAATTCCAGGCAGCTGATGCTATGCGCGACGCTGCGCAAAACACCGGCGGTGGCGCCGGCACGGGCGCTGGGCTGGGCGCCGGTTTCGCGATTGGCAATGCAATGGCGGGCGCGATGACGAATGCCATGAACCAATCAAAGGCCGACAGCCCCAGCGGTCAAAAGTTGGCTTGTCCGAAATGCGGCGCAGCAAACTTGGCCAACGCAAAGTTTTGCACTGAGTGCGGGGCTAAAATGGAAACAGGTACACAAACTGTACCGTGCGTGAAGTGTGGCGCAGCACTAGCACCCGGTTCCAAGTTTTGTAATGAGTGCGGCACGAAGCAAGGCGAGTGACTGTAACCGAAGTCCAGAATACTTCAAGAGGCCCGACGTCAAACGCCGGGCCTTTCTTGTTTGCAATTCCTTAGCGGTTAGGTAAAGGCAGTGGTATTCTGACAAGCAAACTGAAACTCCTTTTCTGTTCTCTTTAAATCAATTCCCATGCTTAGTCAGTTCAAGCAACCACGCCGCGTCGTCATCACCGGCATGGGCTGTGTCACACCACTCGGCATTGGCCGGGAAGTGTTCTGGAACGCCTTGATCAAAGGCGAAAGCGGCGTGCGACAGATCGATTCGTTTGATGTGTCTGCCTCGCCGGTAAAAATTGCTGCCCAGGTTCAGGACTTTGACTGGGAAGCGCAACTCAATCCGAAGGATCGCAAGCACGTACCGCGAACCGTGCCCCTTGCCCTGGCCGCGGCGCGCGAGGCGCTAGCCGATACAAACCTCCAACCAAATGACTTTTCACTCGACCAGCGTCGGGCCTTCGGTGTGGTCTTGGGCACGGGTGGCGGCGGTCTCGCGTTTACCGAACAGCAATACTCGTACTGGTTTAATGGCCCGACAGCGAAAGCCAGTGTCTATACGATCCCTTCATCAACGCACGGTGGTTTATCCAGCGAGTTGTCGATGGCGTTTGGCCTGCGCGGTCTCTCGCACATCGTTTCGACCGGCTGCACCAGTTCGACTGATGCGCTCGCCTACGCCGCGCAACACATTGCCCTGGGCCGTCAGGACTTGATGTTGGCAGGCGGCGTTGATGCTCCTATCGCGCCGGGAATTTTGGCCGGCTTCAATTTGATGACGGTCTTGACGACGGATTGGAATGACGAACCGGCGCGGGCTTCGCGGCCATTCTCGCTGAATCGTTCCGGAATCGTTCTCGGTGAAGGCGCCTGGATTTACGTGCTCGAGGAGTACGAGCACGCGCAAGATCGCGGCGCGAGGATTTACGCCGAGATTACCGGTTATGGCGCGACGTGCGATGCTTATCATCGTGTTCGTCTTGAAGAGTCAGGCGATGAACCGGCGCGGGCAATGAAGCTGGCGCTTGCCGATGCAGGACGAGATGCGGCGGAGATCGATTACGTAAACCTGCACGGCACCTCGACGGTACTCAACGACCGCATCGAAACGAGCGCGCTAAAACTTGCACTGAATGGGCGCGCCATCACCACACCGATGTCGGCAACCAAATCACAAATCGGCCATCCGCAAGGTGCGAGCGGGGCAGCAGGCATCAGCGCGGCTTTGTGCGCAATGCACACCGGCATGATTCCCCCGACAATAAACCTGGACGAATCCGATCCCGCCTGCGATCTCGATTACGTTGCCAACCAGGCCAGAAAAGCCGACGTGCGAGTTGCGCTTTGCAATTGCATTGGCTTTGGATCAAAGAACAGCGCGTTGGTGATTGAGAAGTTGTAAAGCAAACTGTTAGTTTGCGGTCGTTATGAGTAGCACTTCAGTCTGTGTTTTCGCAAAAGAGCACAGACTAAAGTCTATGCCACTAACTAGCAGTTTGGTTTACATGGTCCCGTTTGCGTTACAACTTTCAATCAGCTACGCTTTCAAAGCAATAATCCACAAAAAGCCTGGTCTTAAACTCCTATGTCACAAGTAACTGAACAGCAAGTTCTCGACGCCCTGCGTCAAATCAAAGATCCCGATCTGCACAAAGACATCGTTACGCTCGGCTTTATCAAGGAC
Organism: Blastocatellia bacterium; assembly: GCA_031371765.1. Lineage (GTDB taxonomy): Bacteria > Acidobacteriota > Blastocatellia > Pyrinomonadales > Pyrinomonadaceae > PSRF01. The sequence goes on from JANMKA010000086.1 coordinate 39,264, forward strand.
CTGAAGATCGACGGCGGCAACGTTTCGTTTCGTATTGTGTTGACCACACCGGCCTGCCCTGTGAAAGCAGAAATGGAGACTGCGGCGCAAGAATTCGTAAGCGCGCTGCCCGGCGTCACCGCCGTCGCAGTGACGATGGATGCGGAAGTGCCAAAAGGCCGCGGTATCGGTGACAAGCTCGCTATCGAAGGCATCCGCAACATCATCGCGGTTTCATCTGGCAAAGGCGGCGTAGGCAAATCAACTGTCGCGGTAAACCTGGCAGTGTCGCTGGCGCTTGACGGCGCGCGAGTGGGCGTGATGGACATCGACGTCTATGGACCAAACGTTCCTATAATGTTGGGAGCCAGCGAAGCCCGCCCGGAAGTTGACGGCAACAAGTTAGTTCCGATCGAAGCTTTCGGCGTCAAGTTAATGTCGATGGCTTTGCTGCAGCCGGGAGACAAGCCGATGATCGTGCGTGGTCCAATTCTCCATGGTCTGGTCAAGCAGTTTTTGTCGGATGTGAAATGGGGCGAGCTGGATTATTTGATCGTCGACATGCCGCCCGGGACCGGCGATGTTCAGTTGTCGTTAGCCCAACTGGTTCCCGTTCAGGGCGCGGTGTTGGTTACTACTCCGCAGGACGTTGCCGTTGCCGACGTGCGACGAGCATTGCGCATGTTTGAAACGGTTGCGATTCCGGTGCTGGGAATCATTGAGAACATGAGTTACTTCATCGCGCCGGACACCGGTACGCGCTACAACATTTTTGGTGAAGGCGGTGGCGCGCGGTTGGCCGAGATGTATCACGTGCCGTTGCTCGGTACGATTCCGCTCGGCATGGAAGTGAGGGAAGGGGGCGACAAGGGCGTGCCCGTCGTGGTCAGCCATCCGGAGTCACCGCAGGCCATCGCTTTCCGTCGTGTGGCCGAGGAAGTGGCGCGCTATGTCTCGATCGAGGCGATGAAACCTGAACTTGTCGTTTTGGGCAAAGGACAGTAAACTGAATTGCGCCTTTTGCTTGGCAATTTTTGAGTTTTTGGAGACGAAAACGTCGATTAATTGAACTAATCAACCGGATCTTACTTTAGGAGAAAGAAAAGAATGTCTACACAAACCGCCTCAACTGGGACAACCGGCGTAACGCCGAATGCTCCCGCGATGACTCTCGACGTCACCGAAGCTGCGATAGGCGAGATTAAAAAGTTTATGACCAGTGAAGAAGGTCTCCCGGAAACTGCGGGCTTGCGCGTGCGCGTAGTCCCCGGTGGCTGCTCGGGATTTCAGTACAGCTTGAACATTGAAGAAGAGTCGCGACAGGGCGATTTCATACTCGACCAGAGCGGCGTGAAACTCTTCGTCGACATGTTCAGCGGCCAATATCTGAACGGCGTCAGGATCGACTATGTCACCGGAGTGATGGGTTCGGGCTTTACGTTTACGAATCCAAACGCGACGGGCAGCTGCGGCTGCGGCACGTCGTTTACTGCCTAACAAAACTGGTAACAGACTGAAACGTCTGTTCAAACAATATGACGCGGTGCTGAAAGCGGCTCGATGGTCTTACAGAAGACACGAGCCGCTTTGCTTTATGTTCTTGACCTGAGTGAAGCTGCTTGCAGCTCATTTATTTCATGCAGTTGATCCAGGCCCAATCCCCGCAAGAAATCAGAAGCGCCCGCGAGCTGTTTGCAGAATACGCTTCGTGGGTCGAGATTAGTCTCTGCTTTCAAAACTTCGACAATGAAGTAGCGGAACTGCCAGGCGGTTATGCGCCGCCAAGCGGCCGTTTGTTTTTAGCCGTTGACGGCGAACAGGTGATGGGCTGCGTTGCGCTGCGGAAAATTGGCGAAGGCGTCGGCGAGATGAAACGGCTGTACGTGCGGCCTACATTTCGCGGCCGCGGTTTGGGCCGCACCTTAACCGAGAAGTTGATTGCGGAAGCAAAGCAGATCGGTTACGCGCGGCTGCGGCTGGACACTTTGCCCGGCAAGATGGACCAGGCGATTGCGATGTACTGCTCGTTTGGTTTTCAGGAGATTGCGCCTTACTACAAGAATCCGGTTGCGGGCGCGACCTTCATGGAACTGGTTCTGTCCGATAACCCTTAGAACCTGTCAATTCGCAGCATCAACTCTCTGGAGTGCGCTAGCCTGGCAGAGTTTTGGGCTAACTGACATATCTGGCTCGCCATCGTTGAAGGCTTCTCAATAAAGTCGCGCCCAAAGCGGCCTAGGCCAAAGCGGCGCCGGGCCGCCGCACTCCAAAGAGTTTGACCCACTTGCTCAAGTCTCTTAGTTGTGCCACATTCGTTTCGCAATCAAACTGAAATTGGGAGTCTGACTAATGCCGAAGATTGAAGCCGAAACTGCGACTGGAACAGTGCAAATCGAAGCGCCCGAAGGAAAGAAACTGGTGCTCGCGATCGAGGATGCGGGCATCGACATCTTGCACCGCTGCGGCGGCAACGCTCGTTGTACGACGTGCCGTGTCGAAGTGGTCGATGGTGATCCCGGAGAGATGGGTGAGCTGGAGCGAAACCGGCTGGCGCTGGAAGCCGACCTCGACGATCACATTCGGCTCTCATGCCAGATTCGCGTTAAGGATGATCTGAAAGTCAAAGTGATCAATCAGGCGAGCGTTAGAGGAATGGATGCCGGACCGCGGCCGTTTGACGAATAGACGTTCCCAAAAGTCTTGTAGTTCAGAGTCCAAGCTTTAGCTTGCTGATTACTAATCTAAGAGCAACCTGAAGGTTGTACTTGAACTGCTTGTCGCTACCCGGAGATGTTATTGCGCACAACCATCCTCAGGGTGTAATCTGCGCGCGTATTCAACAAAAGTAGGTCAGACACTTCTGTCTGCCCATCGTTAACCAAGAACCTGGCAAGCAGAAATGCCTGTCCGCATTCCGGAGGTCATATGCTAATAGAGTCGACTGTTCATCTCCCCATCAGTTTGGCCATGTTTCAGGATCTCTTTCATCCACCGGATAGTGTTGCGCTCACGCGCATCATCTTGCGTTGGCTCCACTTCGTCGCCGGTATCACCTGGATCGGTCTGCTCTATTTTTTCAACCTCGTCAATGTCCCTTTCCAAAAAGCTCTCGACCCCGATACCAAGAAAAAGGTGAACCCGGATCTGTTGGGCCGCGCCCTCTGGTTCTTCCGCTGGGGCGCCGTGGTGACGGTGCTCGTCGGTTTGGCGTATTTCGCCATGTACATTTTGACGCCGGACGTAAACAACGCAAACACGATTGGCGGCGGACACCTCAATGTTTGGTGGATCCTTCTCGCCTGGCTCAGCTACTCGATTGTGTTGTTCATCGTCGAATTCTTGCTTATCAAGAAAGCACCGGCATTGATTAAGGACGGCCGGGTGTTCGCGATCGTGATGTTCATTTTGGTCGCGATCGTCACCTGGGGCCTGGTAAAGTTTTTCAATGCTGAGCTGACTGTTGCCGGGCAAAGCTTTGCCAGCAATAAGTCTTATTCGATCGGCATCGGCGGGGCGTACGGGATTGTCATGATGCTGAACGTTTGGGGAATCATCTGGCCTAACAACAAACGTATTCTGGCGGCGACTGCCGGAACTGGACCAGCCGCGCCTCCGGAGCTGGCGCGTCAGGCATTTATCGCATCGCGCACCAACGCCTGGCTGTCATTGCCGCTGTTGCTGTTCATGGGCACGTCTCACGGCGATTGGGTAATCTTCGGTAAATAATCAGTCGGCAGGAGCAGGAGGCAGCAGGCAGGAAAATCTTCCTGTTTCTGCCTCTTTTGCTCTCCTGCTCCTGCCGTCTGCGGCTGCCTCCTGAGCCGCCGGCACATTAATTCCTCAGCATCTCCACTCATTCGCCACATCAGAGCGCAATAGTTCTATCTCCGAAGTTCTTGGCGGTAACTCTTCGCATGTTGCGTTGAGTTTGAGCGGCAACTGGAGGCAGACATGAGTTCAATAGGTTCTTATACGGCAAGACAATTTGATTTGAGTGCGTTGAAAGGCATTTCGGACGAGACGCTCGAGATGCATTTCAAGCTTTACGAAGGCTACGTCAAAGAAACAAATAAACTGACTGAAAAGATTTCTGAGTTCATCAGCGATGGCAACGTGGACCAGGAAGAAATGCCCGCTTACTCCGAATTAACCCGGCGGCTGGGATTTGAGTACAACGGCATGGTGCTGCACGAATATTATTTCGAGAACTTGAAAAAAGGCGGCGGCACCGGCGACCCGGCAGCGACAACGCAATTTGCGAAGGCGGCTGCAGCGACGTTCGGTAGTTATGAAATTTGGAAAGCTGATTTTGTAGGCATCGGAAAAATGCGCGGCGTTGGTTGGGCTATCTGCAATCAGAACCCAGCGAACGGGCGGCTGTCCAATCACTGGATCACACTTCACGAGACTGGAAACGTAGCGGGCTTTAATCCCATCCTCGTTATGGATGTTTGGGAGCATGCGTATCTGTTGGACTACAAACCAGCCGAGCGTCCCAAATACATCGAAGCATTTTTCACGAACATTGATTGGTCCGCTGCCGAGCAACGGCTCCAGAAACAAACTGGCTCGCGCACGGCGGGAGCCTAGCAGGAACGGCAAACAGTTCTGATTGCGGAAAGAGATGGTTTTGCGGGCGGGCCTTGGCCCGCCCATCGTGCTTACGAAATCGTCATTGGCTTAACATTACCCACGGAGTACACTTACCGAAATTAATTAGTTCATCTTTGGATTTCGCAGGAGGAAATCATGAATCCGCATCGAAATATTTTTCTCGTGATCCTGGCTCTGCTGAGCTCTGCTTTACTTTTTGCATCGTGTGCCACTTCGCCTGAGGACAATAGCACCACCGCGACTACTACAGTGACGCCGCCGGCGACGCAAACGCTCGCATTGGTTCCGCGTCCGCAAAAAATCGCCGACTTGATGAAGGCACGCGGTGAACAAGACCAAGCCATGCCCACCTTGAAGATCGCATCGCCGGCAAAAGACGCGGTTATCAACGGTTCAACCGTGGACGTCAAACTCGCTCTCAGCGGCGATCTGAAAGGCTACATGCCGCACAAGGATCCCAGCACCGGCAAGGGAAATCACATTCACATCATTCTCGATAATCAGCCTTATGAAGCCTATTACGAAATCAATGAACCATTCGAATTGCGCAACGTAATCGCCGGCAAACACACCTTGCGCGTATTTCCGTCCCGGCCGTGGCACGAGAGCTACAAAAACGACGGCGCTTTTCAGATGGTGGAGTTCACGGTGAAAGGCGGCGGCGATGCAGCCAAACCGACCACCACCAACACGGGGCAGACTATGGCGAACAACAATTCCTCTGCCGCGCCAAAACCGACGCGCGAAGGGAAAGACATGGCTTCGAGCACTGCGGGCGCGCTCGATGCGACCAAGCCGTTGTTGACTTACAGCCGCCCTAAAGGCGAGTACAAGGCTGAAGACGCCAATCCAATCATGATTGATTTCTGGTTGACCGGTGCCAAACTGAAAGGCGACGGCGGCAACTATCGCGTTCGTTACATTGTTGATGACGACGATGCGAAGTACATCGACGAGTGGGAGCCAATTTGGTTGTCAGGTTGGATAAACGGCAAACATTCAGTGCGCCTGGAGTTGGTCGACAAAGATAATAAGCCGGTTGAGAACGGCGGCTACAATACGACGACTCGCGAGATCACGGTTGTGAAGTAGTAGTTTGGAGTACAAGCTTTAGCTTGCTGCTTCCCCATCAATTCAACCTAAAGGTTGGACTCTGAACTGCTTGACCTGAAGCGAACATATGCGACGACGCAAAATTGATGGTTGCCCAATCGCCGGCGCGCTGCAAATGATCGGCGACAAGTGGACCTTGCTGGTGGCGAGAGATCTCGCCGCCGGGGCGAAGCGCACGATGGAACTCCACACCGGCTTGTTTCCCATCAGCAGCCGCACGCTCGTCGCGCGGCTTCGCGACATGGAAAAGGACAAGCTGGTTGAGCGTATCGATTTTGGCGGCAATCCGCCACACATCGAATACCGGCTCACGGAACGCGGCCAGGTATTGTTGCCGTTGGTTGACGCTTTAAGAAGGGTAGGGCAGGCACTCGATTGCAACGACTGTGAAGAACGGAAAGCGCAGTTGGGATTTTATTGTGAAGCCTGTCCGAATAATTTTGAGTCAACTCGGGTAGATCGGTTTGAAGTGGGAGAACCGCAGCCTCGTCCAGCACCGCGCCCACGACGGCAAAAAGACGATTCGATCGTGCTGCTGTGACGCTGGTTTTAAAGCTAAGTCAACTGTTCTCTCCAGTGTTGAGGTGCTCGTCTATGATGCACAACAGCGACTGTTACCACCTCATTCGGCTCTAAGTAATAGACCAAACTGTACGGGAAACCTCGAACCTGGCAGTGGCGGGTAACTGTGGTAAAGCCAAAATCTGCTCGAAGATCTCACTGTTTCTTACCGACATAACTTGCCCTCATAGTATTTGTTTTTCCTTCGCCAACACTTTATCCGGCTGATTTGGAACCATCGAACCATCAGGCTCGATGATGGCGCGATGGTCCTGAGTAACGTGTTCGCCCTCCATCGTTACCTCTTCGCCACTCGGCATAGCGACTGGCAAGTGGTCCAAAAATCTTTCCGCATCGAGGGCGGACATACAGCCGGTGCCCGCAGCCGTCACCGCCTGACGATAAATTGAATCCTGCACGTCACCGCAGGCAAACACTCCCGGAATATTGGTCGCAGTCGAGTGGCCCGATGTCTTCAAATAGCCGACGTCGTCCATGTCCAATTGGCCGCGGAACAGATCAGTGTTGGGTTTATGGCCAATCGCCATAAAAACGCCGGCGCACGGCAGTACTCGTTCTTCGTTTGTTTTCAGGTTTCGCAAGCGCACTCCGGTTACACCCACATCATCCTGGCCGACAATCTCCTCGACGCCAGTGTCCCAGACGAATTCGATCTTCGCATTATGACGAGCCTTGTCCTGCATGATCTTTGAGGCGCGCAATTTGTCGCGGCGGTGAACCACGTAAACTTTAGCGGCATAGCGCGTCAAAAACGTCGCTTCTTCCATGGCCGTATCGCCACCGCCGACTACGACCAGTGTCTTATTGCGAAAGTGCGGCAATGGACCATCGCAGGTTGCACAAGCCGATACACCATTGCCGCCAAATCCATTTGGCACCTTAGCTTCACCAGGAATTCCCAGCCATTTGGCGGACGCTCCAGTGGCGATGATCAGCGTCTGCGCGTTAACAATGTAGTTCTCAGTACGCAGGATGAATGGCCGTTCGCTGAGATCGACTTCCGTAATCCACTCCTCAAGAAAATCTGTGCCGAAGCGTTCCGCCTGTTTGCGAAACTCAGCCATCAGGTCGGGCCCTTGAATGCCTTCAGAAAAGCCCGGGTAATTTTCAACGTCGGTCGTGATCATCAGCTGCCCGCCGGGCGACGTCTGTTTGTGTGCATCAACCGGCGCATCAATCAACATTGGCTTGAGATTGGCTCGCGCCGAATAAATTGCCGCCGTTAAGCCGGCCGGGCCGGACCCAATAATTACTACTTCTTTGTCGAGTGTTTGTATGGCCATCTATGCCTCGCCAACTGTCTTTGGTGAAGTGAAAAATCTGGACTAAATGCCCGAAAGTATAGCCTTTTCGGTTAGGCGTATAGTATAACTAGCCATACTGGAGTAGTCGAACGCGAGCCGCCGCGGCTTGAATCGTACGGTTGGGACAAACGATTGAAATCTGGCATCGCCCCGCAAACAATTAAGACCATCGGCATCATAGGCGCCGGCACTATGGGTCACGGAATCGCGCAAGTTGCCGCTGCCGCCGGTTACCAGGCAGTGCTGCGCGACGTCGATCGCGATTCGCTGGCGCGCGGTATCCAGGCGATCGAGCGCAACCTGGTCAAGGGAATTCAACTCGCGAAACTCTCCGAAGCCGATCGCGATTCCATCCTGCAACACATTCACGGCACCACCGACCTCGCTGAAATTGCTACCGCTGATCTGGTGATCGAAGCAGCGCCGGAGAAACTCGAGATCAAGCAACAGTTGTTGCGGGACGTGGAGAAGTTAGCGGGCCAGCCTTTCATTTTCGCCAGTAACACTTCGTCACTATCGATAACCGAGCTGGCGAAAGCTTCAGCACAGCCAGGCAATGTTGTGGGCATGCATTTTTTTAATCCGGTCCATCTCATGCGTTTAGTTGAAATAGTGGTTGGTAAGGCCACGAGTGATGATACAGTTGAGCTTGTTCGACAAGTGGGCCAGCGGCTGCGGAAAGAGCCGATTGTTGTGCAGGATGTCCCTGGCTTTGCCTCCAGTCGTCTGGGAGTAGCATTGGGACTTGAAGCAATGCGCATGGTCGAGCAGGGTGTCGCGAGCGCGAAAGATATCGACACCGCCATGGAACTTGGCTACAACCATCCGATGGGCCCGCTGAAACTTACCGACCACGTGGGTCTGGACATTCGCTTGAATATTGCCGAGTATCTTTACCGCGAGCTTGGTTCGGAAACATTTCGGCCCCCGGAGCTTTTGCGCCGCATGGTGCAAGAGGGCAAACTGGGGAAGAAAACGGGTACGGGCTTTTACGATTGGACCACGCCTGCGGAAGATCGGCGCAGCGCGCATTCTTCTTGAGAGCATAAGCAAACTGTGTTGCCAACAATGAGTACTCCCTACAACAACGAAGAGCGACGCTTTGCTTTACGCATGGCGCTGCGGCTTCCGATCGTGGTTTCAGGGCGCGCTGAAGATGGCTCCGCCTGGAGCGAGCCAACTGAAACCGATGACATTTCCACCACCGGCGCGCTCTTTCATCTCAACCAGAAAGTCAGTCGCGGCGAGCGGCTTTACCTGCGCGCGCATCGTCCTGATGGCGCGCCCATTGAAGTCACCGCCGTCGTGATTCGCATGGCGCCGGCAATCTATGGCACCGCTCGCGTTGGCGTGCAAATCGCCGAAGCGATGGAAAACTGGCTGCGGCTGTTCGTTTCCTGGGTCGCCGATGACCAGCCGGCCGAGCCGGAATCGGATAGCTCCACTCCGGCGGAATAAACTCATTTCAATCACATGAGGTCAGTACCACGACGCGCTAGCGGGTGAGTTTGTGCGCCTTTCCCTGCGTCAACGTTATTCCTAAGCAGTCGAGCATCGAATCTAATATACAGTTGCTACCGCGTGGTGGTACTGACGTCGCGTCACTGGAAGAGTCTCCGCCCCAACTCGCGTTGACGGATCACACCGCAAGCCTTACGATTTGTTCGCAAATCCACCTACGTTCGGAGATCAATTTAATGTCGCAAGCAAAGCCTGTAGGCTATGAAACCCTGCTTCTGGAGCGTCGCGAACGCGTCGCGATCGTTACCATCAATCGTCCCGACAAACGCAACGCGCTGAACATCATTACACGGGAAGATGGCGCCGGGCTGCTTGATGAACTGCGCGGCGTCGATTCTGTCGGCGTCGTGGTTTTTACCGGAGCGGGTGACAAGGCATTCATTGCCGGCGCCGACATTGGCGAGTTTGCCGGACGCACGGCGATGATGCAGCGCGACGTCATGACCTCGCGCTCGTTGTTCACTGCGTTTGATACTTTTCCGAAACCGGTGATTGCCATGATCAATGGTTACTGTTTGGGCGGCGGTTGTGAACTAGCGCTGGCCTGCGACCTTCGCATTGCGAGCGAGACAGCATCGTTTGGGCAACCGGAAATCAATCTCGGAATAATTCCGGGCGGCGGCGGGACGCAACGTTTGACGCGACTGGTTGGCGAAGGCAAAGCGATGGAACTGATTTTGTCAGGCGACATTATCGACGCAAAAACAGCTTACGAAATCGGCCTGGTTAATCACGTCTTCCCGGCGGACCAACTCGAAGCCAAGACGATGGAGATTGCGAATCGCATTGCGAGTAAGAGTCCGATCGCCTTGAGTTTGGCGAAAGAGTCAGTGAAGCTGGCATCGCGTTCGAATCTCGACGAGGGCCTGCGCCGCGAAGTCGATTTGTTTGCGCTCTGCTTTTCAACCGCCGACAAAGATGAAGGTGTCAGCGCGTTTTTAGAAAAGCGAAAACCATCCTGGAAGGGAAGATAAAACGAACTTGGGGCTTGGTACTTTGAACCAGGTGACGATCTATTTTTAATCGCCAGTACAAAGCATTAAGCACAGAGGACCAGGTATAAGGCTTATGTTAAGAATCATCGCAATCATTCTCGGGATCGCGCTCGCTGCCATTGGTGGTGTGATTGCGTATCGCGCTTATTTTCTTGAACCCGCCGCCGCCATCATAATTTCGGAGCGCGGCGTGAGCGAACTTCCCAACACCTATCGCGCTATCGAAGGCCTGTTGCTTCTGGTTGGTGGTGGGGTAATGGCATTTTTTGCAGCGCGCCGGATAAGATATAGAGAATAGTGAAGCAAAACCAGCCTTTGAACCTCAGCTTGACGCTCGTTTGAACGCCGCGATACTCTTGCTTGCCCACATTTTTCAGAGTTTACCTTTGGGGCCGTAGCTCAGCTGGGAGAGCGCATGACTGGCAGTCATGAGGTCAGGGGTTCGATCCCCCTCGGCTCCACCATTACCTCAAAACCCATGCAACAGAGACGAGCTTAGATTTTCAGATTCAGACGAGTGTCCCTCACGGTTTGCTGGGTGTGGCAGTAGTTCTAGGCGACAGAGATTGATTCCTGGGGAACACTTTTTTGGGCGGTTCGTCTAACACTTTATCCTTGCTGAACGCTATTCCCGGACGACACTGATGGTTGTTGCTCGCTTGTTCGTCAGGCTCGTAGTTGGGATATTGATCAATATAAATGCTGTAAGCATGCCGTTGGGGATTAGCCTGTTGCAGAATTTCTGTGCTGGTCACTTTGACGATAACGCTTTTTTGCGGCGCAATCGGAGGTACGGAAGACGCGGCAAGTATTCCGCCGGCCTCGGTGATACTTACGCACTTCGCTCCTTTGAAAATCACCAGAGCCATCCTTACTTGTACTGAAGTTGAGATGGAACCCAGATTCGCCACGGTCACATTGATCGCCCTGGGATCTCCGGCAACATCAGTGATTTTCGTAACTGCCAGATCGGCATGGATGGCCGCGACCATACCGTCGTAGGTTATTCTTTTCGAGCTTACAAGCACTTCACATTTAGCCTGCTCATCCTGGGCAGGAGCTCTTACGAACAAGTCAGCGTAGGCCGTCTTAATCATTGCTGACCGCTCGCCAGCTTGAGCGGGCGCGAAAAACCAAGCCATCATCTGGGTCTCCACCTTCGCATCCGGGTCCTTACTTTCATTGTCACGCGCCACATTCTTCCAAAAGGCAAGTTCCTGCGATGTTGGGTAACGCCCAACTATGTGATGAAATTTCATGCGAATTACGCTCTCTACGGTTGGCTTAGGATGAGGCATATACTGCCCCCGAGCCGTTAGTTCACTGGAAATAAGCGTGACCGCAATCAGAGCGACCGTCGTCGCGAGTTTTATCTTCATTTAGTTTGAATGCCCACTCGCGGCGTAAATTTCGCGCCTGTCACCTTGAACTTAGCGGTTTGCACGGGCACGCCACTCGTCGCAGCCGGCGTCATTTCCACAGCCGATGAACTCGCGCCGTTGCCGGTGTAGTTGACTCTTACTCTGGTTGAACTCCCCGAGTCGCAGACCACCTTCATCTCGTATGTCTTTGGTGCGAGGTTGGGTACTGCGTAAGGGATATCAACAGCGATGGCCTGCGCCGGCATGGTCACGTTTTGGGCGCCGGACCAGGTGCTGGAATTAGGCGGCATAATAAAGAGGTTGCACTTCTCCATCGCCCCCGGTTTCGTACGCGACCATTGCAGAGAGAATTGGTTGTTGACGGTCGCCGAGGCAACTAGTTGCGATGGAAACTCGCCACCGGTGTTGGTGGAGTTGGTTCCAACTCCATTTTTGGCATAGACCAACAACTTGCTGTTGATTATGTTGTGTGTGCCGACCGTGACTGTGCCGGTTGTTGTTGGTTTCCCGGTATCCGGCCGCGGTCGGGCTGGAGTTGAATTCGGAAACTGCCCGTATGCTGAGAGCTGGAATAAAAATACTAATGAGAGAAAACTGAGGGACCAACGAACTCTATTTTTCATTCTGTAAGACTCCTTTTTAAATTCGCGCTTATTCGGTAACGCTGAACTTCATGCACCAAACTTGGGCCGGTCATGGCTTGTAGTTGCCGGCGTTGCCTTCGCCGCGATTGTTGTTCTCATTTGACTCCCTGACTTCCTCACTGATGTCGATGTAGAGCGAGTACTTCGTGTTAATAATCGGAACGCCCGCTATTGCCTTCACTGAAATAGTCTGACCGTTATGCATAGCCGGCACCTTAACGAAGACAGTTTTCGCTTCCTTCTGCTCAAACTTTCCCGGTTCCCAAACGATTAAACGAAGCGTGCAGGCTCCGGAATTGCCGGTACCTTTGTTGGTCACCGCGACCTGGACCTCGCCCGTGGAAGGTTCCATCAATTGAAAATGGCTGATGACTAGATCAGGGAGTTGCCATTTAGGTGGTCCAGGGTAGCCGCCGCCATTCGTCGAGTTGCTGGTTGATTGATCGTTGCCCGTACCCGGAGATGTCAGCGCTACGACGTTCGAAGTGGCTCTGATCTTCGCTCGACGATCCGTAATCGTGATGTACACCGACGCCGGTGCCGGCGTGCCCTGCGCCACTGCAAACCAGAGATGGCCCAGTTCCGCTGGTCCTTTCAAAGCGCAAAAGCCGTAAATCTTTTTGCGGCCTTCGCGGTTGTAGATATCCACCCAGGTGCGAGCTGAATTCTTGTTCATCCCGCAGGGCGGCAAATCAGGCGCAGCGGTAAACAACTCATCCGCATAAGCTGAACGGTTGACGAGCGCCAGCTTGTATCTGGTCCATTGCTGGCCATTGGCTTCATAATCTTCGGTGCCCGCAAACTTGAGCTGCGGCGTCGGTAAACCCTGGGCCTGGGCGGACGCTCGAGACAGGATTCCAAACATAAGCAGCAAGCTGAAACTTAGAATTAATTTTGCTTTCATTTTCTTTTCCTCGTCCTTCCACCAATTCAAAAAGTTGATGTGACCGCAATCTGAGAACTTCAGATCGGAAGAACCATTACTTCGGTTTCGCCATCACGCACTTCTTTGTCATTCCGTTTTTCCGATAGCTCTCGCAGAGATCTATCCCTTTTTGCGTCTGACACATGAATTCATCTGGCCTACCAAGAAAGCGCGAGCAACCGACGCTGAACAATAATTTGTCCATCGCCGCCTGCACCTTCTGATTTGCGGACGTCGTGCAAGCGGTGACCTTGCCGTTTTTCCGGTAGCTTTCGCACGCTTCATAGCCGCCGATTGTTGGACAGTTGTAAGCGCCCGGACCTGGTCTCGTGCAGCCGCGGTTAAGCAGATCAGTGTCCGCACTGGTCGGGGCAGAACTAACGCTTAAGTGGGGACCGAGCGAGGTCGGTTGCGGCCAGACATAGCCTTCAATGCCAACAAACTGGTAGCCGTGCTGGCTGATGGCCTCTGACATCTCCTTTTGGCTGGCGGTGTACAAATTGTCGTAAGAGCCAAAGAGGCAATTCTTTTGCTTGCTGTTGTACTGCTCTAATCTTCCCGGGTGATACAGCCTGTAAAAGGGGACGGTGCCAGGCAACTTGGCCGGGGCAACGTAGCCGGCGATGCCATTGCCGTCTAATTGCCAAGGGGTGTTCGTACCGCCGGCGAGATGTGCTACCGGAGGACCCGCGAGTAAGTCGTTCTTTTCCTGCTCGCTTGTTGTGTAACCGAAGGCATGTCCATCAACTGCGTCCCCCGCGGGGTCAACAAAGAACAGTGGGATTACCAATACATATAGCGGCACGGTTCCCGGGGCCGGTTGATCTGAGACATAAGCCGCGACACCTTCCAATGTCCAGCCGTTCGCCACGGCTACGACTTTCCTGGTCTCATCGATCGTATAAAAGTGGATTCCAGTCCTATGAGAAAAGAGTCGGTAGAGTGGCAGGGTTGGCACATTGGGCACGGAGGGGCTTGCAGCGTGCGCGTTGGCGACACGCAACGATTGAGACGCTGTCGCTAGTGAAAGTAGAATCGCGAGTAATAAAAAACTGAGTGGTATCGGTCTTCTCATTTCGTTTCTCCTTCTGTCTGTTTGGCGAATTCAATGCGCTTAAGGTGATCCCTATCCGAAACTTCGGAAGCAGTTTCCTTGACCGAAGTTATTCAATGGATGACGAACAACAGCCTGAAATCTTATGGGCTCTTCGCCATCACGCACTTCTTCGCCGTTCCGTTTTTCCGATAGCTCTCGCAGAGATCTATTCCTTTTTGCGTCTTACACATGAATTCATCCGGTCTGCCGAGAAACCGCGAGCACCCGACGCTGAACAATAATTTGTCCATCGCCGCCTGCACCTTCTGATTTGCGGACGTCGTGCAAGCGGTGACCTTGCCGTTTTTCCGGTAGCTTTCGCAC
>JANMKA010000079.1:0-154513 GCA_031371765.1 Blastocatellia bacterium
GATTTCCGTCGCACCGAGATGTGCGTCATTCCTTACGGCACGCAGGAAGGCGAGATTTCATTCTGCGCCTACAACACCGGCGTCGGCTGGCGGCAGATCATCGAGAATATGCACAAGACTGCAAACCTCGCTGACTGGTACCAGGAAAACGAACGACATCCTGTTTATGCCGCCGGGCACGACGTGCCGGGTATCTCGAAAAAGCATTCGCTGAGTTTGCCGATTATCCAGGCCGTCCTGGCCGAAGACTCGGATCAACCGCAAGTGGTTGTTTCTCCTTATCTAGTGCCGGAGCACGAAGAAGAGTCGGTGTCAGTCTAGCAATTAGTTTCAATAAGAGAACTAGCATGATGCGTGGCAGGGGCCACGCATTTTTGTTGTTTGCAGTCTCACGGCACCCTGTTTGCACCTAGCCCACCTGACAGATGAATTTCAAGTCGGAGGCATGCAAATGAAATTACTAATCTTACTGTTTTTGGCCCTATTTACCTGCAATTCCACGCTCGTGGCGCAGTCCCCCGCTCCCCAGACCGCAGCCATAGAAACCATCCAACCGGCGCAATCCAGCCAGCGGCAAGCGCCCGCCCAGGCAAAGCCTTATGCACTCGAAATACCGGACGGCACCCCGATTGAAGTCGAAGCGCCCTACACCCTGAGTTCGATGGATTTCAAGCCTGAGGACAAAATCAGTTTCCGAGTAGTGGATGCAGTCAAGGTTGCCGGGGTGACCGTCATTGAGCAGGGCGCCACGGCGACCGGACTGGTTGAGAAATCAAAGCGCGGCGGCCACTGGGGTAAGGCCGGGCTTTTCGTTTGGACCATGCAGACAGTAACCGCGGCGGATGGATCTCAAGTGCCGGTCAGACCAACTTCAGTCCGCTTGCGCGGAGACAGCAAAGGCGCCAAGGTCGCTACGGCGATGGTCATCACCGGCGCCTTGATGCCCTTGATTGCCCCGGTCGCTCTCTTGCAAGGATTCAAGCGCGGCGAAAACGCCTACATCCCAGCCGGCAAACGCTACACACTTTTCGTGGAAGCGAACTCGCCTGGAATTAAGGCCGTCACTTCGGCAAATTCGCCGAAACTATCTAACTAGGAATGGGATTTTTTTGGCGGCATTTGGACTTCTCGCAGTTGGGCCACGATATCGCGCAGGCGGATCGCTAACTCCTCGATCGTTTCAGCACGTTTGCGCGCGCTTGCGCTGAGTTCTTCCCGCAGCAGCAACTGGGCCTGGCCTAATACGCCGGTAAGAGGGTTGTTGATTTCATGACGCACGCGTGTGATTAGTTCAGCCACCTCGTCCATCTTAGCTTCGTAATCCGCGATCAGCGCATTCAGCTCCACAGCTGACATACTTGCGGGGCGTTGCTGGTCAGGTTCAGTCATATTACTCCCGTTACCAAAGAATTAGATACAAATGTGGGAGTGATGGCTGCGTTTCGCCCAAACGCAGGAGAGGTGTTGTTGCGCGCCTCATTGTGCAATGACGAGGGTCATTAGTAAATATAAATCTGAAGCGGGACCGAGAACCGAAAACCGGGAACAGTGAACCGGCAGCCGTAGTGTTTCACGGTTTCCGATTCACGGTTTCCGGTTCCCGGTTCACAGTTCACGGTTCGCCTGTTTGACAAAGAAAAGGGGCTGCACTTACATTGAATTTCCGCTTGCTGGGAGGTCGTCCAATGGTAGGACACCAGACTCTGAATCTGGCTATCGGGGTTCGAGTCCCTGCCTCCCAGCCAACTCTTTCTTCCAAGGAAGTTTCCAATCGTAGAGTCAGTGGGAAACAAAGGGCAGCCAATTAAGTTGGCTGCCCTTCGTTTTTCTTGCTGTTTGCCTTAAGCCATTCCTAGATGGTCTTGTGGTGCTACTGCCAGGCTGAGTTTCCCGGGCAAATGTTTAGAAATCGAGTCTCATGCCAAGCTGAAATTCGCGGTTATAGCTCGAGTTGAAAGTAAACGAGGGCGAACTCGACACGAATATGCGCGGCGTACCAAAGTTTGTGGTTCTGGTTAGACGTCCGCCGCCCGTCGTGGCGAATGTGTATTGGTTGGTGTTGACCGACTGAACGTTCGAGCTGTTAAAGATGTTAAAGCCTTCCGCAAACAAAGACAGGCGAGCCCGTTCGCCCAAGCGAATGATTCGACCCACCCGCAGATCAATCTGATAAAACCCAGGAGTGTTAAATTGATTCCGCCGGGTTCCCGGGACCCGGTCATTGGCAGTGTTGCCGTCGTTGTTTGGGTCGTTCGAAACTGTCGCCGAGTACGTGAAGCCCGACTGCGCGGAGAGAATGCCGGTGATCAAGTAGTCACTCAAAAGCGCGCGGACGAACTTATTGTCGCTATGAAATGTTCCGGTCTCGTAGAGTGGACTGAAGATAAAGCGATGACGAACGTCCAGATCTGAAATCCCATATTCTCCCGACAGATCAAACTGATTCTGCGCGATCTTCGCATCGTCAGTTCCTGGAACTACTGAGGTCTGATCGGGTTTGTTGTCTTTGGCTTTTGCCAAAGTATAGCTGGTGTTGAACTGGAACCGATGGGAAAAGCGGCGGTTCAATTGCAGGCTCAACCCCTGGTAAAAAGATTTAGCCGTGCTTTCAAACAAGCTGATGCGCTGGAATTGCGTGATCGGACGCACAGTTGCAAATCTTTGGACCGTTAAAGTCTCGCCGGTCGCCGTACCTGAAGCGTCAAAAACCGGATACACGGTAGGAACCGGCGCGCTCAGGTTTGCGTTTCTGGTGCGAGTAATGTTACTGCCGCGAAACATTTGATATTCAGCGGAAAAAGTCGTGTTGGCAAACACTTCTTTTTCAAACTGGAAATGGAATTGCTGAGTGTAAGGCTGTTGGTAATTCTTATCGAACAGGTAGAGATTAGGGGTAACAGCCGCAACGTTTGTGGGAACACTCGTGAAAACGCTCGGGAAGGTCGGGCAAAGAAGTGGTGTCGACGAACAAGTGATGTCAAGGGCAATCACCTGAAGTCCGTTTTGCGAGTGGGCCGTACCGGTAATAATTGAAGGGGTACGGCCATAGAATATTCCGTAAGCAGCGCGAACCACCGTCTTCGGGTCGAACGCATAGGCCAGACCTATTCGCGGCGCGAAATTGTTTTTGTCTTTCGGTTGAAATCCGGTATTGAATCCCGCGGCTACTAAAGCCGGATTAGGATTGCTTATCGGCGGTTTGGCAATTGCCTGATAATCGTAGCGCAGGCCCAGATTCAAAGTTAATTTCGGGGTGGCGCGCCAGTCATCCTGCACGAAAAATCCGTATTCCGAACTGTTCGGGAAGGTTGTTCCGCCCGTGGTTCCAGTTCCGGCAAAGCTCTGACGATATCGGGACGGCGTTCCCGCAGCCAGGTTTGCGTAGCTCGTGAATGTATAAGCGCCGCTGAAGAGCCCGGGAAAGAAATTGAAGATGCGGTCAAACAACAAATCCGCACCGTATTTGACGCTATGGTTACCGGTAATCCAAGTCTGATTATCAATAAATTGATAACGCTTGATAGTCGTTTCCCTCGGGCTGAAGTTATTGCGCCCGAAGGTAAAGGTCCCGTCACTGATGCCACCCGCAGAAGCGGTTACCGCTGTCTCCGGAGCGGTTGAGTTTGACAACCCCGGCTCCCGATCGCGCGAATACTGGAAACGAAATTCATTTATCAAACTGTTCGTAAGGGAAGAAGTCCAGGCCGTTGAAAGCGTCGAAGTCTTTACGTTGCTGTTTCCGGTGTGCTCAAGGGCGCTGGTAGTGCCTGAAGATTCCAGGTTCGTTCCCGTAAAATTCTGCTGATTGAAACGAATCCAGAGTTGGTTCTTGTTATTGATATTGAAATCTGTTTTAACTAGAAACGTGTCCTGGACGCGATCGATATTGTAGGAGACGGCTTTCGGTCCCAGCAAAGTTTGCACGCTCGCCGGAGCGAATGGCAATGAGCGCAGTACGACCGGATTAGGAAGATTAGAGCGCTGTCCTTCATAAGCGGCGAAGAAGAAGGCTTTATCTTTTTTGATCGGGCCGCCCAGCGTTCCACCGAACTGATTAATTTGGCCGTTGGGGCGCGCACGATTTACCGCAACCAGAACCGGACTGCGGGCGTTCAATGATTCATCGCGGAAATATTCGAACGCGCTTCCCGAAAACCTGTTGGTTCCCGATTTGGTTACAACGTTGATAACCGCACCGGCGGCGCGGCCGAATTCCGCCGAAAAACCATTCTGGTTGATTTGAAATTCTCTGACCGTGTCAATCGAAAACTGTGACGGCGCGCGGCCCGATCCAGTCCTGCCGGAACCCTGACCGAAAAAGGTATTGTCGCTACTCGTTCCATCAATTTGCAGACTGTTCAAAGTTCCCTTCTGTCCGCCGACCGCCAAATCGCCCGAGCGCGTCGGGTCGCGAACGATTCCCGGCGTCAACGTAACAAAGTCAAGAAAATTGCGCCCATTGGTCGGGAGATTCATCACCCGGCGTTCATCGACGGTTGATGATACTGATGTTCGCGTCGTTTCCACGCTTTCGCCCTGAGCCTCAACGTTAACGACGTTAGCTGTTCCGCCGGCAGTTAAGATGACTTGAAGAGTATTCTTCGCGCCGACCGTAACCTTCACGTTTTCGTAGGTTGCTGGAGCAAAACCGCTGACTGCGGGAGTCGTAACCTTATAGTTACCAGGCTGTAAAAACGACAGGACAAACGTACCGTCGTCATTTGCCTGCGTGGTCTTTTCAAAACCTGTATCTACGTTGGTTGCGGTCACGGTGACGTTCGGTACAACGGCGCCGTTTGGATCGACGACGGTACCCTCGATATTACCGGTGGTCGCTTGCGATTGAGCAAGAACGGCACTGGCAGTAGCTAAGATGAGCAAGGCAAGCAGACAAAATCGGGCGAAGGGGAATTTAATGGTACTCATAGCTCTCCTCTGATGAAAAATTTGGATGAACGAAAGTCGCTTGCGCTAATTGCGCGGCAAGTGGCAGCAAAACTTTAGTCGAATGGCGGGGCGATATTAGTAGATTGACGGGAAACAGACAAGACACAATTTGATATATTTTCGCTGAAGCCCTTTTCGGCTCAGACCCGTAAGAACGCTAAACTTTTTGCGGAAAGTTACTGGCCGGCTGGTGTTCCGGCAGCGGATCGCCAGAACGAAGCGAAACCTCGTCCGCCAAGCGCCTGCACCAGACTCATCACGCCCATGTAGCCGTAGCCAAAGAAGAACAGAAACAGGAATGGCACGGTGCCCCACATGCGCATGCGGATCGCGTAAAGAATCGCGAGCAGGAAGTAAACTGAGAAAGCCAACTCCAACAGCGGCAGGAGCCCGCGCTTACGTTTGTACTTCTTTCGTTTCCAGGTCTCGTCGGAAGTTTTCTCCACCTGATACTTGGGCGTGCGCACAAATTCGCTCTTGATGCCCAACAGCGCCTCGAGGACGGCACGCGCATTGGAAAAGGCGAGACCGATGCCCAGCGCCATCACCAACGGCAGATGCAATAATCGCGGCGCGCGCTTCTCATCCAGATACCAAACCGCTGTGCCGTAAAAAAGAAAGACAGAGATTGACGAAAAGAACAGCAGCGGCAGATCCACGATCATCAGGTGATAGAACGGTTGGTTGTAACGAACGAGCAGTAGCGGAAACTGCAGAAAACTCGCGACAATCATCAGCGGATAACTGATGTTGCCGGTGAGCCGGAAAAACATTTCCAGCCGCACACGCATTGGAAGTTTTGAACGCCAGATGCGCGGATAGAGCTTGATGCCCACCTGCATCACGCCTTTTGCCCAACGACGCTGTTGCGCCTTGAACGCATTTATCTCAACTGGAATTTCTGCCGGCGCTTCTTCATCCAGCAGGTAAACAAATTTCCAGCCCATCAATTGCGCGCGAAAGCTCAAGTCTGTGTCTTCGGTTAGCGTATCGTGCTGCCAACCGCCGCTTCGCATGATTGCGTCGCGACGCCAAATGCCGGCGGTGCCGTTGAAGTTGAAAAATCCGCCGGTGCGATTGCGGGTCGTCTGCTCAACGACGAAGTGCCCGTCGAGCATGATCGTCTGCAGCCGCGTCAACAAATTGTATTTCGCGTTGATGTGCGACCAGCGCATTTGCGCGCAGCCAACCATCGGGTCGGTAAAGAAATCGACCAACTTGCGCAGGCAGTCAGGATTGGGAACAAAGTCCGCGTCAAAAATCGCCAGCAGCTCGCCCTTGGCGGTTTTCATTCCATTCTCAAGCGCGCCGGCTTTGAAACCAGTGCGGTCCTGACGATGAACGTATTCGATGTCGAAACCAAGCGCGCGATATTTTTCGACAGTCTCTTCAGCAAGCTTCACCGTCTCGTCGGTTGAATCGTCGAGCACCTGAATCTGAAGTTTCTCCCGCGGGTACTCGATCTCGGTAATCGACTTAACCAGCCGCTGAATGACGTACATTTCGTTGAAGAGCGGCAACTGGACAGTGATCAGCGGCAACTCTGCCTCGCTGAATTTCCGCAACGGCTGCGGCACAAACTTGCGATAGCGCCAAAAGTCGATCACCTGCTTGATACGATAGCCGCCATACACCGCCAGTACGAAGAGGATCGTGAAGTACAGAATCAGGATGATCCAATCGAAACCGTCGAGTTGATAAAGCGGACTGATGTTCCCCCAGGTTTTGTTAACCAGGTCCTGAAAATAGCGCTCGAAAAGTTGATTTGGAGTGGGCCCGAAGGGTGGAACCGTATCTTGGAAAATCAAAGCCATAAAGTAACTACGCAATTCTTAAATCCAAAAGCGCCGCCTGGCTGTGCCCGGACGGCGCGCGCGACAGATTCTATACTGAAGCCGCCTAACTAGGAAACACTAACCAGGACAGGCAACAAGATTAACAAGATGAAGCGCGAAACGGCTTTTGCTGCGACTCTTTATCTTGTCCATCGTGTTAATCCTGTCCTTCAATTCCGCAGTGAAGGCCTTAGATGCGCCGATGTGGAGCGCTGTAATCACTGGGCGCAATCCGGGAACCAGCGGACAGAGCTTCCGTCAAAACTGGAACCGGCTCGAGAGGCGCTTGCTTTTTTCCACCTGTCAGCCGCAACCCTAAATCGAGCAGTCCGGGCATGGTGTAAAAAACAGCAACCGCACCCAACAACGCTCCAGTGATGAAGCGGGATGAATGCGTGTTATTCCAGATTCCGAAAGCGCCAAGCGCGTAATCAATCAACAGCGGAGCGGCCGCAATGAACAACCATTTGCGCGGTGGCGCGTCAGTTTTCTTTAACGAGCAAACGAGCGGATAAGCGATGGTTGCGAGCGTAAAGCCCGCATAGAGACCAAAGCAGCGCGCGCAAACTGCAAACGGATGTCCGGCAATGAAGAACGAACGTTCCGGAAGCTGGTGGCAAACCAGACTAAACGCGTGATAGATGGGCAGCGCCCAGATTAGGTGCCCGGAGTTCAAAGCCAGCGGCGCGGCAATAATCGCTGAAGTGATAACGATCGAACCCAGCGCAATGATCACCCAAACCGCGAGCTGACGGCCGAAAGAAATACTCTGCGAAATGTAATTTTCTGGCGAGGCGTACATCTGTAAATCTAAATCGTACTTTGTACTTTGTGCTTCGGACTTTGGTCTTTGGTCTTCGGACTTTGGCTCTAGCCTTCAACGGCGTCTGCGCTCGTGCGTTTTCACAAAGACCAAAAACCCAAGACCAAAGACTAAATTATTAAAATCGTATGACCGTGTCCGGCCCACCCTCAATATGCAGCGTGTCAACAAAACGAATGTGGCGCGATTCGGTAGTCATCACGACCGAATGCGTCCGTTTGCCGGCGCCAAAGAATCGCACCCCTTTTAGCAGCGCGCCATCAGTAACTCCGGTTGCGGCAAAAATAATTTTGCGTCCGGGCGCCAGATCGTTGGTGTCGTAAATCTTGTTCGGGTCCGTGATCCCCATTGACTGCAAACGCTCGATGACCTGCTCTCTTGGCGGCACCTTATCTTTGTCAACGCCGAGACTTTCCGGATCGAAAACCAGTCGCGCCTGAATCTCGCCGTTCAAACACTTCATCGCTGCCGCCGTAATCACGCCTTCAGGCGCGCCGCCAATGCCCACTAGCGCATGGATGTTGGTGCCGGCAACGGCGGCAGAAATTCCCGCCGAAAGATCGCCATCACCAATCAAACGTATGCGGGCGCCGGCTTCGCGCACATCGGTAATTAGTTTTTGATGGCGCGAACGATCGAGAACAATTACCGTCAAGTCTTCGACGTCGCGTCCCAGACGACGCGCAATGTTCTTGAGGTTGTCCTTGACCGGGGCGTCCAGATCCACGACGCCGCGCGATGATGGACCAACGACAATCTTATCCATGTAAAGATCCGGCGCATTCAAAAGTCCACCGCGTTCAGCCGCCGCCAACACAGCAATCGCATTGTTCGCGCCCAACGCGCACAGATTTGTGCCTTCAAGTGGATCGACTGCGATGTCTACCTCAGGGCAGGATTCAGCCAGGTCCTCGCTAACGCCATAACCGCCACCGACTTCTTCACCGATGTAGAGCATTGGTGCTTCGTCGCGTTCGCCTTCGCCGATCACAATTCGGCCGCGCATCGGCACCGTATCCATCACTTCGCGCATCGCTTCGACGGCAACGTGGTCTGAATACTTGCGGTCGCCCTGGCCCATGGTTCGCGCTGCAGCGATTGCCGCCGCTTCACAAACGCGCAAGAAATCCAGAGACAGCTCGCGCTCGGTACTTAATTCGTGGCCCATTGCTCAGTTCTCCTGAATTCGGAATTTGGCTGCCAACCGCCTCGATTACTAACGCCAGCAGATGAAGAAGTGCGCGCTCATACTATCAGAGCACACCGGGATTTTGTAGCGAAACGCAGCGCTTCGCATATTCCCGAACCGCCAAAATCATCGACGGAGTTGCATGCATTCGGCTACACTCATCGGGTCAAGGCAGGACGAAATTCAAACCGTTTTGGGAGCTGCGAAACGCAATGGAGAAACCGAAGGCACTGGTGCTCGATTTAAGTGAAGTGGGCGCGGCCGACGTGCAACTCGTTGGGGGGAAATGTGCCAGCCTCGGCGAACTTTTTCGTGCTCTGTTGCCGCGGGGCGTGCGTGCGGTTGATGGTTTTGCCACGACCAGCGAATCTTACCGGCTGCTCTTGCAAACAAACGGTCTCGGCGAACGACTGCGCGAACTGATGAGCGGTTTGGATCACAACGACATTCGCGCGTTGAATAATGCCGGTCGCGAAGCTCGCGCGTTGATGCTGGACACGCCGTTACCCGCTGAAGTCAATGAAGCGATCCTGGACGGCTATCGCCGGCTTTGCCAACGCCTGGGGCGCAAAGCTGAAGTTGCGGTTCGTTCGTCGGCAACTGCAGAAGATCTTCCCGACGCTTCATTCGCCGGACAACAAGACACGATTCTGAACGTGCGCGGCGAAACTCATCTCATCGAAGCCTGCCACCGTTGTTTTGCTTCGCTCTGGACTGACCGGGCCATCTCTTATCGCGCAGCGCGTGGTTACGATCATTTTGAAGTAGCGCTTTCGATTGGGGTGCAACCGATGGTGCGTTCCGATCAGGCTTGCTCGGGTGTGATGTTCACGCTCGATACTGAATCCGGTTTTCGCGACGTCGTGGTAATCAATGGCGCCTGGGGACTGGGCGAAGCGATCGTGCAGGGCATGGCAACGCCTGACGAATGGGTGGTGTTTAAGCCGACTTTGAAAACAGGTGCGCGCCCGATTGTCAGTCGCCGGCTGGGCGGCAAAGAAGTGAAAATGGTTTACGGCCTGGATGGCAAGGGCACGCGCACGCGCGACGTTGTAGACGCACAACGCGGCAGGTTTGTGCTCGGCGATTATGAAGTGCTGGAGTTGGCGCGTTGGGCTTGCTTGATCGAAGACCACTACTCGACGCTGGCGGGTCACTCGACACCGATGGACATCGAGTGGGCCAAGGATGGACAAACCGGCGAGCTGTTCATCCTCCAGGCCAGACCGGAAACGGTCCATGCCAGCAATCGGGAAAATTATATCGAGACTTACCGGCTTACCGGCGACCATGCCGCGCCGCTGGTGAGTGGCATTGCCGTCGGCGAAAAAGTCAGCCACGGTCGCGTGCATGTCCTCGCTGATCCCGATCATTTGACGGAATTCAAAGCCGGCGATGTGTTGGTGACTTCGATGACCGATCCGGCATGGGAGCCGATTATGAAACGGGCCGCGGCGATCGTTACCGATCGCGGCGGGCGAACCTGTCACAGCGCGATCATCAGCCGCGAATTGGGACTGCCGTGCATTGTCGGCACCGGAAACGCGACGCAGATTTTGCAAAGTGGCATGGATGTAACCGTGTCCTGCTCGGAAGGCGCGCACGGCAACATTTATGAAGGGCTGGTTGAGTTTGCAGTCGACCGCCGCGTCGTCGGCGATGAGCAAAGGCCGCGCACGCAGGTGATGATGAACGTGGGCGACCCGGACCATGCTTTTACGGTCGCTTCATTGCCAAATGACGGCGTCGGCCTCGCGCGTCTAGAGTTCATCATCAACAACCACATTGGCATTCATCCGATGGCGCTGGTGCGCTATCCGAATCTTCACAACGCGAACGTCGTTAAAGAAATCGAACGCCGCCTCGGCGAAGAAGATCCCCGCGAATTCTTCGTTCGCCGTCTGTCTGAAGGCATCGCTCGCATCGCGGCTGCGTTTTTTCCCAAGCCGGTAATTGTCCGAATGTCTGACTTCAAATCAAACGAATACGCGATGCTGATCGGCGGCCAGGAGTTTGAACCGACCGAAGAAAATCCGATGCTCGGGTTTCGCGGCGCGTCACGTTATTACGACGATCGCTACCGGGAAGGATTTGAACTGGAGTGCCAGGCAATGCAGCGCGTGCGCGATGACATGGGCCTGGTGAATGTGCTCGCCATGATTCCCTTCTGTCGCACGGTAGTTGAAGCCGAGCGAGTTGTCTCGCTGATGGCTGACTTTGGTTTACAACAAGGCGAGCATGGACTTGAAATTTATGCGATGTGCGAGTTGCCCGCGAACGTTATCTACGCCGACGAATTCCTGCGCGTGTTCGATGGCTACTCGATCGGTTCCAACGATTTGACGCAACTCACGCTCGGTCTGGATCGCGACTCAGAAATGGTCGCGCATCTTTTTGACGAACGTGACGGCGCCGTCGAACGCATGGTTACGCTTGCCATTGAAGCCGCACATCGCGCCGGAAAGAAGATTGGAATTTGCGGGCAGGCGCCTTCGGATTATCCCGAATTTGCGCGTTTTCTCGTGGAAAAAGGGATTACCTCGATATCGCTGAACCCGGACACGGTTTTGCAAACTACTCATATGATCGTCGAGTTTGAAACCGAACTGGCGTCACAGCAAAAACCGGAGCAGACAGCCCGGCCGCGGATCCGCGCGGAACGCGACGCCCTTGATATCGCGCCGGCATTTACAAGTGTTGAATAATCCTAAAGCCGCACCCAGGAGAATTGAATGGCCACCTTACTCATCGTTGACGATGATTCCCTCATTCGCGACACCCTTCACGAACTCTTTTCCGACGCCCACGAATGCCACACGGCTGATCGCGCCGAGCAAGCGCTCGCTTATCTCGATGTCGAAACCTACGATGTTGTCTTGACTGACATCGCCATGCCGGAGCTCAGCGGTCGCGAATTGCTAAAGCAGATCCACGCGAACCATTCCACGACTCCGGTGATTGTTATTTCCGGCTTGTCGAACGAAGCGGATGCCAGGGCGCTGATGGACCTCGGCGCGTTTGCGTATTTCGCGAAGCCATTCAAACTCGAAGACGTTGAGGAAGCGGTCGATCGCGCCATTGAACGCCATCAGGAATTAGCTGCGAAAGATCAAGCTCCTGCTCCCGAAGACCTGAAACCCGCCATTTAGCCCGTCCTAAGATTTCCATGGCGGCAACGTCTTGCGCGCCGGCTTCTCTTTTTTCAAACCTAACGCCCAGTCAGCTTGCATCAAGGTGTGAATGTCGCGCGTTCCTTCGTAGATGATCGCTGCTTTGCAGTTGCGCAAGTAGCGCTCGACCGGATAGTCATTTGAATAACCATTCGCGCCGTGCACTTCGATCGCCATCGACGCGGCTTTTTCGCTGCGCGTCGTTGCCTGCCACTTGGCCAAACTTGTCGCCCGCCCGTTTGCTTGGCCGCTGTTCTTCAAATAGCCGGCACGCAGCCAGAGCAAGTGTGACATCTGATAGTCGGCTTCCATCTCTGCGATCTTTTGTTTGACGAGTTGATGGTTGGCAATCTTGGTTCCGAACGTCTCGCGGTCGAGCGCGTACGCAACTGACGCAT
The DNA here is from genome assembly GCA_031371765.1 of Blastocatellia bacterium. GTDB lineage: Bacteria > Acidobacteriota > Blastocatellia > Pyrinomonadales > Pyrinomonadaceae > PSRF01. Next base: position 12,363 of record JANMKA010000079.1, read on the forward strand.
CACGCGAAGCGCGGATGACTCCTGTCGCGCCCGCGGCGACGGTGTACCTTCCCTGCTCGAGCGCAAACATTGCGATCTTGAAACCCTCGCCTTCTTCACCCACCCGATTCGCTGCGGGCACGGGCGTATCTTGCAACGAAAAGTATCCCGTGTTGCCCGCGCGAATGCCAAGCTTGCCGTGAATCGTTCCTGAGGTGAAACCTTTCATACCGCGTTCGACGATGAAGCACGACATGCCGGAGTGATCGCGATTGCGGCGCTTGTCTTCATCCGTCCAACAGAAGAAAAGAAAATTGTCGGCGGTGTCGGCCAAACTAATCCACATCTTCTCGCCGTTCAGCACGTACTCATCGCCTTCGCGTCGCGCAGTTGATCGCGAACCTACCACGTCAGAACCGGCACCGGGCTCGGTCAAGCCATAGGTCGCAAGTTTTTCTCCCTTTGCCTGCGGCACCAGGTATTTTTGTTTCTGCTCTTCCGTGCCCCAGGCGTAAAGCGTCAGCGAATTCAAACCTGTATGGACCGACATTGCCACGCGCAGGAAAGTGTCAACTGCCTCGAGCTCTTCGCAAACCAGGCCCAGCGAAATGTAATCAAACCCTGCGCCCCCATACTCTTCAGGAATACAGACACCAAGCAGATTCAGCGCTGACATTTTTTCAAATATGCCGCGCTCGAAGTGTTGTTTCTCGTCCCACTCTTTTATGTAAGGCGCCACTTCCTTTTGCGCAAACTCGCGCACGGTTTGAATCAGCGCTTTGTGATCTTCGGTCAGCTCAAAGTCGATCATGGAAATCTCTCTCTTGATTTTGGAGGTTGGAATTGACCGGACATGTTAACTACTCCAATGTCCAAAGTCCAAAGTGACGAAGAAAGTCCAAAGTCTACTGTTCAATGTCCAATGTCCGCCGCTTCACGTTCGAAGTCCAAACCACGCGGTGCTCCAACGCAGGCCCGACTTTGGACTTTGGACATTGGACTTTATACTTCCCCCATGCCGAAGAAAGTGAAGTCGAACATTGTAAAGATTGGTCTGATCCAGATGACCTGCGATCAGAAGCCGGAAGCCAATTTGAAGAAGGCGATTGCGCGCATCGGAGACGCCGCAAAAAAAGGCGCGCAAATTATCTGCCTGCAGGAACTCTTCCGTTCGCAATACTTTTGTCAGACTGAAGACATCGAGCTTTTCAAATTGGCGGAAACAATTCCCGGCCCCACCACCGACGCGCTGAGTAAAGTCGCAAAAGCGAAGCAGGTAGTGCTTGTGGCATCACTGTTTGAGAAGCGCGCCGCCGGCGTCTATCACAACACCGCCGTGATGATCGATGCCGACGGCAAAATTGCCGGTAAGTATCGCAAGATGCATATTCCGGACGACCCGCTTTACTACGAAAAATTTTATTTCACGCCGGGCGACCTTGGCTTTCAGACTCACAATACGAAGTATGGAAAAGTCGGCACGCTCGTTTGTTGGGACCAGTGGTTTCCGGAAGCGGCGCGTTTGACTGCCCTCTCGGGCGCGGAGTTTTTGTTCTATCCAACCGCAATCGGCTGGCTGCCCGGTGAAGAAGCTGAGATGAACGAGGCGCAACATTCGGCCTGGGAAACAATTCAACGCGCGCACGCGATTGCCAACGGTGTCTATGTGATCGTTGTTAACCGCGTCGGTCGCGAAGGCAAACTAAATTTCTGGGGGCAATCATTCGTTGCCGATCCCTTTGGCCGCATCATCGCCAAGGCGTCGGCTGACAAGGAAGAAGTGCTGGTGGTCGATTGCGACTTGGACAAGATGGAAGAGACGAGACAGAACTGGCCTTTCCTGCGCGACCGCCGCATCGATGCTTATCAAGGACTGCAACTCCGCTATGGCGAGTAGAAGATGAAATACAGTTTCACTGACTTTCTCGGCAATGTCGGCGTCGTGCTAATCATCATCGATTATCTGTTGCTCCAACTTAACCGCATTAGCAGTAGCTCACTCGGTTACTCGCTCATGAACGCTATCGGCGCGACTCTGATCATCATCTCACTCATATCGAACTTCAACCTGTCGGCGTTTATCATGGAAGCAGTCTGGGTAGTCATCAGCCTGTTCGGCCTCTATCGTTATTTTCGGTCACAGCCAATTAAATCATGACCGACAGCCGGGTTGACTCCGCAAACAAAACACCTGCCGCACTCGGGTTTTACATGCCCGCGGAATGGCGCGCACATGCCGCCACCTGGCTTTCCTGGCCCAAGGATCCGGAAACCTGGCCGGGCCGCGTGCCGCAAGTCGAAAATATTTTCTTGCAGATGATGGCGGCGCTCGCGCCAAATGAAACTGTAAATCTGCTGGTCAATGATGAAGAGACTGAACAGTCTGTGCGCGCGCGTTGCACGTTTGCCGGCGCCGAGAACATTCGCTTTCAGCGCATTCCTACCGTTGATTCCTGGATACGAGACTATGGTCCAAACTTTCTGATTGGGAACGATGGAAGGCTGGCCTTCAACGATTGGACCTTCAACGCCTGGGGCAACAAGTATGAAGAGCTGAAGCAGGACGATGCCATCCCTCGGCGTCTTGAAAACTTATTGAAAGCGGTGCGCTTCGAACCCGGCATCGTGATGGAAGGCGGCTCAATTGAAGTGAACGGCGCAGGCTGCGTTTTAACGACCGAGCAATGCTTGCTGAATCCGAATCGCAATCCTCATCTGAGCCAAACTGAAATTGAGCAGCACCTGAAAGATTATCTCGGCGTCGCGAAGGTTTTGTGGTTGGGCGAAGGAATTGTTGGCGACGACACTGATGGGCACATTGACGACATCGCGCGGTTCGTGGCCGAGGATGTCATCATTTCCGCGCTCGAAGACGATCCGCTGGACGCGAACTACGAATTGCTCCAAGACAATCTCAAACGCCTGCAAAAAATGACTGACGCTCGTGGTCGTTCGTTCGAAATCATTACGCTGCCAATGCCCGGAATGGTTGGCGGCACTAGCACCGACAAGCGTAACCTCGATCGGCTACCGGCCTCATACGCGAATTTCTACATCGCCAACAACGTCGTGCTCGCGCCCATCTTTGGACATGCAAATGATGCGCGCGCCTTGGAAACTTTAGGGCTTGTCTTTCCAGAGCGAAGCGTGGTTGGAATTAACTGCGAACCGCTGGTGTGGGGCATGGGAACCATCCACTGCGTCACTCAACAAGAGTCAAGACCTTAATCCACAGATTCCGCAGATTACACAGATTTGGATAAGACAAAACGACGGTGTTCTAAGCTTTTCGCACCGAAATTAATTAAGAGTCCTACTCGGTGGCCTGTTGCTTTCAAGTAATTAATGACTTGCGATTCTTCCGTTGGACCTGTTCGCGCAAGAGCCTTCAATTCGACAACGACCGAACCGAAGCAAATGAAGTCTGCGCAATATTTACTCTCAAGCAAATAGCCTTTGTACTCAAGCGGTAACCTCACCTCTCTGTCAAAAGGGATGTTTCGATCTGTGAACTCTATCGCGAGGGCTTCCTGATAAACGGGCTCGAGGAATCCGCACCCTAGCTGCCGGTGCACTTCCATGCACGCTCCAATGATTGAGTAAGTTCGCGGATCGGACTCAGTAAGGTTTTTCAGCACGTCATAATGTTATCAGTGCTTTGTTCTAATCTGTGTAATCTGCGTAATCTGCGGATAATATTTTCTTAGCCGAATCTCTTGCATCGTCGAGGGTGCGGACGCGGCCATCGAGCTGCATTTCATAAACTGCTTTGGTGATCTCGCCAACTCTTGGCCCAGGCGCAAGACCCATTTCGAGCAAGTGGCGACCAAGTAATATTGGTGCAGGCGGTTGTTGCTCAACTGCCAATTCCCTTGCGCGCCGAATGAACCACTCCTGCGCTTCTGACCCGTACCATTTTTCGCGCGACACCCAATCAGCATTGCGGCCCAGCGAATCGGCCTTTGCCACGCGATATAACAGATCCAGTTCACACTTGCGCGCCAGCCGGCGAAACGCGCCATCGCCAACCTCGTCGCGTTTTTTGAAGAACTCACCTGGCTTCAGATGCTCGCGCACCAGCGCAATCACCTGCGCGCGCACGTTGTAGCTGTCGAGCGTATGGATATTCAGCCGATTTAGAAAAGCTGCCGTCGGAGCTACCCCCGCTTCTTCATGACCGCGCGAGCGCAAACGCCCATCAACAAACTCAGTTGTCGCCGGCTTGCCAAAGTCATGGGCCAACGCAGCTAGCATGACTGTGATCTGTTTCGCATAAGGCAAATCGGCCAGCAACGCCCGCGCCCCATCAATGACCAAACCCGTGTGAACAAAAACATCGCCCTCCGGATGCCACTCCGGATCCTGCGGCACGTCGATCAGGGCCTTTATTTCCGGAAACAACTGATCGAGCGCGCCCAGATCGCGCAGCCATTTCAGTCCAATCGCTGGCCGGCGCGAACGCATCAGCAGTTTTTCAGTCTCGCCCCACACCCGTTCAGCCGGCAGGTCAGACAAATCAATCGCGCGGCAAAGCTCGACTGTGTTGGTCTCGATTTCGAATTCAAAACGCGCGGCCAGTTGCGCGGCCCGCAAAACGCGCAGGCTGTCTTCGGCGAAAGTTTCATCCGAAACAACGCGCAAAAGTTTGGCAGCGATATCCCCACGACCGTCAAAAGGATCGATGATTTCGGCAGTTAAAGGATCCTGCAGGATAGCGTTGATAGTGAAATCGCGGCGGCGCGTCGCATCTGCGATAGACATCGACGGATCGCCTTCGATCGCAAAAGCGCGGTGGCCGCGGCCCGACTTTCGCTCGCGGCGCGGCAACGAAACATCCAAATCGGAACCGAGTTTGTAAACGGTGAATGCTTCGCCGACAACATTGACTGGGCCAAACTCATCAAGCAGCGCGCGCAGCTTGAGCGGCTCGACGCCGTAGACCTCCAGGTCCCAATCTGTCGGCTCGATCTTCAGCAGCAGATCGCGCACGCAGCCGCCAACCAGCAGCGCGCGACCGCCGGCGTCGCGAATCGCCGTCGCAAGACTCAACACTTTTTCAGGAATTTGGGACATCGAGTCCAATGTCCAATGTCCAATGTCCAATGTCAATAACTGAAGAGCGTGTTGGGTGTTGCGTTTTAGAGGCGGATCGGCGACGCCTAAAGCGACTTTGGACTTTGGACCTGGGCTTTGGACTAATCTTCAGGGGATTCGACAAGGATTTGAACGCCGCGCGTAGAAGGGATGCAACTGATGACTTGCGCGCGATCGATTTTCGTGAGGTCAGTGCCGGCGGCGTGCCACAGCTTTACCCAAAAAGTGCGCGTGTCGCCGTGGATGGCAAACGTCGAGCCGTCGTTCATTACAGCCACTGGCTTGGCCAGCACACCGTCGCGCAATTCTTCCAGCAACTCAGGAATGAATTGCTTGAACTTTTCAAACTGGACGATGACGTCGCGGTCTTCGATTTCAGCGGGCGGCAACTCGACCGGATCGTCTGACTCAAGCAGCAGACGACTTTCGGTTTGTTCGTTTCGTTTCTTAACTATCGGCATTTCGAGTTTCGAGTTTCGACTTCCGAGTTTCGAGTTTCGAGTTCCGAGTTTTGAATCCAAAGCCGCGGGTTGCAAGTGTCAAGACTGGGTGCAAGACCTCGAAACTAGAAACTCGGAACGCGAAACTATTTATTCAGTCGCTTCGACAAATACTCTTCCAACTCCGCAATCTTCACCCGCTCCTGCGTCCAGGTGTCGCGGTCGCGGACAGTTACTTCGTTGTCCTCGAGCGACTGGTGGTCCACGGTCACGCAAAACGGCGTGCCTATTTCATCCTGCCGCGCGTAAAGTTTGCCAATGCCGCCCGTGTCGTCATAAACCGCGCGCAGTGCCGGTTGCAACGATCGCTTGATCGATTTTGCCAGCGCCACAATCTCAGGCTTGTTCTTAGCGAGCGGCAAAACCGCAGCCTTGATCGGCGCAAGTGACGGGTGCAGTTTCAAAATAACGCGCGTCTCGCCTTTGTCGTTTGTTTTTTCGGTATACGCATCCATTAACACTGCCAGCACGGTGCGATTGACTCCAGCCGCCGGTTCGATCACGTATGGGTAGAAGCGTTCCTTGGTCGGTTCATCAAAGTACGAGAGGTTATCAGTCGAATCAGAATTCAGGCGCTTGCCTTCCGCGTCTTCCGGCTTCTTCGAATGCGTGCGCAGATCGAAGTCGGTGCGATTGGCGATTCCCATCAACTCGTCCCATTGCTTCTCACCGTCTTCGCGTTCAGGGAAAAAGCGATACTGAACATCGACGGTCCGTTTGGCGTAATGGGCCAACTCTTCTTTTGGCTGTTCGTACAGCCGCAGATTGTCGCCGGCGATTCCGAGCTCAAGGAACCAATCGCGGCACGCGTCGATCCACTCCTGATGAACTTTTTCGTCCTCGCCGGGCCGCACAAAGTATTCCATCTCCATCTGTTCAAACTCACGCGTGCGAAAGATGAAATTCCCGGGCGTCACTTCGTTGCGAAACGATTTGCCAATTTGGGCCACGCCGAAAGGCAACTTGCGACGGCTGGTCGTTAGGACGTTGTTGAAGTTGATGAAGATTCCCTGCGCGGTTTCGGGACGCAGGTAAACCAGCGACGAATCGTCGTCTTCAGACGCAGCGCCGACGTGCGTGCGAAACATCAGGTTGAACGGACGCGGCTCAGTTAGATCTTTTGAACCGCAGTTGGGGCACTTACCGTCGTTGAGCTTATCGGCCCGCAGACGCGTTTTGCATTCGCGGCAGTCAACCAGCGGATCGCTGAAGGTGTCCTCGTGTCCTGAATACTTCCAAACCAGGCGATTGAGGATGATGGACGAATCGAGTCCTTCAATGTCGTCGCGCTCATAAACCATCCAGCGCCACCAGGCCTGTTTTACGTTGTTGCAAAGCTCGACGCCGAGCGGCCCGTAATCCCAGGCGCTGCCCAGGCCGCCGTAGATTTCAGAAGAGGGATAGACAAACCCACGCCGCTTGGCGAGCGAGACGATTGTTTCGATGTTAGGAGCTGACATAAGAGCATGAATCGTAAATCGTAAATCGTGAATAGTAAAATGAGGCGGGAACTGTGAACCGAGAACCGGGAAGGGAACACTACGCTTCTAGTTGCTTTAGGCTTCTCGGTTCCCGTTTCACAGTTCCCGGTTCTCGGTTCTCGGTTCACAGTTCACGATTTACGAAAAAGGGAGCGCCTTAACCAGCGCTCCCCTTTTCGATCTGAACAACCAATAGACTTTATCTGCTTGGCGTTTGCACATTAACGTCAATCTTTTGCGTGCCGCCGCCTCGAAACAGCCGGCCTCGGAACGCAAACAAAACAACCGCAACAATAATCACGAAGATCACCAAAACCGCGACGACGCCTGCGCTGCCGCCACCATCACCATTGTCACCCATGAGTAGCCTCCTGTTGTGGCAGTTAAGAACTAAACCGAAGTGAACGAACTTACCGGCTGGGCGCCGGGGCCGCTGGGGCTGGCGCTGCCGGTGCGGGCGCCGCGGGCGCTGATACGTTCACGTTAACCCTGGTGCCGCCGCCTCCGAACAGTCGTCCTCTAAACGCAAACAAAACAACCACCACGATAATTATGAAAATCACCAGAACTGCGACGACGCCTGCGCTGCCGCCACCATCACCATTATCACCCATGAGATGCCTCCTGTTGTGGGAGTTAAAAACTCAGAATAGCGGGGGATGCGGCAATGATTACCACAGGCATGCGGGCAGGTCAATCATCGTCACAGAAAAAGAAAGGGAGACAAGCCGGTTGGCTAGTCTCCCTTTCTCGCTGATGGACCAGATGGAACTGGTTTTTTAGTTAACGACGGCTTCGGCGACGCGGCGCCCGGCGTCGTGGTGACGCAGCAGCCCCGGCAGCTGGTCTTACGTCGCCCGCCTGAACCGTTGGTGTTGGCAGTGGTGGTGTCGCCCCTCGGGGAACGATCCACAACTCGACGCAGTCTTCTTCGCGGAATCCGCCGTTAAGAACTACGATTCGAGCTTGATCGATTCCTCGCTGCGCCACCAGGTAATCGTGAGCGCGTGCGCCAAGCAAGTCAGCCTGACCAATGCGACTCGTTCTACCACCATAAGCGATGACGTAGGTTGTCGTCGCCGGATCGTTTTGCAAGTCAACTGCCAGGTTGTCGAGACGAGCTTTTTGATCGTCAAACGAGCAACTGCAGCAAACGTCAAACTGTCGCGAAGGATTCTCGCGAGGCGGCGTAGGCGGTACATAGGTGGTCGCCTGCGTCGTTTGGCGGCAGGCATCGTCGCCTGAGCCGTCGTCCACTACCAGTATCGCGGTAATCTTTTGTCCCGCGAGGCCGGTGGAATCCACTGTGATTGTCGGCGTGCCCAGGCCCGAAAGAATCTTGGCGTTGGCAGGACTGACAGTCCAGGTGTAGTTGAGTGGCGAAGTGCCCGTGTAGGCAACGTCGGCTGTGTAAGTAATGATCTCGCCTTCGTTGACTTGCGCCGGCGCTGAGACGTTAACAGGATATGGGCAAGGAGACTTCGTTGGCGGCGCTGGCCGGTAATTAAGCGCAACGCATTTAATGCGGCCCGCGTCCAGGTCGATCTCGCGCGTCCAATGTTGACCGTTCGGCAAGGTGATCACGACTGTGTGAACGCCGGGGTCACGGTCGAACTCGCGATAGTCAGTTGAGGTTAGACCTTCAGGACGGCCGTCGATTTCGATTGGCAAGCCGCCTGGTGTGCTCAGGATTTTTATGGTGCCGTATTTCGCCAGGCGTCGCTTCTTGGCGTAAGCCGTCGACGCCGGATGGACCATGCAGAAACTAACAGCCAGTAACGCGGCGAACGCGAACTTGCCGTAGCGGCGATTGTTTCGAAGGATTTGTCTAAACATTGTGATTAGGCCTCCTCCGCATTTGCGATTTGCGCGGCCAACTTGCCACGAGCATAACGCCGGCGCAGTCCCGCTCCGAAAGCCGCCAGGCCTGAGCCAAACAACAAGAGTGATGCGGGTTCGGGAACTTCAGGCGTTCCGGGGGGCGTCGGTGTAGTCGGCGGGGTCGGTGTCTCGCACTGATCGCAACCGTGAATGAAGAAGAACGGAATCGCAGCCAGGAACAGTAACGGCCATTTCGGGAAGCCGCCGCCTGGGACAGTGATCTCGCCGCAGTCACATATCGTTCCTTCAACGTCGCCTTGATCGACGACTTCAACACCGGCTTGTGGCTCAGCGCTGACGGCAACGCCTGCGAGCAAAGTGTCCGCAGTGTTGGCTGTGGCAGCGTCGCCAGTGGTGTTGTCGGGAATGACATCTACGCCGGCGGCAGTTGACTGCTGCGCGGTGGATGTAACCGGTGAAGCGCCGTCGCCGTCAGCCACGAGCAAACTCGTGTTTTGGGAGACCGTGCGGAGCCGAAGCTCTGGAGGATTTTGGTAGCCGCCAATTACTTGAATCACCTGGCTAATTGCAACGGGCGCCGCATGGGTGGGCGCGCCGCACAAAAGCAGGAGACTGAGCATTGCGGCAATTGGGCGAAAGGCTCGACTCATCATCGGTTGAAAGTCCCTCCTCGGAATCTTCCCTTGCTTGGAAGGGAAACGATATACAACGTTTAACTGTGAACTTCTGAAGCGAAAGCGTATGTTTTATCCGCGTTCTGCTTAAATAGCGCAAAGCGCTTTCGCTGGTTGATAGGAAAAGATGGTTAATACAAAAGGGATTCCAATTTCGACGGGGCTTTGGTGGGGCTAACTCGAATAAAAAAGGAGGTTTGCGTTTAGCAAACCTCCTTTGGAAAACCACCAACTGACCTGAGCTTTCAGATTTCAAAGCTCAAGTCTCAGATGCTGGCTAATCCGCCTCGCCTGCGCTGGCGGCCTCTGCTTTCTTACCTTCATCGCGCAACACGGCTTTCCGGGAAAGCTTGATCTTGTTGCCTTCCTTGCCAATGCATTTGACGAGTATCTGCTGCCCTTCCTTTAACTCGTCGCGCACATCTTTCACCCTGCGGTCAGCAATTTCCGAAATGTGCAGCAGGCCATCCGTGCCGGGGAAGATTTCCACGAACGCGCCGAAGTCGACGATCCGCGAAACAGTGCCCATATAGGTCTGCCCAATTTCCGCTTCAGCCGTAATGCCGCGGATGCGGGCAACTGCTGCCTCAGCCGCTGAACTGCTCGCCGTGGCAATCGAAATTGTGCCGTCGTCCGAGACGTCAATCTTCGCGCCGGTTTCTTCCACCAGCGACCGGATCATCTTGCCGCCTGGTCCAATGACGTCGCGGATCTTGTCCGGATTGATTTTGATTTGGATGATTCGTGGTGCATGCGCCGAGATGTCTTCGCGTGATGTCGCTATCGCCTGTTCCATTACGCTGAGAATGTGCAAACGACCTTTCTTTGCCTGCTCCAGCGCTTCGGCCATAATCTGCGAGTTGATGCCGCCGATCTTGATGTCCATCTGCAAGGCAGTGATGCCTTCCTTGGTGCCGGTGACTTTGAAGTCCATGTCACCATAGTGGTCCTCGGCGCCTGCAATGTCAGAAAGAATCGCGTACTTGTTCCCTTCCATAACCAGGCCCATGGCGACACCGGCAACCGGCGCTTTCAAAGGCACGCCTGCATCCATCAACGAAAGTATGCCGCCGCAGACGCTGGCCATCGAGGACGAACCGTTTGATTCGGTAATGTCCGAAACGATGCGAATCGTGTACGGAAAGACCGACTCATCCGGCAGCACCGATTCAATCGCACGCCGCGCGAGCGCGCCGTGACCAATTTCGCGCCGGCTTGAAGAACCAAAGCGGCCGACTTCGCCAACTGAGTAATGCGGGAAGTTGTAATGCAGCAGGAAGCGGCGTTTAACTTCGCCCTTTTCCAGATCATCCATGAACTGCTCGTCTTCCTTGGTGCCCAGCGTGGTAGTTACCAGCGCCTGAGTCTCGCCGCGGGTAAACAGGGCAGAACCATGAACGCGCGGCAGCCAACCAACTTCGCAACTGATGGGACGAATCTCTGAGAAGCGGCGGCCATCGGGACGGCGGCGCTTGTCGAGAATATCTTCGCGGAAAATCGTTTCCTTCAGATGATCGAAAATCTTCTTCGCCATCTGTCTTTGTTCGGGCTTGTCCTCGGGATAGCCCTCGACGACTTCCTTCTTCAACGCATCGACAGCCGCATAGCTATCGCGTTTTTCCTGCGTTGTCGTATCAAGCGCTGCACGCAGGCGATCGGTATGGTTTCGCTCGATCTCGCCCTTCATCTCTTCATTGAGCTGCGGAGCGAGGACTTCACGCTTCTGCACATCCAGCGCCTTGTACAATTCTTTCTGCCAGCGGCACAGGCGATTGATTTCCTTGTGCGCCAACATCAGCGCTTCAACCATGATCTCTTCGGAAACCTCGTTGGAACCGGCCTCAACCATGACGATGGCTTCCTCGGTTCCTGCCACAATCAAGTTCAAACGCGATTCGCGCACTTCATCGTAGGTCGGATTGATAATGTAACGGCCTTCAATCAGGCCGATGCGCACGCCGGCAATCGGATTCATAAACGGAATGTCGGAAAGGTACAGCGCGCATGAGGCGCCGGTGATGGCGATCACGTCCGGGTTGTTGTCGGGGTCTGCCGAAATAACACTGGCGATGACCTGCGTTTCGTTGCGATAACCATCGGCAAACAACGGCCGGCAGGGACGGTCGATCAAACGGCTGGTCAGCGTTTCTTTTTCGGTGGGTCGTCCTTCGCGACGGAAATAGTTTCCGGGGATGCGTCCGGCAGCATAGTTTGCTTCACGGTATTCAACCGTCAAGGGGAAAAAATCAATTCCTTCCCGAGTGGTTTGCGCGCCAACGGCAGCCACCAGCAGCATCGTGTCACCATATTGGATGATGACCGAACCATCTGCCTGCTTTGCGACGCGGCCGGTTTCGACCGTCAAATCCTTGTCGCCTAACTTAATGGATTCTTTGAGATATTTCTTAACTGGCATTTTCTTGTCTCCTTCAGACAATGGCCTGAAACCTGTTCAGGCACGCGAGCGTTGCGATTTGTAACTTAACAAGCGCGCGCCTCGCGATTTGCAATTTGTTTTTCAGTTTGACCCGTGCGACGTGACGCGTTGGGAAATTTGTGAACGTAAAAAAAAGGCGGCACGAGCCCGGTTGACCGTGACTCATGCCGCCTTTTGTGCGTTACGCTAAGGCCGAACGCGTCCGCCTGCCTGGGAGTTTCGCCGTCACGTTCGGCACCTTTGGCAAGCTCTTCGATAGACGCGGGCTTTCGAAAATACGAGATCCGAAGTGACCCCGTTACGCTAGTTTGATTCCTGATTAACGACGCAACCCCAGACGATTCACTACCTCATGATAGCGTTCAATATCTGTGCGCTTTAAATAATCCAGCAAGCTTCTGCGCTGCGAGACCATCTTAAGCAGGCCGCGCCGCGAGTGGTTGTCTTTCTTATGGATTTTGAAATGCTCGGTTAGCTCGTTGATTCGTTTGCTGAGTAAAGCCACCTGAACCTGAGGCGAGCCAGTATCCGCATCGTGGCTGCGGAAATCGGTAACAATCTGTTCTTTCGTTTCTTTGGCTAATGGCACTACGTAAAATGATCCTCCCAGACAGCAGTTAATCCGTCTAACTGACAGTAACCGCTAAGATTATGTGTCGGAGTAAGTTAGCACGCGCGCCGCGCGAGTGTCCAGCGGGCTCGCCAGAAGATCAGTTTCGCTGTAAATGTCCGATAAACTTAGGAAAACTCAGATCAGATTCGTCCACGCCGGTGTTCGACTTCCGCTGGCTCTCTGCTAACATTGCCGAACACATGGCCAATAAAAAGAAACGGATAGTCATCGTCGGCGGCGGCTTTGGCGGATTGTTTACTGCGCTTGAGCTCGCCGGGGCAGGCGACATCACGCTCATCAGCGACGAGGATCATTTCCTGTTCGCGCCGATGCTTTATGAATACCTGAGCGGCGAAGTCGAGGCCTGGCAGATCGCGCCGCGTTACGATGAGCTGCTCGATGAAAACGTAAATCTGGTGCAGGAGAAGGTAGCGGACATCGACCTGGAAAAGCGTTTAGTGACGTTCGAAAACGGCCGTGAACCATTGCGCTACGACGTACTCGTGCTTGCTGTTGGCGGCGTGACCAACTTTGCCGGCGTTGACGGCGCTGCCGAATTTTCACTTCCCTTCCGCAAGCTTGCGCACGCCGATGCGCTGCGGCAACGAATGGGCGAAGCGCTTGATGCGGTGCCGCCTGATTGGCCGCCGCAGGATGTTCGCAGCGCGCTCACGTTTGCGATTGTGGGCGCGGGCGCGAGTGGCGCTGAGCTTTCAACCAAGATGGCCGATTTGCTGCGTGACGCTTTCGAGCGCCGCGCCCTGCAGGGCGAGCCGCGCATTCTGCTCATCGAGATGGGCGACAAAGTTATCCCCGGAATGGGCGAAGAGATTCGCGCCTTCGTAGAAAGCGCGCTGCAGGAATCACGTGTCGAGTTGCACACGTTGACGCGCGTCTTACGAGTCAGCGAGAACAGCGTGACGGTCGAGCACAACGGCGCGCAGACAGAAATCAAAACAGCGGGAGTCGTTTGGACCGGCGGCGTGTTGATGAATCCGCTGATTCAAAATCTGAAAGCGGACAAGACTGAGCGCGGTTTGTTGCGCGTTAACCCGATGCTCCAGCTCATGGGCCACATGGACGTCTTTGCGCTCGGTGACGTTGCTTTCTTTCCCGACGCGACGCCGACGCTCGCCGGCACGGCACAACTTGCTCTGCAGCAGGCAGGTCTCGCGGCGCGCAATGTAAAGTCATTCATCGCGGGCGAGCCGCTGCAAACAAAACATTTTGAAGAGTTGGGCGAAGCCGTCAGCCTCGGAACTGAACGCGCCGCAGTCCTGGCAGGCGGAAAGGTTTTCGGTGGACCACTCGCGCGGCAAGCGCGCTTTGCCATGTACACGGCCCGTCTGCCAACCTGGCATCATCGCCTGCGAGTCGGCGCGAGTTGGTTCCTCGGCGGCACTACCCCGCGTCCGTTATTGCCGTTGGGTATTCAGAGGTAGGCGGGTGACTAAACGAACCAGGGTTTTAAAGCGAACTATTATTGCAAGCACCTGCGCCGCCGCGACTCTTTTCCTGCTGGCATGCGCGGCCCCTGCCAACAATAACCAACCGCTGAATCTAAACCGGCACGACCCGGCGACAACAGCTTCGTCTTCGTCTGCAACTCAAACTCCAATTGCAGGTCCGTCCTCTTCCGCTCAATCCGTTGAAACGCCCCCGCCGGAAAACGCTGAACCTGCGGCCGACACAACCCTCGTCGGCAGCTATGTCGGCAAATTGAAACTGATCATTCCGGTTCAGGGTGTGCGGGTTGATCAGTTGCAGGACACGTTCATGGATGCGCGCACCGAAGGCCGAGTTCATGACGCCATTGATATACCTGCGCCGTCCGGAACCCCCGTGCTCGCTACCGCTGACGGCGAGATTGCGAAACTTTTCCAAAGCGAGCGTGGCGGCACAACTGTTTACCAATACAGCGCCGACAAAAAACTGGTTTACTACTACGCCCATCTGCAACGTTACGCTGACGGCCTGGCGCCGGGAAAATCTGTGCGCCAGGGCGAAGTGATCGCGTACGTCGGCGACACCGGAAACGCCGGCCCCGGCAACTATCATCTTCACTTCTCGATCTCGGTCATACCCAATCCCACGCGCTACTGGGAAGGCACTAACATCAATCCCTATCCACTGCTGCGGAATAACCGGTAGTTCAGAGTCCAACCTTTAGGTTGCTGTTTTTAATCAGTCGCAGGCTAAAGCCTGTACTCTGAACTTCTAGCTTTCTCACGAACGGCTATTGCTGCCCACCGTTCGTTAATCGTGCAAGCACAGTCGCCGAAGTGTGGATTTCAATGCGAACAAAGCGTTGATGCCCCTGCTAACTGCGTGGGAACGCCCGTTGCTACAGTTCAACGCACACGTGAGTATGGCCATGCTTTATCAACGCCAGCCACTGGCCAAACTCTGAATACAAAGGAATGAAAAATATGAAGACTATTCGTCACTTAACGCTCGGCGTGATCGCTGCGCTGCTGCTTGTCTCCGCGGCCGGCTGCGTCACTGAGACGCCTACCAATTCCAACAGCGCCAGTCCAGCGCCTTCGGTTTCTCCGTCGCCATCGCCTACCGTGCGCAGCGCGTTCGCAGTGCCGGTGACCTTGCCTGTACTTGATGCGCTGCTGACCGACGAAGCCTTTCGCGCCAAAGTGAAATCACAGGTTTCGCTCAGCGATGCCGAAATATCGGCGGTGCAGAAGATCGCGGCGGATGAAGTTAGCAAACTGCGCCAGGCTAATGCTGAAGATCAAACGGGTAGCGCCGAAGAGTCGCGCCAGCATGCAGCCGAAGCAATACGCGGCGCGGTTGGTGAAGAAAAGGCAAAACAACTCTTTGCCCTTGCCCAGGAATACTGGGTGAAAGGCAATGACGAACCAGGCGCCGACAAGTCAGCGGACGTTACCAACGCAGCGGGGCCGAACGCAGTTCCTAAAGACACGCGCGTGGTAGTCAACATTCCCGCCTATCGCATGGACGTGTTTCGCGAAGGTGAGTTGGTTAAGTCCTACAAGATTGGCATTGGCTATCCTGAATTTCCCTTGCCGACTGGAATGCGAAAAGCGCAAAGCATCATCTTTAATCCTACCTGGACACCGCCCGATGAGCCGTGGGTAGCCAGGATGAAGAACGTCAGCGTCGGCGAGAAGGTGGAAGCGGGCAGCAAACTAAACCCGCTTGGTCCAATCAAGATTCCGATTGGCCTGCCCTCGTTGATCCACGGCGGCAAATCAGTGGCGAAGTTAGGAACCTTTGCTTCGCACGGTTGCGTTGGACTGACAACTCCGCAAGTTCAGGACTTTGCAAAAGTGCTGGCGCAAACCTCAGGAATAGAACTCTCAGACGCAAACATTCAGGCGAACTTGAAAGATAAGACCCAAACCAAAACTGTGAAGCTGGGCCATGCGGTACCGGTCGAGCTGCGTTATGAAACGATTGTGGCGGAAGACGGCAAGCTGCACATCTATAAAGACGTTTACGATCAGGACTCAAACACTGAAGAGAAGCTGCGCGCCGTTTTGGAAGCGAATGGCGTAAAAATGGAAGACCTGAGCGAAGCGGAACGGACGCAAGTCTTGAACGCGCTAAACGCAATGTCGGGCCATCCGCAAAACGTGCCGACTACGGTGGACACCAAGATGACTCCAGCTGCATCACCTGCTGTGAAGTCCATGGCTAAGGCAGAGCCAAAGGCTGCGGTCGCAAAGGCCAAACCAATTGCTAAGAATCAAAAGGAAGTTGTGATTGAAATAGCCGCGCTGAAAGGCAAAGGCTATCCGGTCGCAGTCAATTTTGACACAGGCGCCGGCAAACCGCCGGCGCTGCTGGCGAAAAAAGCGTAGAAGTGATCTTCAATTCTTTTGCTAAAGCAACGATATCCACTAGCTTGCTCTTAGCCCTGATCGTTCGCGGCTCTGCCGCCTGTTAGGCAGGGCTGGCCGCTTCGCAGGAATCGAGTCCGGGAGCTTCTTCAACCGGTGCGCCGGCTTCGCCAAAGTACGGACGGTCGTTCTCAATCGCTTCGAAATACTCTTCGATGCGGTTAAGAATCTCATCGACTGAATGTGAGTGATAGAGTGAAGTGCGAAACAACGCGCCGCCTTGCAGACCGCGCGTAAACTGTCCGGCAAGTTGTTTCATGCGATTGATTGCCGGCGTCTCAGGCATATCTTCGCGCAGCATGTCGAAATACTCATGCAGTATCGCGCGTTTGTCGGCGAGCGTTGGCTGAAACACTTCCCTGCCATTAATCGTGTCGTCAATCTGCCGGAAGATCCAGGGGTTGGCCATCGCGCCGCGTCCAATCAAAACGCCGTCACAACCTGTCTCACGAAAACGCGCAAACGCTTGTTCAATTGTGGTCACGTCGCCGCTGCCTGACACCGGTACGCTGACGGTTTCCTTGATTTGCTTCACCAAGTCCCAATTCGCGAGACCGCGATAACCTTGCTCTTTGGTGCGACCATGCAGCGCGATATGCTCAACGCCACACGCTTCGGCCAGCTTGGCGGTATCGACGGCATTGATGGTGTGATCGTAAAAGCCGGCGCGGATCTTAATCGTAAGCGGAATCTTGATCGCCTTTTTAATCTCTTTGAGAATTGTTTCCAGTCGCGCATGATCTTTCAGCAAGCCCGACCCGCCGCCATGCTTCACAACCTTTGGCGCGGGACAGCCACAGTTAATGTCGAGGATGTCGGCGCCGATTTCTTCTGCCATCTCCGCGGCTATACGCATGCGCTCTGGCTGGCCGCCGAAAATCTGCACTGCAAACGGTCGCTCCTCCGGGTAAAAGCGCATCTGCCTTTTTGATTTGGGATTGCTGCGCGTCAAGCCTTCGACGGAAATGAACTCAGAAACACTCAAGCCCACGCCGCCGCGCCGCTTGAGCAGGCGGCGAAAGGAAACGTCCGTCACGCCCGCCATCGGCGAAAGGATCAGCGGCGGACTAATCGCGATGTCGCGAATCTTGAATGGTTTGATTTCCGGCGTCATTGCTTCAGGCAAACTCTAACCAATCTGTTGGGTAGCGGACAAGTCGTTGGCTATCGCGCAAAGGATTATTGGTTCTCTTGATCCTACCTGAGTGTTTGTCTCAGAGGGTTATGGGCCACTTCAGGGCCGGCTGCGCCGCCCGATGTGCGGCGGAGCCGAAGTTAGGGTTCAGATAATAGCGTCGACTGATTCTTCGCTCAGGATTTCACAAAGCATCGCCGCTTCTTTTCGCGATGTCTGACGTATGGTTGGAATAGACAGAACACGCACGCGGATAATCTGGTCGCGCCCGGTCAGCGTTATTTCGTCGCCCTCTTTCACTCCGTGCGACGACTTGGCAGTGTTTCCGTTAACTGAAACTCGGCCGGCTGCGCAAATTGTCTGGGCGATTGTGCGGCGGGAGCAAAGGCGACTTGCTTTGAGGAAAAGATCGAGGCGCATCGAGCGATTTCGGATTGCGAATTTCGGATTGCGGATTTCGTCAGGCGGCGGGAATGCTGTTTCAGCTAGATTGATTAGTGCGCAGCGGATCTAGCGAAAAAACACCAATCCCAAATCCGCATTCCGCATTCCGCATTCGATCATGGTCTCGGAAAAATTCCCAGCAGCCTGCCCTTCTTTTTCTCGGCGGGCTTCTCGCTGGTGCCTGTTTGGACGTCGGCGTTGTCAGCCATCTTTGCGGGGTCCAGCTTCAGCAGTGGCGCGACCGACTGGCGATAGCTTTCCGCGATCTTGATGTAGGCTTCGTTGCGCAGGTTCTGCAGGTAATCCTCGCGCTGTTTGGCCGTCCGCTCGATAGTGATTGCTTCGCGCACCTGGTTCTCGTTAAAGGTTACTGTCGAACTCGCGGCGGTGCGCGCGTCGACGCGGAAAATTTGATAGCCATCATTACTGCGCAAGGGTTCGCTTATGCCCCCAGCCTTTACAGCCCTGACCGTACCGGCAATGTCGTCGCGCAAACTTGGCATTTCAAATGAGCCCACGCTTCCTTTTGTTTGCGGCGCAATGCGAACGCCATTCTGTTCCCGCTCGGAATTAGCAACCGCGACGGTGGTGAAATCTGCGCCACCGCGTAAATCGGCGACGAGCTTCAGTGCCCTCGCTTTCACTTCGGCTTCATTTTTTCCAGCGGAACTCAGAAAAATCTCGGACAGGGTGACGGTTTCAGGCTTGCGAAACTTCTCCGGATGCGCCGCGAAATATGTTTTGAGCTCGTCCATTGTCAGCCCGAAGAAAATTTTGCGATCAACTTCCTGTTGAATTACCGCCTGCTTCATCATCTCAACGCGCATTGTTTGTCGCGTCGCCGCCGGATCCAGACCGCTTTCCTTCATCGCGGCGTCCAACTTTTCGATGGAGGTAATGCCCTGGTCCTTTGCTACTTCCAGCATGCGTTTATTGACTTCGCTTTCGACTTCGGCGGAAAGGTCCAGCTCCTTGCCGCGCTGCATCAGCAGTTGCTCGTTAATCAAAGTCGCGATCAGCTCTGCCTGGCGCTTTTTCACTTCTTCGGTGGCCTGCTGCTCAGTCATGCCTCCCTGCTTTAGCGCTTCAATGCGTTCCCTGGATTCACGTCGCAGGCTTGACAGCGTGATCACGTCGTCGTTGACCTGGGCAATGACTTCGTCAACAACCTTTAGCTCGCCTTCCTGCGCAAACGCCGGCGCGGGGCTGAAGACCAGCACGGCAAATATGAAAAGGCTCGGAATAGCGAGGGGCATAAACTTGGATTTCACAGTAATACTCCTAAACAAATCGGTGTTTGGGGTTATGAGTCTCAGTAGTCGTCCGTCAGTTGTTAGTGGTCAGTTGTCCGTTGCCGGTTGCTTGATGGCCCTGCGCAAGCCGTAGATTTGAGCATAAAGTGGGTACTTCCAACAAATGTGGCAGGCGGTAGTGTCGGCAAACTGACCGCTGACCACTAACTACTGACTAATCTCCTGAAGCACCCCCCGAATAAGATCCAATACCTGGTCTTCCTCGTCGTCAGTTAGACCCAGGCGCAGCACGCCGGTCGGGGTGAACGTTCGGCCCTCGCGAGCACCCACAAAAGCCAGCAGTTTTTCCGCCGACACGCGCGCTTTTTCGCTGAACTTTATCGCCACGCCGTCGCTCGTCTTATCTATTGAGAGCAGGCCGACTGTTTCCGCCAGCAGGCGCAGGCGGGCGTAACCCAACAACTGCTCGACCGATTCCGGCAAGCGTCCGTAGCGATCTCGAATCTCTTCCCGAATGCTTCCCAGCGCTTCATCATCGCGCGCTGAAGAGACGCGTTTGTAAGTTCGCAGCCGCTGGCCCATGTCGCTGATATAGTCGTCGGGAATAGCAACATCAACGCCGAGATTGATCGTGACGCTGGTTTCGTCCTCTACCGCTTCGCCGCGCAGTTCGGCCACCGTGCGTTCCAGCATCTGCGTGTAAAGATCAAAACCGAGCGAATCCATGTGGCCCGACTGCTGCCCGCCCAGCAGATTACCGGCGCCGCGCAGTTCCAAGTCCAAAGCCGCAATGCGAAAGCCGGCGCCGAGATCCGAAAACTCGCGAATCGCTGCCAGTCGCCGTTTGGCAATCGGCGTCAACTCCAATTCGCCGGGAATCAAGAGATAAGCGTAAGCGCGACGGCTTGAGCGACCGACGCGACCGCGCAATTGATAGAGCTGAGAAAGACCGTATTGATCGGCGCGGTTTATGACGATCGTGTTTGCGCGGGGAATGTCTATGCCGTTCTCGATAATGGTCGTGGCCACCAGCACGTCGTATTTGAACTCGATGAAATCGAGCATGACGCGCTCCATCTCTTTTTCGTTCATCTGGCCGTGACCAACGGCCAGCCGCGCCTGGGGCACCAGCCGCTGCACCAGCGCCGCGATCGTTTCGATTGTCTCGACGCGATTGTGAATGAAGAACACCTGTCCTCCGCGGCCCAGCTCGAGTTCGATTGCCGACTTGATCACATTTTCCGAAAACTGGACCACCTGCGTTTGAATTGCCAACCGATCGCGCGGCGGCGTTTCAATCAAAGACATGTCTCGCAAGCCGCTCAGCGACATGTTGAGCGTGCGCGGTATCGGCGTTGCCGAGAGCGTCAGCACATCAACACGCTTTTTCAATTGCTTCAATCTTTCTTTGTGGGCGACGCCGAAGCGCTGTTCTTCGTCCACCACCACAATTCCCAACTCTTTGAAGCGCACGTCTTTCGACAACAGGCGATGCGTGCCGATTACCACGTCGACTTCGCCGGCCTCAACGCGTTTGGCAATTTCTTTCTGCTCCTTGGGCGAACGGAAGCGCGAAAGCAGTTCAATCTTTACGGGAAACGGCGCAAAGCGGCCGCGAAAAGTATCAAAGTGCTGATAGGCGAGCACCGTCGTGGGCGTCAATATCGCAGCTTGCTTCCCTTCCATGACGGCTTTGAAAGCAGCGCGCATGGCCACTTCGGTCTTGCCATAGCCGACATCGCCGCACAATAGACGGTCCATCGGCGTCGGTTGTTCCATATCCTGCTTGACATCTTCAATCGCCGTTTCCTGATCGGGTGTCAGCACAAACTCAAAACCATCTTCAAACTCGCGCTGCCAGGGTGTGTCCGCAGCGAACGCATACCCGCCAACCAATTTTCGTTCGGCGTAAAGTCGCAACAGCTCGTCCGCCATGTCGCGCATCGCGCGCTTGGCTTTGGCTTTTGTTTTTTGCCAGCCGATTCCCCCCAAACGATCCAGCGTCGGTTGATGACCTTCAGCGCTGGAGTAACGTTGGACCAGATCCAATCTTTCAACCGGTACGTAAAGTTTTGCTTCTTCCAGGTAGTACAGCAGCATAAACTCGCCGCTGCGCGTGCCCAGATCGAGCGTCTGCAAACCACCGAAACGTCCGATGCCGTGATCGACATGGACCACGAAGTCGCCGGGCTTTAAGTCACGAAAGTCCGAAAGAAACGCCGCGGTCCTGAATTTCTTTTTCTTCCGGCCGTCTGCCGTCTGCCGTCTGCCGTCTGGGGCGACGCCACGCCGCTCGATTGTCTGCGCGCCGGCTTCGTCAAACAGATCGGCCTCAACGTGGACCATCAATTTGGCGGCAGGCATTTCAAAACCGCTGCTCGGCTTGCCGACGGTGACTATGGTTTGCGCAGTGGTCGCTGCTTCGCTCGCATCTTCAATTAAAGCCAGGCGCGCCTCGATTGCGTATTCAGCAAGAATCTCGGTGACGCGTTCGGCAACTCCCAAACTCGGCATGACAAACAGCGTCGTTGTTCCTTCTTCTCGCGCTTTGCTCACATCAGACGCCAGGTTCGCAAGGCGGCCGTGATACTTCAATGCGGACTGTGTCTTCCATTCGACTTCGGTGGCTTGCTCTGCAACCGGGAACAGGAACAAAGGCGCACGCGGATTTCTGGCGCGGCCCAGTTGAACCTGCGGCGCTGCGGCATCGAGCGCCATTGCCTGATCAACTTCGGCTGCGGCGCGTCCGAGCATCCGTAGTTCAACTCGCGGCAAGGTGTCCAGCCTTGTTCGCAACTCTTCCGCCGAAAGATAAAGTTCTTCCGGCCGGAGCGCGATGTCGTCGGCCGCGTCAGTCTCGGCAAAACGATCGGCAAGCGTTTGATAAACCTCACCCAGGTACGAATCGACGGCCGACGGTTCATCGACGACCAGCACGGCATTCTTGAGATAGTCAAAAACAGTCGCATTTCTTTCGCGCACGATCGGCATCAACCATTCCCAACCAGAAAAGCTTTCCGCTTCCTCGGCGAAAACCGTGCGGTCGCGAAGCGCGCGCGCGTACCGCTCATCGGCCCAACGCTCGCGGGCGACGTAGGCCCACTCCCTGAAATCTCGCGGACGCACAACCAGCTCGCGCATGGGAACGATTTCAATTTCGCTTAACTGAGTTGTCGAAAGTTGTGTGTCCGGATCAAAGGTACGAATGGAATCGATTTCGTCGCCAAAAAATTCAAGGCGCACCGGCTGCTGCTGGCCCGGTGACCAAACGTCGAGGATGCCGCCACGCATGGAAAACTCGCCGACCGCACCAAGCGGATCTTCACGAACGTAACCGGCGGCTACCAATTGCTCGACCAGCTCCTCGGGGGATTGAGTTTCGCCTCGCTTTAACAACGCGCCGGCGGCTGTAATCTCTTCCGGCATTACCGTGCGACGCGCCAAAGCCCGCGCGGTCAACAACACGAGATCCTGGCAGCCATGGGCCAGTCGCCACAGCGTCAGCGCGCGCCTTTCAAGCGTGTCGGGATGCGGTGACGAACCGGCGTAAGGATCGCTTTCGGAAGAGGGCAGCGTGAGCACTTCGTTGTCACAACTCTGCTTTCCGGCCAGCGCGCAATACCACAAGCGCAGGTCTTCTTCCCAGGGTTCGAGGTCGCGGTTCGCTTGCGTTACCACAGCGAAAAGTTTTTTCGTCTCGTGCTGGAGGGCGGCGAGGGCCAGCGCGCGAGCAGAGCCGGAAACGAGGCCGCTAATCGATACCACCCGCGCACCCCGGTTGATCTCGTCAACAACGCGCTTGAAGTCGGGTGTTTCCCTGACAGGTTGCAGCGTGCGTTGCAGACTACTGTTGGATTCGATCGTCCTACTCATTACTCAGTACTCAGCATTATTACTTCCGCTTCATTCGTTCGATGATCGCGCTGGTGGACGCACCTTCAATAAAAGGCAAACTAACTACACGTCCGCCGGCTGCTGCCACTTCTTCGCGTCCATGAATTTCATCAAGATTGTAGTCGCCACCCTTTACCAGCACGTCAGGAAGTAATTTTGCAATCAATGCGCGCGGCGAGATCTCATCAAAGATTGTTACGTAATCAACCTGCCGCAGAGCTGCCAGAATCTCGGCCCGCTCATTCTCGTTTGTAATCGGACGGCCTTCGCCTTTCAACTCGCGCACCGTGCGGTCACTGTTAAGTGCCACCAGCAGCAGATCGCCCAGGGCGCGTGCTTCGGCCAAATAACGCACATGGCCAACATGCAAAAGATCGAACACCCCGTTTGTAAAAACGAGCGTTTTGCCGGCCGTACGCAGACCTTGGCGCACTCCGAGCAATTCATCCGGGCTCAGAATTTTTTGTTTCATGACTATCCCGAACAATTTAGCATGAGGCACCGTGCTCAGCTAAACCAGAGCGGGGGCATGCCCACCTTCCCGACCTGAGAGGTTTCCGCCGTCGAGCAATCTCCTGAAAAATAAGCATTGCCCAAGTCTTTCAGAGTCAAGTTCGGTAAGCTGCAGGTCGGGAAGGCGGGCTTGCCCCGGCTCTTGCTTCGCTTTACGATGCTTCGCATGTCTGTTCCGTTCCTCGAAGAGAATGATCAAACCCGCGCACGCGCGGAGCACCTCGAAGCTATGCGCGCGCTGGTCGGCAACGTCTATCCCAACAAATTCGAACGCAGTGAAGTGGTGGAGTCCGGCAAGGAAGACACCATCACCGCGGTCGGGGAAAAATATCGCGGCTTTCAACCCCAGGCACCTGCAGGCGAACGGCCTGCTGCCGAAGCAATTGAGCTTGCCAACCAACAACTGAACAGCATCACGGTCCGCCTGGCTGGTCGCATCGCAACACCGCCGCGCGTGATGGGCAAAGCCGCTTTTGTGCATTTGTCCGATGGTGTCAGCCGCTTGCAGATTTATGCGAAGCGCGCGGATTTTTCCGGTGTGCGCAACGATTCAAGCAGCGGCGAAGTCGATGGGTGGGAACTTTTCAATCTGCTCGACCACGGCGACTTCATAGGCGTTGCAGGGTATTTGTTCATCACAAAAACCGGCGAGCTTTCCGTCCACGTGCAGAAATTGCAATTCCTGGCCAAGGCGTTGCTGCCGCTGCCGGACAAGATGCACGGTCTCAACGATCCGGAAATCCGACAGCGGCAACGTTATGCGGATTTGATCGCCGGAAGTTTGAAACTGGAACGCGAAGAAGATGAACTAACGCCGCGAGAGGTTTTCGAGCGGCGCGCAAAAGTCGTCGCCGAAATGCGCCGCATCCTTGAAGACCACGGCTACATTGAAGTCGAGACGCCGATGCTGACGCCGCTGGCCACCGGCGCGGCGGCGCGGCCGTTCAAGACACATCACAATGCGCTCGACATCGATCTCTACGCGCGGATAGCGCCGGAACTTTATCTGAAGAGATTGGTGGTAGGTGGTTTTGAAAAGGTTTACGAACTCAATCGCAATTTCCGCAATGAAGGCGTTTCAACCAAGCACAATCCGGAATTCACAATGCTGGAGTTCTATTGGGCGTATGCTGATGTGAATCAGATGATGGACTTCTGCGAAAGCATGCTGCGCGCGGTCGTATTCAAGGCGTTGGGTCATACGCATGTGAAGTTTGGTCAGTACGACCTCGACTTTTCGCAGCCGTTCGAACGTATCTCAATGAGGAACAGCGTGGCCAAGGTTGTTGGTGAAGAGAACGTCGCGCCGGAAAATCTTTTGGAGTTATTTGAAAAGCATGTCGAGCCAAAGCTCATTCAGCCAACGCTAATTTCTGACTTTCCGAAACCGATTTCGCCGTTGTCCAAAGCTTCCCCGGTCGATCCTACTGTCGCCGAGCGCTTCGAGTTATACATCGCGGGCATGGAATGCGCCAATGGCTTTTCCGAGTTAAACGATCCGGTCGAGCAGTACGAAAGATTTAAGGATCAGATGGAGCAACGCGAGCGTGGCGATGAAGAAGCGATGGTGATGGACGAAGACTATATCCGCGCCTTGTCCTACGGCATGCCACCCGCCGCCGGTATTGGTATCGGCATCGACCGCTTTGTGATGCTCGTCACCAACCGCCAGTCAATTCGCGACGTGATCCTGTTTCCGCATTTGCGGCCCGAGCGGAAAGCGGGAGACAGCGATCAATCCGGAAGAGAAGTAAGAGAGAAAGAGTGATTAGCGCTTGAGACGAGGTGCAAGGGACCCAGTATCTGAAGTAACAAGCGAAATGATTGTCCCGCCGAAGCCGACGGCCCAGCCATGAGCATTGTCGGCAAAGAAGAGTCTTTCCAGATTGTGTTCCGTCACACTGCGTTCCACTGTCCAGCGCGTGCCGCCGTCCATCGTGTGTAACACAACGCCTTCAGCACCGACGGCCCAGCCTTCAGCCGCATCCAGGAATTTCACATCGAACAAATCAGTGGCGACGCCGGAGTTTTGCGGCAGCCAGGAACGACCGCCGTTCAGCGTGCGATAGATCGCGCCCCGGCTGCCGACTGCCCAGCCCAAACGCTTCTCGACAAATGAAGTGGAATTGAAACGAACGCTGGTCGTGGGCAAGCGCGCGGGTTGCCAGCTCTCGCCACCGTCGGATGTTTGCAGAATGGTTGCTCCCGCTCCCACCAGCCAACCGTTGTTTTCGTTAATGAAATCTCCGCCCAACAGCAGATACCTGGTGGGTGCCTGCAACCTGGTCCAGGTCGTTCCCATGTCGCGAGTGGTAAAGACTGTGCCGGCTTCGCCGAACGCCCAACCGCGACCCGCGCCAGTGAAAATCGCTCGCATGATTCGCGCATCGGGATCGACGCCGCGCATGCTTGCGCGCTGCCAATGTTCGCCCCCGTCGACGGTCTTCATCAAATAAGCGCGTGCTTCAGCATTTAATTTCAGGTCATAAATGTTTCGTTCACAAACGATGATGCCGTTTTGATCGTCCGCAAAATAAAGGTCGCGGATCGTATCTTCGGTTGGATGCACCAGACTGGTCCAATGAGTTCCGCCATCGGTTGTTGCCAACAACGTGCCGCGGCTGCCAACTGCCCAGCCACGATTCTGATCCAGGAAGAAAACTGAGTGCAGCCAGGCCAGCGAGCTCGTTCGTTGACGTTGCCACGCACCGCTTGAGGCAAAAGCGGGTAAGCAAACAGCAGACAGCAAACAGCAAACAGCCAGCAGAACCAGACTGTTACATCTCGGAACCGATAAAACCCTGGAGCCTGTAGAAATGTTCATCGAGATTGCAACCTCGCTGGTGCCGATCTGGCTGTTTGCTGTTTGCAGCTTGGCTAACCTAAGGAAAAATTCCGCCGGTAAAGATTCGCGCAAAGCTCAGGATGGGGAATAAGGTCATCACCTTTTGGAAGGTCTTGAACTTGTTGCCAGGCACGATCACCTGATCGCCTGGAACGAGGTAAGTCACATCGGGCGCTTTACCTTTATAGATCGCATTGACGTTCACAGCTATCGGTTTCAGGTTGCCGTCAGCTTGCCGGCGCAATACAACGACCCGGCTGCGATCACCTGTTTGCAGCACGCCGCCCGCTTCGCCCAGGGCCTCGGTCACGGTCATGCGATGGCTCATCAAACGAATTCCTGGTTGCGCCACGTCGCCAATAACGCTGTAGCGATATGACGACGCCTTATCGAGCGAAACTGAAACCTGCGGATCTATGATGTATTCGTCGTAACTCTTCTTGATGGTTTCGGCCACTTCATCAACCGTCTTACCGTTAACGAAAACTCCGCCGGGGATGAGCGCCAGCGAGATACGTCCGCTTGGCGGAATGATAATTCCCACTCGCGAATAACGGTCCTGGCCGAAGACGCTGACTGAAACCACATCTTCCGGTCCCAGGCGATACGTATTGAAGAAATTGTTGTAGTACGGAACCACCGCTGCTTCTTCCGAAGCTTGTTCGTGCCGATTTGCTTGTGCATCAGCCGGAACATCTGATGATTTATTCACGGACTTGTTTGCGCTCGATGCCGCGGAGTCGGAAACCAGAACGTCATCGAGTGATGCCGGGGCTTTGTTAGAGTCTGGCTTTGTCATTGCTGTCGAGTCGGAAACCAAAACTTCGTCGAGCGAATCGTTAGTCTTAGGCTTTACTTCCGTTTGTGCCGCCGCAACGTCAGCCATGGGTTTCACTTCTTCGGACTCGCTGCCGCGTTTTCCCTGGCGCTTAGCTGGGTCAGACGTCTTCACTTCGGGAGTCTTATCCTCCGTAGTTTTCGCCGCAAACCGCTGCCGCGTCCTGGTAGATGTCGTATCTGCCTTCGCCACCGCAGGCGTCTGCGCAAGACTCGAAACCGTAACCGAAAGAAGCAGCACAGCTACCATCAACGCTGCGAAACGTTTTTGCGTGTTTTTCATTTTAACCTCCATGACTCTGAACCCTCGCGGAAACCACAAACTGAAATTTTGTCCGACTCATCGACCCCGACCGAACAAAATTATTTTTATCGTTTCGAAAAGAATTATTGCGTCGAGCACCAGGCTCTGATTCTTGATGTAGTAAAGATCGTATTGCAGCTTTTGCCGCGCATCTTCAACTGACGCGCCGTAGGGATACTTGATCTGCGCCCAACCAGTCAGACCCGGCGCAATCAGGTGCCGCTGCTCGTAATAAGGAATCTCTTCCGCAAGTTGCGAAACAAAGTGCGGCCGCTCAGGGCGTGGTCCAACGAAATCCATTTCGCCGCGCAGGATGTTCCAGAACTGCGGAATCTCGTCGATACGCAACTTGCGAATAATTTTGCCAACTCGAGTTGTGCGGTCGTCGTCCTTGCTGGCCCAGACCGGGCCCGCTTTTTCTGCGTCGGCCCGCATCGAGCGAAACTTCATTACGTTAAAAGCTCGGCCGTTCTTTCCCACTCGTTCCTGCCGGTAGAAAATTGGGCCGGACGATTCCAGCTTGATGACCACCGCCGTGAACAACGCGATGGGCAGCGACAGTACGCCGCCAAAAAAAGCCACTAGCCGGTGAACGACTGTGCGCGCAATGCCTGAAATACGAGCTTGCCGGCCGCGGCTGGAAAAGATCAGCCACGACGGGCGAATCATGCTCAGCGAAACGCGCCCGGTAACGCGTTCGTAAAATGACGCGCCTTCCTCAATGTTTACCGTTCCGGCGAGACTCAATTGCAACAACTCAGCTGTCGGCAATTGCCCGCGCCGTTCACCCATCGCCACTACAATGCGATCGATGTTTTCGCGACGAACTACTTCGTTAAGATCGGAAGTTAAACCAATTACGCACGGGTTGATGAGACTCTTGCCAAGCAATTCCGGATCCGTACCGACAAACCCAGCGATGCGGTAGCCGGCGTCCGGACGTTCAAGCATTTCCCGCGCAACTTCGACCGCCAACTGTCCTGAACCAACAATCAAAATCTTTTCGCCAAAGTCGGGATGGCCCAGCAGCCAGTGAATCGAGACTCGCCAGCCGACCATCAGACCTAGCGCGAGGGGCAATGCAATAACGGAAATGCCGCGTCCCAGCATTAACTGCGGAAACGCATAGAACGCGAGCGCCAACGCAATCCAGGCAAGACCCAACGCCTGCACGAGTCGCAACACCAGCTCGCGGCGATCGTGCATGACAACAAAATCGTAAAGGTCGAAGAGATAGAACGCCGCCAGGCAAAACAAAGTCGCCAAGCCCGCTTTTAGAAAACCCTGCCGCAGCATCAACTCGTAATAAGAGTCTTCAGTTCCCAAACGCAAATACACCGCGCTAATTATCGCGCCGAAGACTACAGCCGCCTCGGCAAGCAATAACAGAATGGTTCGAGTATTTGCGCGTGATGCTCTCAACTTGCGATTGCCACCTCTTCGTCTTCTGCCAGCTCTGAAACCAAACGCAGCCTTTCTTCTCCAGTCACTCGTGGCTGGCGGTAGTGACGTTGCTGGTAGTAATAAGCGCCGGATTCGAGTTCTTCGTCGGCGCGATTCAAAACCACGCCGAGCATTCGTTCGCGCGGGAGTTGTTCCAACAATTTATTAACCATCGCGTAGCGCGTCTTACCCGCGCGCACTACCAGCAACGCGCCATCGGCGCGACTGATAAGCACGTTAGCATCGGTAAAGATGCCGAGCGGCGGCGCATCGATAATGATGAAGTCAAACAACCGACGAGCTTCAGCAATTACGCCGGCAAAGGTTGGCCCGGACAACAACTCAGCAACGTCGTCGCGCGCCTGCCCACCCGGCAACAGATAAAGTCCGGCTGGATCAAGTCGCACGATGGCATCGCGCAAGCGCATTTCGCCACCCAGCACTTCCGAAAGCCCACGCGGCGCGTCGATCGCCAAATAGTCTGTCGCACAGGGTTGCCGCAGGTCGCTGTCAATTACCAGCGCCTTGACCCCTTCGGATTGGGCCAATAGCCAGGCGAGATTTAGAGCAGTCAAAGTCTTGCCTTCTCCCATGCCGACGCTGGTGACAACAAAGGTGCGCATATCTTCGCGCTCGCTTGCCTGCAGCACGCGCGTTCGCAAAGAACGAAACTGTTCGCAATAGGCAGAACGCGGTTGCGTGATAGCCACAAGATGAGGCTCGACGCGCGTTGCATCCACGTCATAAGAGACGAGGCTGCTCACGCGCGCCGGCCTTGCAGCGTCCAAAGTTGCCCCAACAGCACCGGATGACTGGCCAGCAGGGAGTGCCTTCCCGCCGGTTGCATACGCAGTGTGCGCAGTGAACGCTGAACTGGTCACCGTGTCTTCCTTCCGGTTCAGGATGGAAGAAACGCTGAATAGCTCTTCTTCAATCTGCTGCGCCGTGGGGACGAGGCGGTGAGTGCGGATTTCGCCGCAATAATCTGAACTCGATGGCTGTGGCTCAAAGACAACGGCGGACCCATCGGTGCCGGAACGTCTTAGTGCGTCGTAGACTCTGCCCATATGGTTCTCCTGTTTTACAAGTGCGCCAGACTTCAGTTTGTCGAACTATCGTTTCCTTCACCCGCGGCCCAAAGTTCTGCGCGGCCGGCTGCGGAAAAAATTCGCGCCGGCAATTCATTGTCCTCAGCCGATTGCAGTCCGCGATCCAGGCGCGGCAACATATCGAAAGTTTCGGCAACTTCCTCGACAATCGCTCGCCCAACAGTCAGTTCACCTGCGGCATATCCTGCAAGCAATGCGTTGTCGCAAAGGTTGTTAATATTGCGTGGGATTCCTTCGGTGCAGCGATAGATGTAGTCGACGGCTTCGCTGGTGAAGATCTCGGTGCGCTCGGCGCCACTCGCAAGCAGTCGCGAGGTGATGTAGCGATCAGTTTCTTCAACACTCGGCAATGCCTTGATCACACAACGCAGTGCCACGCGCTGTTTTAGTTGCCGCAGATCCGGATAGTTCAAAACATCGCGTAACTCCGGCTGGCCGGTCAAAACAATTTGTAGATGCTTGGCCGTGTCCGATTCAAAGTTGGAAAGCAAGCGAATCTCTTCGAGCACCGCGGGCGATAACCCCTGCGCTTCATCAATGATCAAGACTGTTCGCAGGCCTCGCGAATGACGCGAGTCGAGCGCCTGGCCCAACGACACCAAGAGCTCCGGCTTCGTTTCCCATTTCTGCACATCGAGCAGGCTGGCCAGGTGTTGGTAGAACTCAGTCACCGACAGACGCGGGTTGAAGATGTAGGCCACCAGCACGGTGCGATCGAGCCGCTGCATTATCCAACGCAGGATCGTCGTTTTGCCTGTGCCCACTTCGCCCGTCACCACGATCAAGCCCTTGCCGCTCTCAATGCCGTAATGCAGGTTGGCCATGACTTCCGTGTGCGACGGTGTGAAATAGATGAATCGCGGATCGGGAGTCAACGCGAATGGCAATTCTTTTAGTCCGTAAAATTCTGCGTACACCTTTTGAACCTCCAAGCCGGCGTGCGCCGGATCGTTAATGAACTTTTTAGACTGCGAACCGTTCGAACACCTGCGTCAGTTTCAGGACCAACGCCAGCGCCGGAATAGCCAGAACCATCGCCGCGATTGCCGCCGCCAGAATTAACCGGCGCCGCCGCGGAATTACTTGCGCCTCTTGCGCAGTCAACAATTCAGGCACTGCAACCAGAACGGGAAGTCCCGTGTAATGCGCGGCGTCTTCGCTGGTTTGAACTGTCAAGAGCCGAGGCACTTCGAACAGACCCACCAGCAGCAGACCAAAAGCCAGCCCCGCGCCGAGGCCTGCGCCCATCAACATCAGCCGCTTTGGCGCCACCGGACGCGCCGGCAAGTTTGCCGGGTCAACTACTTGAATGCCTTCGCCTTGTTGTTGACTGGCCGCATCTGCGCCCAAACCAATCTTCTGTTGTTGCGTCAACAGCGCATCGTACTGCCCCTTCTTGGTTTGATAGTCGCGATCCAGCGCGCCGAGAGTTACTTCCGCGCCCGGAACGTGATTGATTCGATCCATGACTTGATTAATTTGCGAGTCGATATCTCCGAGCAGACTTTGCTCGCGCTTGATTTCACCATCGATCATGCCAAGTTCGGCTTCCAGGTTCGCTACTGTCAGGTCGGGACGGTCACGCAGTTTGTCCTGTTTCTCCTTGATGCGCTGTTTCCATTCCGTGATCATCTGGTCCATCGCTTCTTTAACGGAATCAACCTCCGCCTGCTTCGCCAGTACGTCAGGATGTTTTGGGCGCAGCTCAGTCAACATGCGTGTTAACTGGGATTCGAGGTCCGCCTTGCGGGAAACCAATTGCGACCAGGCCAGGGTGGTTTTGGGATCGGTGGTGTTTTCGGCGATGTCATCTTTCAGCTGGTCCGAAGTTTTCTTAACTATGGCCAACTGGCTGGTCAGCGCCGAACGTCGATCCTGCAGCCGCCCAACTTCGGAAATGTAGGCCTTCTGTTGCTCACGCAAACCGCCGAGTTGGCCCACTAGGGACGCGGCTTCTGACGGCAAGTTGCCAACGTTCTGCTGCATGAAGTCGAGCCGTTGTTTGTCAACAGCGTCGAGTTCTTCTTTGGTTTGGTTTACCTGCTGGTCAATGAACTGTTTTGCCGAACTTGTCGAGTTAATCGTGTTCTTGGTTTGCTCGTCGATGTACTTGCTCGCCAGCTCTGCGGTCACGGCCTGCGTGGTCTTGGCGTTGCGACCGCGGTAGGTGATGTTGAAACCGTTGGTGATGTCGTTGCGGCTGGTGTTGACCTCAACCTTGATATTCGCGCGCATGTAGTCAACCAGCACTTCCATCGGCTCGCCGCGTTGCCTTTCGGCTTTGTAGAGTTCGTATTTCTCGATTAACGGCTCGAGCGAGCTGCGGCTGGTGACGACCTGCGCGATGCTGTTGATTTGTCGCGTCAGGCTGTCTTCCGTAATGGTTGGAACAACGGAATTGGGCAGCGTAGAAGGTTTGACGACGATCAGCGTCGACGATTCGTAAAGATCAGGAAGCTGCCAAACGACCCACGCGACCGACACCGCAATGGCGATCGCCGGCAGAATGATCATCCACTTACGCTTCCAGGCAATTTTGGCGTACTCGCCGGGCGTCCGTTGCCGAAATTCAACACTCATGACTTCTCTCCCCAGGAAAGTTTTTGTTTAAAGATCGGCTAAAGCGCTGCGCGCCTCGGCTGCTTCTGCAAAAGACGCACGCTCGCCGAGACGCATGGCCAGCTCAAGTTCACGTTTCGCAGCTGCCTTGTCGCCTTTGGCTTTCAACGCCATTCCGAGGTGGAAGTGATAGTTGGCTGCCGGAGTGCCGGCGCCACCTTTCGCAGCGCGTTCATCCAGCGCGACTGCTTTCTGCAACTGTTCGATCGCCGCGCCATACAAACCTTTTTTGTAGTAAACCCAGCCGAGCGTATCGACGAAACCGGGAATGTTCGGATTCTTTTGCACCACGCTCTGCGATAGCCGCACCGCTTCGTCGAGATTTCCTTTACCATTAACTGCGTACAGCCAGGCCAGATTGTTTGCCGCAATGACGGCGTTTTGATCTTTGCCGAGTGCTTTGCGATAGCTTTCCGCGGCGGCGTCATAGTTCTGACGCGAGTCGTCGAGCATGCCAATCAGCGTGTAGGCGGTTGCGTTGTCAGGACGGTGCTCGAGAATCTTTTGATACTCAGCAATCGCGCGGTCCTGCTGGTTGGTGTTAATGAAGAGCGCGCCCAGCGCCGAATAGGCGGCAATGTAGTTCGGATCGATTTCAAGCGTCTTGCGCAGTTCAACTTCAGCCTGACCCGAGTTGTGTTCGAAACCGTAAGCCTGCGCTTTCAAGTAATGCAGCGACGCGTTTCCAGGGTAGGAGTTCAGAACTTGATCGAGTCGCGCGTGCGCTTTATTCAGTTCACCCTTGCCGGCATACAAACGGATCAGACCGCTCAGGGCGTTAAAGTTCGTGCCATCGATGGATAGCGCGTTCTCGTAGAAACCAACTGCCTCATCCGTCTTATTTTCAGCCAGGGCGACCGTGGCGAGACTAATCAGCGGATATGTGTCGCTGGAAGTGACGTCACGCGCGGCCAGAAAGTCTTTGCGTGCAGCAACCGCGTTGCCCTGTTGCAGCGCCGCCGAGCCACGCGAGATGTAAGCCTTCGCTTTTATTTCCGTCAGCATCTGCGGCGAGCTGTTGCGATCCGGAGCAGTTTGATTAACGCGATCGATTAGTTCAGTCGAAAGCCGCGCGGCCGATTTTGTGTCGCCGGACGCCAGGCTGATCTGGACCTGCATTAATTTGGCCGGGAGATAGTCGGGATAGTTACGCTCGAGGTCGCCCGCAAACGCGCGCGCCTGATCGACGTTTCCCAAATTGAAATTTGCCTGCGCCATGAAGTAGAGCCCGGCGCGCGAGTTTGGTTCCTGAATCAGCACTTCTTTCAAATCTTCAACGGCAGCCAGCAAATCATTCGACTCGCCGGTTTGGGCGCGCACCCGAGCGCGCAACAGCAACGCCTGACGATCGTGCTGGTCCTTCTTAAGAATCTCATCGATTTGCGCAATCGCACCCGCAGTGTCACCACGCATCAACATGATTTCGCCTAAGCGATAACGCCCCTGGGTGAAATCAGGCGACTGGGCAACGATGTCCTTGTAGATATTGATTGCGTCGTCCAAACGATTAACGGACGAATAAAAGTCTGCAAGCACCGCGCGGCCTTCCGGCTTATCCTTGTTCATTTCCGCCAGCGCTTTGTAGGCAACTTCCGCCTTATCAAGTTGTTTGTTGACCAGATAAAAACTGGCGAGAACAAAACGCGAAGAGCGGTTGCTGGGTTCAACCTCGACGGCCTTGCTCATCTCTGCTTCCGCTTCAGCCCCACGGTTCAGCTGTACCAGAAACTTGCCGTACTCGGTGTGGGCCAGGCCGGAGTTGTAGCTAATGCCAATCGCGCGGTGGAAGGTGTCTTCGGCCTTAGCGTTGTCGTTAGTAACAATGTAGAAGCGCGCCAAGCTGAGGTACGAATCAACGCGTTTTGGATCCAACTCGATCGCGTGGTTCATTTCGGCGAATGCTTTGCCGGGTTCGTTCTGCGCGAAGAAGATGCTGCCCATCAGGATGTGACCTTCAACGTGGTTCGCATCCTTTTGCAGAATTTCTTTTGCCAGTCGTTCGGCCTCGGCAATCATCTCCGGACGCCCCTTGGCGCCGGCGATGTAGTAATTGCCAAGTTTTACGCGCGCATCAAAATTATCGGCGTCGAGTTCCGTGGTCTTGCGCAACTCATCAAACGCTTCCGGAAAACGCTCCAATCCCTCGAACGCGCGCGCCAGTCCCCAATGGGCCGGGGCAAAGCGCTCGTCGATTTGAATCGCATTCCGAAACTCAAGCGAGGCTTCCTGAAACTTTTCATCCTTCAGGTAGACCTCGCCTTTTTCTACGTGGGCGACTTTAGTTTTTTCGGGATTGGCGCAGCCGCTGATAGCGAAGATGGCTGCGAATAGAACTGATAAGAGGGTGGCGTGATAGACGCTGGTTCGGCACTCGATATTCATTTTGCTCTCCTGTCGTGAACCCGCTATGGCGGGCTCGCGTTTTTTTGTCTTCACTTCGTTTTCCCAACCGGTGGCGGGCAATGCCACCGGTGGGTACGAGAGCGCAACACTAATACGAAAGGCTTAATTCTTCAGAGGTTCCGCAAATTACTGTTGAAGCTGGTGGCCAGTTGCAGGCTGCGAGCGGATGCTGAAAGTACAACAAGTCACGCGTCACTTAGCAATTGCTGAACCACGCGCGGTAGACCGCTGGCAGAAATCAAATTTGGCAAACGAGCCGAACCATTTGCATGTTGAGTTTGGACCGCTCGTCACTTCGCCTTCGAGGCTGGTCTGTTTGATTCCTGATTGACATCAATCTGGAATGAATTCAGGCAGGATGGTCGATGTCTCGGCAGCCAAATCGACCGACGCTTTTAGCGCCTCAGCTTCCGAACTTTCGATAGGAGTGGTAATACGCACCATCGCGCCATCGGAACGGCGCCGGCGCACGCTGTCGAGCACGGTGTAGACCTTCCCCCAGTACTCGCTAGCTACCGCGCGCCCGCGACCCTGGTACCAATAAATGAGCAGCTCTCTATGGTCGCCGTTTTGAATGATGTACTTGTTCGCGACGAATGCCGGTCTTCCCTTTGGCGAGACAGTGATTCGGTCCGGCTCGCTCATTACCCAACCGGATCCGGGTAAACAATTCAATGGGCTGTGATAGGTAGCGCCCTCGCGCTGGCTGGAGTAGTAACCAACGTAGAAATTCAATACGCGGCCGTCGGTAGCGCGATAGTTGCGCAGCAGATAGTCGCTGGCTCGCAGCACCGCCATAGTTTTTTCATCAAACTGTTCATCCGCGCCCAACTGTTTCCAACTTTCGATCTCTTCGGGAAAGCCTTTCAGCTGCTTGCGGTCAACATGCGCTTCGCCCAGATAAGCCCAGGCATTCACCAGCAAGCCGCCAACGACAAGTAACCCGAAGAAGATTGCAAAGCGCCACCTTTTCATCATTCGCTGCCCCCCGTCGCGCTTTGAAGATTTGGTAGTCCGCTTTGCAGACCAGGAGCTTCGCGCCGCGTTTTATTTTCCGGGGGCTGAACGCCGCTGGGCTTCACCCGATCCAGCACCCATCCGACTCCGAATAACATTAGGAAAGCGACGATATAGATCACCCATCCTGAGAACGTGTGAAAGAAGCCGTCTGCTACTTTCGTCCCGTAATAGCGGGCCAAGATGCCGGTGCCGCTGACTCGGAGTGCATTCGTAAAAATTGCAATCGGAACGGCGGAGAAAAGGATCAGCGCCGACCGCCAGAAGCGAAAAGTCTTCAGGCTTGCAAGCATCCCGCCCTTACCGTCCCCCTTTCCCGGATCGTTATCCCGCGGATGAGTGAAGTAAGCGTAAACAACTGCCAACGTCACCAGGGTCATCAGCGATCTGATGCCGCTGCATGCTTCCACAACCTCGAGCTTCTTTGTTTCGCGCGCGCCAAGCGGCATCAATTCGATGACGTTGCCCTGACGCAGTACCGGAATATCAAAAAGTTGCATTGCCGAGACAGCACAGCGCGATGCAAAAAGCTGCAACGGAAACGCGACTTTGTTAAAGATAATTGCGGGAATGGGAATCGCCAGCCACAGCAGGAACAAAGGAACGATCAACAACCGCAGGAGCTGGAACCCCCAGAAATATATGACTGTTCCGGCGAACAAAAACATAAGCGACGTGCGCTGCAAATAGAGTTCGGCACCGGCCGTCCCAGCCCAGAGCGTAATCAAACCAAACGAGACAACGGCAAGACCAACAACCATCGCTGGTCGCTGGGGTTCGCGAGCAAAGCGCTGCCGCTGACTCCAAAGTATGTAACCGATGACAAACGGAACAAGCAGACCGTGCGAATAGTTTTCGTCAGTCCACCAGTCATGCCCCAGTTTGCCGAGCACAGCGGCATAAGCCAGGACTATGGCCGACGTTATGGCAAAGACTCGCCAGAATTGTTTGACAGGGATGCTTGAGGCGACACTCATTAGATAGGTTTGTTTTCTTGAGAAAAAGGGCAACTTTCTCTTTCGGAAAACCTTAAGTTTAACCAGAGTCGAAACTAACTAGCAGCAAGAGCCAACTCAACAGGGGCGGCTCAATTAACTGAAAGTGCTAAAGCGTCCAAGGTTCCGGCGTTTATGAGTTTTTTCAAATAAATAAGCCGGGCAATAGCTCACATTTACGGCCCAGCTTGATAGCTCGTAGTTCGCGGTGTATATAACGAGCTGGTTGATTAACTAGCTGGGAAACAACGCGCGAATGTCTCAGGAGACAAATCATGAACATTGCCCTTTGGATTATTCAGGTGCTGCTGGCGCTTCTCTTTCTGTTTGCCGGAGGCATTAAACTAATCATGCCGATCGAAGAGATGACTAAGCAGATGCCAATAGCAATTCCAGGACTCTTTCTGCGATTCATCGGTGTGGTCGAAGTACTCGGCGGGTTAGGTCTGATTCTTCCCATGCTGCTGCGCATCAAGCCCTGGCTGACTCCGTTAGCCGCAATGGGTTTAGTGATTCTGATGATTGGAGCAGCGGCTTTCTCGCTTATGATCGGTGTAACCGCGGCGATCCCGGCGCTGGTTACTGGACTATTCGCTGCGTTTGTTGCCTACGGTCGTTGGCGGCTGGCACCGCCGACTGCGCGCTAGAATCCTGGCGCTGAAAACCCGTTGTGGCGCCGCCTGGCACGGCTTGTCGTGATCAAGCGGATATAACTGGAAATTATCGAATGAAATACAGCGAGTAGGAAGTAAGAAACTCCGCGTTACTGCCGCGCGCAATCAAAAGCACCGCGGGTTCCTTTCCCTGCGCGGCAATCTTCCATTTGTAAGAATAGTTGATGCCATCAGTGGCGACAGTCGCGTCTTTGGTTTCACCGAGGTCGGAATAGCGAACGCGGTTGGGATGGGCCACGGCGGTGACAAAAATCAAGCGGTGCTCGTGATCGAATTTCGTTAGCAGGTAGTTGTAGCGCGCATCTTTCTTCAATATCCAAACTTCCTGCTCGCCACCTTCTTCCTCTTCACGCTCTTCCTTTTGCTGCGTGGCAATCTTTTTCATTCTCTTGTGCACGGCTGCTTCGCTCATCCCCAAACGCAAGCCAAACACTCCGCGAGAAGGTTTTGCGGGCACAGCCTGGATACTGCTGGCGAACAACAAGAGCAGGAGACAAATTAGAAATGGTTTGCGCTTCATTGTTTAAGTTTCCAATAACGTTTCGTTGAAAGCCAATAGCCGAGTAACGCGTCGGCAATAAACCTGGCCCCCGGACATTAGGTAGAGGGCCCACTTTAAAGAGCACGGCTTGAGAAATCCTTGAGCGGAGACTTGAGACCCGAAATAGGTAGAATTCGCTGGGTATTTGGCGTTTCAAAAATGAAAGACCCGCGCTTTCGAGCATGGCCTAATTCCAAGCTTCGTTAGCACGTTTCAATCAAAGCTCGCGATAGATTCTTAGTGTGTCGTCGACTGCCATTTCCAGGGTGAAGTGTTGCGCCACTCTCGCGACCGCCTGTTGGGCCATCCGTTTTCTTAAAGCGTGATCGCGGCCAAGTTTCTCTATTCCGTCCGCCAGCGCGACTGGATCCATCGGGTTCACCAGCAGTCCTGTTTCGCCATCCTTGATAACTTCAGGAATCGCGCCTGCACGGCTCCCAACAATCGGAACGCCACAGGCCATCGCTTCCGCCAGCGCCAGGCCGAAAGCTTCGCCGACCGTGGCCAGCAGAAAAAGATCTGACGCTTGCAGCAAATTTACCGGGTCAGGAACCAAACCCAGCCAATGAACTCGCTCGGCAATTCCTAGATTTTGACTGAGTTGTCTTAGTTCATCGAGCATCTCGCCGTCACCAGCAACGATTAGGTGCGCGCGCAAACCGCGTTGGGCCAACACGCCGCAGGCCTCGACAATTATTTGCGGATTCTTGATGGGACGAAGATAGGAGACTGTCGAAAGAATCAACTCGTCATCGGGAATGGCAAGCTTCCTGGCCCAGGCTGCTCGTGCCGAAGCGTCAGGACGAAAGCGTTGATTATCAATGCCGAGATAACGAACGACGATCTTTTCTTCGGGAATGGCGGCCGCCACCAACTGTCCCTTGATGTAATCGGAAATTGCAATGATGCGCACAAGTGGTGCGGTCATAACGCGGTTGCGCAGGTGCAGCAGTTCTTTCTTCCAGGACATCGCTCGAAAGAGTCCGCCGTTCCCCATTTCATAAACAATGGATTTCAGGCCTTGCGAACGGGCCAGCCAGGCAACTGCGCGAAAGTAATCGAAAAACGCAATGTGCACGCGTTCGATCGCGTGCCGTTCATTAAGCTTTCGCAGTTCCCTGGAATAGTGAGCGAATCCGTCTTCGTAGTTGATCGCAGCCACAGACACTCCGGCTTGGATAAAGCGGTCTTCAATCTCCGGCGGTAGTTTTGTAGCAAACACGAGCACAGGCTTGCTGCCGCAGGCGCGCAACGCCTGACACAAACGCAAGTGATGCTCTTCCAGGCTGCTCCAGGTGCGCGGAGCAGAGTCGAGTAGGAATGCGGTGTTTGGAAAGTCCCTTTGCATGTTTGCGGCTGATTTAGATGTTGTAGAGGTCGACGAGCTGCGCGACGTTTGTTCTGAGATCGAATTTTTCAGCAACCAGGCGTTGTCCGGCCGCTCCCATCTCATGTCGCAACTCCGGATCCTGTGTTAGCCGCAGCAGTTTCTCAGCGGCAGCCGAAGTGTCGTTGCGCTC
Source organism: Blastocatellia bacterium (assembly GCA_031371765.1). Lineage (GTDB taxonomy): Bacteria > Acidobacteriota > Blastocatellia > Pyrinomonadales > Pyrinomonadaceae > PSRF01. Next base: position 52,407 of record JANMKA010000079.1, read on the forward strand.
AACCAGGAACCCCGAGACACCGTCGATCACCAATTCAGGAATACCGCCAACTTGAGTGGCGACGATCGGTTTGCCATAAGCCATTCCTTCGGCAATCATCCAGCCAAACAATTCTTCCCACTGCGACAGTTGGCAGATGATATCGGCAACGTCGTAAACGCCCGCGCCAAAGGGGTCCTCGATCAGTCCGGTCCAGGTGATGCGGTTGCTCAATCCGAATTTTGCAGCATCGTTCATGAACTGCTGGCGCTGCGCTCCCTCGCCCACCAAAACAAAATGTGCGTTGGCATTCTGTGTCGCCAAAATGCGCGCGGCCTCGAGTAAGGCCGGGATTCCCTTTTCCTGAATCATCCAACTGACCTGCACAATGACAACTCGATCATCAGGGATGCCGTAGTGCTCACGAAACCGCGAAGCACGGTGGCCGTCGTTCGAAACTCGCGAAAGATCCACTGCGTTGTAAACGAGTGCGTGTCGCTCGTTTGGCAGCAAGTCCAATGTCGTCAGACAACGAAGACCGTAGTCACTAACGCAAATTACTTTTGTCAGGGGCTGATTGATCGTGCGTGCGATCGCTCGCTTCCAAAGCGGGGCGCGTCGCAAAGTATGGGCCGCAGGACGTGAACTGTGATCTGTAAAAAAAATCTGTTTCACGACTAACAATCGCGCCAGCCAAACGTACGGCCCCAGGAAGCCCGTAAAATGCAAGTGCAAGACTTTGGGTGAGTAACGGCGAATAATTCTGGCAAGGTTCCTGGCGGCAGCGAGATTAAAGTGCGTGGCGTCTGCGAGCACTTCAATCGATACGTTTGGCAAGCTTAGAAACTCGCGCACTTCTGCCGTCGGTTCTTCCAGAAAACACAGCACACTTTTCCAGTTGCGCTCGCCCAGTTGATGCGAAAGCTCACGCGCAAACGTTTCAGTTCCCCCGATTCGGAATGGCCTGACTCCAAAGACCGAAACTACCGTTTGCATAGTTGCTCCCGCGATCGAGGATTGCCGTGTGGATTAGCTGGCCAAGGTAGAGGTTAACTGAAGATGCGCCGCAGCCGCATGCTGACGCGGCTTTTGAAGTGCCTTAACGCAACCTCGGCATCGTAGCCGGGGCTGAGAAGCCGATAGAGGATCGAAGGCTGACCGGCGCGCACGAACGCCGGACGGAAATTGAGCTTGTTGCCAAAACCGAGTATGCGTCGATCCTCATCCGAAAGATTGCCGAGAAACGCTGCATTAAGAATTAGCGGATGATAACGATAGTAATCCACGTCTTCGCATTGCAGCGTAATGTTCGGATCGTGGTAATTGAAGAAGCAGGCCTGGCGCTCTTCGATCATCGGCACGCCCTGACGATGGATGCCGGAAGTGTCAAACAGAATTGCAGTGCCCGCCGGGCCAGTAACATCGAAGATTTGTTCGGCAGCGACATCGCTCACTTCGGCGTTCTTCACAATGCGCGGGTGCTGTTTTTGGTGGCTGCCTTTAATGTAGTTGAGCCCGCCGCTGCGCACGTCGGTTAGGTAGATTGCCAACTTGACCTCGCGGTGAATTGTGTCGCTGACGCTCTGGTCGTACCAGGAATCGCCATGCCAGCCATGGAAATCGCGCTTGGTCGGCAATGACTTCCAGCCCTTCGCTTCTGTCAATTCGTATTCATCGCTCAGGTAGCGATTAAGAACTGCCTTAACAAGCGGATGCAGCACCAGGTCGACGAAGCCCTGGTCCAGCGTCAGCACATCCTCGACCAGATGCCGATAGGGTTCGGTCTTCTGATAACCCTCAAAATTGTTCCAACGGGCTCTCTCCAATCGAGTCGAAAAAGCTTTCTGCATTGCCTGCAGTGTTTCGAGCGATACCAATCCCGGCAAGACTGCGATGCCGTCCTGGTCCAGACGCGAAAAAGCGTCCTCCACCTCGGCACGGTCGGGCACGGGTCCAGGGAACGTTGCGATTTCGCTGATTTGCAGTTCGTCTCTCATTGCTGATTGGATCAGGCTCCGGTTCAACTCAAAACCAGCTCTGCTTCCCTTTCATCTATGAGTTCGGGTTTCTCTTGCATGATTTGCCGAAGTCTATAGTCGCGAAACAGTCCCGGCTCGCCCGGTTGATCTTCGACCGCGGCGGCTACCATATTGAAAGCCTCGCGTGCGGTCGCAAAGTGAACCTTGAAATTATTCTGTCCTGCATTGTCGAGCACCTCGTTCATGAATCGTTTCATCTGCTCGCCAATCATCGCATCCTGATCCGCTTCGAAGAACGCGTGGGAAAACAACTTCACAAAAACCCAATCCGGTTTGCCTGCGACACTGATGGATGCGCTCCGCCAGCGATGGAATCGATCAAGCGTCAAGGGATAATTATGCGCAAGCGCGCCGTCGTCGACTCGTGGAACCGGCAAGCCGTGCACGCGACGTGTCCAATCGAAAACGAGCGGGCCAGTAAAGATAACCGGAAGTTTCAATTCGGCTCCAACTTTTACAGATGGCCCACCGCGATGCGGCTTTGCTTCGCCAAGCGGATGACCGCATTGGTAAATCGCGTTGAGGCGCGGCACCTGTGACTGAAACGGGACGGACGGTAGCGTGAAATCGGCATAACAACCAGTGTCCGCCAGAATCTGCATTTCGTCGTCAACGCCGCAAAAACGGCCGCCCGCGGAGTTTGCCAGCGCCCAGTTTCCATGAACGAATCCATAATTAGGCACACCGCCGGTATTCTCACGCGACAAACATTTGTGTTCGTACGCCAGCACATCGCGAAAGTTTTCCAACATGAATCTTGTCTTCGCCGCGGTGTCCGGGTGGTCAACGCCATGATGTAAATGAATTTCCACTTCACCGAATCCGTCGCGTTGCAACCCGGCCAGCATATCGAGCAACGGCCGTTCATATTGTTCAGCCGGAAAAAAGTTTGTATGACGGAAAGGCGTGCCGTCGTGATCGCGAATGGCATCACCGGTCGCGCGGGCCAACTCGCACCACTGCTCCTGACGCCGTAGGGCAATTTCGCCGAGTCCCGGTTCGAAATGATTGGCAACCACGAAAATCACATGAGTCTGCTTCGCATCGTTGCACCGGCGCGCAATTTCACCGGCGCGCCAAAACGGATAACGCAACAGCCACGGCAGCGACCACCTGACCTTGTCCATCATTTTCGTGTTTACAAAATCATCAGCCATATTATTGTGTCTTGAGTTGCGCCACACCGTCTGCAAGCTAACGGTTTGCTTCACAGCTAACGCCTTTCAAATCTGCCTCCCGTGCGGGCAAGATTCACCCCTGCTGCAATCAAGGCCTCGGTGTCCACGCCTGGGTCTTTGCCATCGCTCCCTCGGTTGCGCGTGCGGCTGTTTGCTGCCAGCCGCCAGTTGCCGTGCGCAAAATCGCTGAAGCCGATTCGTTGATACGAACCAACAAAGTAGTTACCGGATGGATACTTTTCCGGCAGGTGATCGTTCGCAGCGATACTAAGGTTGTCAGCAAAGACATTGCCCTTGAATACGGCGCCGGGAAAGCAGTTGCAAAACATATTCTCCGGACCACAATCAGAACCGTCTGTCAGGCAAACAATGCCGTACTGGTTCAGCTGAACAATGTTGTCACGAAAAACAAAACTGCGACTAGGCAGGCCGTAAGCGGTAATCACATTTCCTGCCTGCTGTACGGTGTTGTGCTCCACGGTGATTTGCTGGCCCCCATTAGTTTGCAGAAAGTAGGGAATGTTACCGGGATCGTTGGCCACGATGTCGACTAACAAATTGTTGGCAATGCGAATGCGTTTCGCTTCCTGACTGCGATGTTCGTTGTCATTGCCAAGAATGTTTATGCCGCTGCTCGCGTGACGCACTATATTATTCTCGACCACAACGTCCTCTATTACGCTCCAGGGCGCCCTGCCACTCTGGTTACGAACTGTCAACACAATTGCGGTCGTAAGTATTTCGCTCTCGATCAGATTTCCCTCAATCACAACACGTCGCGCGTTCTTGAGTTCCAGCGTGCCTTTAATGCCGGCGCGGCCCAGCCATTCCTTTGGTTTGCGTAGACAGTTTCGGCGAATTTCAATGTCCGACGGCACCAGACTCGCGATTGACGGATCACCGCCGCCAATCAGAATCACTTCACCGGCGCCTTCCAGATAATTGTTGACGATATGAAATGGACCAGGCCCATTCCAGCCGGCAATTGCCTGCGTTTCATCACTCGCGCCGGCAAATCCGGAGACGTACGAATTGATGACTGAAGTTTCGACGCTGTTCAAAGCAAACCCGCGACGCGCGCGGTTCAAGCCGGTGGAGTGAACATAACAACGATCGAAAATAAGGTGGTGAGGAAATTGGGCAGTCGACGTGTAATCCGAACTGCCCAGTTCCACAACGTTGTAGACATAAGCTGCATTTTGCGCCGGCATAAATTCCACGCCCACAAATTTGTAATGATGTGCGCCGGGCTCGGTAGCGACAGCAGGTTTTTCATTCGGTGCGACGATTTTAGGTAGCGCGCGTGACTGAACCTCGGGCTTGATACGTTCTCCGTCCCCTGCGATCGCAGCTAGATCAGTCGTGCGAATGGTGATGTAGTCGGCGTCAGTCCCTGAACCCGCTCCCTTGAAAGGAAGAATTACCGGACCGGTAAAAGTAGCGCCGGCTTCCAAGACGATGGTGTCGCCAAAGCGTGCCGACTTGACTGCCGCTTGCAAGTCATCGCCCGCGCGCAGCGCGATAGTACGATTGGGCGCGGCAACACGTTGCGCCCTTTGGGTGAATCCGGAAACCGCCCAGGTTCCCAGCGCGACACAAAAGACAGCCAGCCCCATTTGAAATTTGAATTTCACAGTCGTTAGATCTTTCGCCGTCATTGTAAGTTCAACCGATAACACAACAGCTTCCCGTACTCCTCACCCACTACTTGCCAACCAAATGACTTGTACCACCAAGTGGCCGGCGACGGCGTATCAATCCCTGCCGCTACCGGGTCTATTCCGATTTCGGTTTCGGTGTCGCTGAACACTTTTCGAAAGGTGAACAACGCGCGACGCGAGTGATAGCCTGATGTGACCACAACAATTGATTTAATGTTATGACTTTCGGCATAGACCTTGATAAGACAGGCCTCGTGATATGTACCCAGAATCGGATCCATCAGCACTTCAATGTTTTGTTCCGGAACGCCCAACTGAATTAATTCAACTTTCGCTCGCTCGTAGTAAAACGGATTCCGTTGTTCCTTCTCGGACCAACCACTCTGGAGATTGTCATTCGTCAAAATGATTTTCGGGGCGACGCCCTGGTTGTAAAGCTGCGCTGCGTGTCGAGCGCGTTCGTGAAAAGTAGCCGAGCCGCTCATCATCACAATGATGTCGGCGTGTGCCACCGGCGCGCGCACAACTAACAAACGGGCAGCGCCCCAAGCCAAAGCGGGCAACAGCGCCAACACCGCAACGACGGCTATCATTAGCACCCAGATAATTTGTTTCTTGTTTTTCAAAACCAGATTCCTATCAAACTACCAACAAATCCCCTGGTACAGGCCCTCAGCGACCGCTGGTTTCTCAAACAGCCGCACCAGGTCAATTACGATCTGCCCATTCCGCATTTCGGATTCAATATTCCGAAACTCTTCAGCTTTGTTACCGATTACCAAAACGTCTGCGTCATTCACGACTTCGGCGACGCTGCCGCGCATCAGTTGCGAAATGTGCGGGATCTCGCGTTCGATGTATTGCTTATTGGCGCCGAAAAGTTTTGCCAGTGAAACATCTTTATCGTAAATCGCGAGCTGAAGGCCTTTGCCAATCAGCGTTTCAATCAGCGTGACCATCGGCGATTCACGCAAATCATCAGTGCCGGCTTTGAAACTAAAGCCCAAGACTCCTACGCGCTTCTTGCCGGTTGCGAGCACCATGTTTACTGCTCGCTCAATCTGCAGGCGATTACTCGGCAAGATTGCTGAAAGCACGGGCGCTTCCACATCGAGTTGCTTTGCTTTGTAGTTGATGGCGCGCAAATCTTTCGGCAGGCACGAACCGCCGAAAGCGAAGCCAGGCGTTAAGTAGTACGGCGACAAGTTAAGTTTCGTATCTTGGGTGAAGACGTTCATCACTTCATGGCTGTCGATTCCCGCCGCTTTACAAATGTTCCCAATCTCATTCGCGAAACTAACTTTCAGCGCGTGAAAACAGTTGCAGGCATACTTGACCATCTCGGCGGTTTTAAGCGACGTCACAAACAGTGGCGCTTCAATGCCCCGGTAGAGTTTGCCGATTAACGTCGCCGTTACTTCATCGTCAGCCCCGACTAAGGTGAATGGCGGCGCGTAAAAATCTTTCAGCGAACTGCCTTCGCGCAGGAATTCGGGATTGATGCAGACGCCAAAATCCTTGTTTGCCTGCTTGCCTGAATGCTCTTCCAGCGTCGGAATAACTACGCTTTCGATTGTTCCCGGCAGCATCGTGCTGCGAATGACAACGGTGTGTCGTGCAGCTTTGGACTTCATCGCCGCGCCGATCTCTTCGCACACTCGTTTTATGTGACTGAGGTTCAGACTGCCATTCGCATTGCTCGGCGTGCCCACGCAAACGAGCGAAACTTCTGTCTCGCGAATTGCGTCGCACGGACAAGTGACTGCGCGTAAACGACCCGCGCCAACCATCTCGGCTATCAGCTCTTCGAGCCCTGCTTCGACGATGGGACTCTTGCCAGAGTTAATGATTCCCACCTTTGTTGGGTTGAGGTCGACGCCGACAACGTCGTGGCCCGCTTTCGCGAAGCACGCTGCTGAGACGCAACCGACGTAGCCAATACCAAAAACGCTTATTCTCATAAATGACTTAGCCTCGAGGCGATGGATGCACGAGTCCAACCAGGAAGCTCGTTCCCCAGGAAATGTGTATGGTGAAAAAGATGAGCGGCAGCAAAGCAATCATGCGAGCGTCTCTCCCGTACTTTTCACCCGTCAATGCAAAACCAAATCCCGCCAGCGCATGACCGGCCAACAGGAAAGCCAACGCATACAGCGCAACCGGACTCAGAAAACCAAGCGCCGCGAGAAAGAGAATAGCGAGAACGAAAGCCGGAGCTGCAGTGTGGCGCAGCTTCAGTGAACGAGGTTGTTGTTTCAACATTTGCGCTTTCCAATATCCATAGCGCAGGTACTGGCTGACCAACGAACCTAACGTTGCGCGCGCAAAGTAGTCGCAGTGTTCGCTCGGGTCGAGCACCACGCGCTCCCCGCGCTCCCGCACCCGGTAGTTGAACTCGTAATCTTCATTAGTTAAGAGCTTTTCATTAAAGCCCCCCAGCGACTTCCATAACGATTTTCGGAAACAGGCAAACGCAACAGTGTCGACCTCCTGCGGCTCCGCAAAACTTGGTGCCTCATCGAGGCGATACTTGGCATCTCCAATTCCAAAGCGATGAGAAACTGCGACGGCGATTGCGCGGGCCATTGGGCTTTCGGCGCTGGGCCGGACGCGACAAGGCATACCGACGACCGCTGCCCGGCGCTCATTTAGGACGGCCACGCAACGGCGAATGTACCCGGCCGAGGGCGCCGCGTGTGCATCGATGCGCGCAATGATCTCGCCGCGGGCGGCGGCGATACCGAGGTTAAGCCCATGGGGAATAGTGCGGGCTGGATTGTCGATAATTGTTAAGGCAATGTCCGGGTGCAGCCGTTGAAACTCTGTAACCACGGCACGAGTGCTGTCTTCCGACATGCCATCGACGATTACTATCTCGTAATAGTCCGCGGGGTATTGATCGACAAGATTCGCCAATGCTTTGCCGATAAACTTTTCCTCGTTGTAGCAGGGAATAATCACTGACACACTTTCACTTGCCGGCCACGCAAAAGCGGCCGGAGCGCGAAGGGTCATCAGTTCTGCAAAAGTAGAGGTGCTCATCAAAAATCCGTCAGCGGTTGAATTCGTTCCCAGACTTTCAGCGCAGCGCCTGGCTGCCTTGCCTGCAATGTCCCTTCGCAAATGTTTGCGAAACGTTCTGCAACTCGATGCCAGCCAAACTCGGCGCGTACCAGCGTAGCTGCGCGTTGTGCCAGTTCATTGGCACGGTCGCGGTCTAGCAAAACCCCGACGACCGCAACAGCAAATGCTTCCGGCGTATCCGCCAAAAGCAATTCAGCGCCGTCGGTAACCGGCAACCCTTCCGCGCCAATCGTGGTCGAGACGATTGGTTTCTCCATTGCCATGGCTTCGAAGATTTTCAAGCGCGTGCCGCCACCAACGCGCAAAGGCACCACGTAAGCGGCGGCTCGCTCCATGTAGGGACGCACGTCGTCAACTCGCCCCGTAACGATGATCGAACCGTCGCTTTTTGCCAGCTCAACCAGACCCGGATATGGATTGCGGCCGACGACGGTTAGCGTCGTATCAGGAATCTGCGCCTTGATGCGCGGCATGATCTGTTCAGTGAAATAGCGAATCGCATCTTCATTCGGCAACCAATCCATCGAACCGGTAAATACAAGATTGTGCGGCGCGCTTTTTTCCGCTTCGCTCGGCCGAAAGAATTCTGTGTCTACCCCAGTTGGCACGTCGAAGATATTCTTGGCGCCGTACTCACGCTGCATTTGCTCGCGGTCCTCTTTCGAAACCGCAACTATCGCATCAAAGCTGCGGCACATGCGGCGCTCAAACGCGCGCATCTTTTTCCATTGCGCAAAGAGATAGGCTTTTTTCAAAGGATTGGATTGCACTTCACAGTGCCGTTTCCAGATCATCGCCTCAACATTGTGCTGAAACAGCAGCGTTGGCTTGCCGAGGTTTGCCGGCACGTTTGCTGCCGGCGCTAGAAAGTCACAAACCACAACGTCGCATTCTCCGGCTCGTCGCGAGATTTCCTCGCGCAGCTCACGCGACGCATACTTCTTGATTGCATAAGGCAACGGCGACAGCAGATTCCAAAACAACTCGGCATAAAAGCCAGCGGTAAACTTCTCGCGCTGTCGGTGCGGAACACAAGCCAGCTCGTGGCAATACTCATTGGCGCGCTCGCGTGCTGAAGCGTCGGCGGCGCCGTCATCCAAAGTCAGATACGTGATGCGATGATCGCGCTTTAGCTCCTTTAGCATGTTGTAAGTGCGGATCTTTCCGCCCTTATCAATCGGATGCAGCAGTTCAGTTTTGATCCAAAGTATGTTCATTAGGGATTTTTCAAGTCGTTTCAGGCGTGCGCAAACTCGAGTTGCGATTCTTCAACTGCGGAACCGCGGTCGTTGTCGAAAAACTGTCGTTGCCACATTTCAAAGTTCAGCAGCGCCCACAATCTTTCGGCGTGGTTCTCACCGGCCTGATGTCGCTGCACTAACGTGCGCACAAAAGCCGGATTAAAGATCCCGCGATCCACCGTGCGTTCACTGAGGAGATAGTCCTCGACGACAGACGCGGACTCGCCCCGGAACCACGATCCGATCGGAACAGGAAAGCCCAGCTTGGGGCGCGTCAGAATTTCAGCCGGCAGCACGCTCTTCATACTTTCGCGCAAAATGTATTTCGTGGTTGCGCCGCGCAGCTTCATGCGCTCCGGCAAGCGCGCGCTGAATTCCACCAACTTGTGATCCAGAAACGGCACGCGACTCTCAATCGACGCCGCCATGCTCATCTGGTCCTGCTTCATCAGCAGTTCGTGCAAATAAGTTTTTGTGTCCGCGTAAAGCAAACGATCGAGTAATGAGGTCGCGTCAGTGTTTGTAAAGGCAGCGAGCATCCCAGCATAGGGATCAATCGCGCCAACTTGCTCGCGCGCCTTGGTAGTGAGCAGTTCTTTTTGCATCGCCCGCGAGAACACGGCGAAGTTGTCAAAGTAAATGCTCTCGACGTCGCTGTTCAGCGCAAGAAAAGTGCGGCGCAGTTTTTGACTCAAGCGCGATTGGGGCGGCAAAGCCGCTATTCGCGTCCTGATTGCGTTTCGCATATCGCGAGGCAGCAGCGCCTGGTAGCGCCGGCCAAGACTTAGATTTAGCAGCGTCTTGCGATAGCGCGCGTATCCGGCCAACAACTCATCGCTTCCCTCACCGGTCAGCACAACCTTCACATGCCGGGCGGCGAGTTGTGAAACAAAAAAGAGCGCGACGCTCGACGGATGCGCAATGGGCTCATCTTCGTGCCACACGAGCTGCGGCAGCGCAGCAAAGAAATCCTTTGGAGTGGCAACAACCTCGTGGTGGTTTGTCTTGAATGCGCGCGCCACCAGTCGCGCGTATTCCAGTTCATTAGCTTCACGTTCCTGAAAGGCGACCGAAAAGGTTTTGACAGGTTCGTCAACCATGCCGCTCATGACGGCGGCGATGGCTGAAGAATCGATTCCACCCGACAGAAACATGCCCAACGGCACGTCGGCCATCAGCCGCAGCCGCACCGATTCGCGAAAGAGTTCAGACCACTCGGCGACGTAGTCGCTATCGCTGCGCCTGTCGTCACCAGTTCTCACAAAACTAACGTCCCAATATTTATTGATGCGGATTTCGCCATCGCGCCAAAGCAAGGTGTGGCCGGGCAACAAACGCTTGATTCCGGCGAAAAGAGTCTCTTCGCCCGACGTTGCATGGTTGGCGAGATAATCGGGCAGCGCCTTGTAATTGAGTTCAGCTTTTACTTCGCCTGTTTCCAACAGCGCCTTTACTTCGGAAGCGAAGTAAAACGAACCATCGCTGGTTTGCGCGTAATAAAGCGGTTTCACTCCCAACCGATCGCGCGCCACAAGCAATTCACGTTTCTGCTGGTCCCAGATCGCGAAGGCAAACATGCCGCGCAGGTGCTCGACACAACTTTGGCCATGTTCTTCGTAAAGATGAAGAATCGTCTCGGTGTCGCAATGCGTTTCGTATCGGTGTCCACGCGCTTCGAGGGATTCGCGAAAGTCCGCGTGGTTATAGATTTCTCCGTTGTAAACAATGTGAAGTGTGCCGTCCTCGTTGGTCATCGGTTGATGACCGCTGGCGGCGTCAACGATGCTGAGCCTTCGATGGCCCAGGCCCACTCGCCCATCAATGAACAGACCCGCATCGTCTGGACCACGATGCGTCAACACGTCGCGCATGCGTTCCAGCTTCGCCGCACTCACTGTGCGCTGCGATCTGTTTGATAAGGCTATGCCGTTAATTCCGCACATACGTTTTGTTCAGACTTCCATCTGCGCTTGCACGCTCGCGAACAATGCTTCCAGATCGTGCACCGGCAAACTCATGTCGATTGCGCCTTCGGGCGTCTCTAACCTGAAATGATCTCCCACGCGCGTCGCGACTACATACTCAATTGGCCGCGCCGACTTGAGAATCTCTTTGCCATCGACTTGCAGGCGCTGACCATCCATAACAACTAACTCCAATAGTGCTTCCGCTGTCCGCTCATCGCTGCGGTTGAACCTGGCCCAGGTCCATTTGAAATCGGACACGAAGCGCACGGTCTCAATCACACTTCGTTTTTCGTCGCGCAGCATTACGAAGTCGCGATGGTGTTCGCCGGTTATCTCGATCGCGCGGCCACCGATCGCTTCAACCTCATCCACTTCAAATCGCGGCGTGCCGGCGGCGAGTGGTAACAGCACCGTCAACAGCTCCGTCGGCCCATTTGAATGCTCGGAAAAAACGCACACTGGTGCCGCGACTCTGCTTCCATAACAGTGCGAAACTGACCCATGTTCCCTGCTCCAGCGGCCCGATTCGGAAGCGCTGAAGACTTGTAATCCGGGCGTTTCGCCGCTTTTGACGATGGGTGCCCCCGTTCTCTCTTCCGGACACAACTCCACCGCGGCATCCGCGGCAAAATGAAACCGTAGCGCGAGGTCGTGTTCGCCATTGGAAGTGACGCGGTCCCGCATCACCCAGTAATCATGTTTGAGAAAAAGAATGCTGCGATTGTGCGTCGCCGGCGCTGGCAAACTTTCATAGCCATTGTGCTTACCTGCAACGTAAGTAAACCGTCGCGCGTTGAGCCACGACAAAGGTTCGCACTTCGCCACTGTTGACCACGAGAATGGTCCGGCCGGAACGGAAGACGACTGTCCGTCGATGCTCACGGTGTTATGCGCAGCCGAGCTGCGAAACCAGTCGCGCCATTCTTTCGAACCGGTGTAAGTGAACGTCCCCGGATCGATCAGCAACGACCGACCATGCGCTGCAACTTCAATCGCCAACGCATCGGCATGTGCGTGGCCGCTGTTGAGCGCGCCATGAGGACCGCAATCGAAGAGCAGATAGTTCGCCTGCGCCGTCCAACCGTCGCGCATGACGTAATAACCACGCGCTGAAAATTCTTTACTGTCGACGCTCGGTTGGATTGCCTTAATCTTATCAAACTCGTGCGCGCCTTCTGGTCCCAGCAGCCAAAACGTCTCTTCGGCTAAACCGCTCGCGACGAATTTGTAATCGCCGCGACGAAACAACGCCGCGCCGTTCGACAACGCGGCGCGAAAATCGTTGACCGGGCGTCGCTCAAGAAACAACAGCCTACCGCCATCATCATCGCCAAAAAGCGGACTCGTGCCATCGGGCCGCGTAATGTGCATCAGGTGGTCCAGCAACAATTGCAGCGTGCGCTCCACTTCAGCGGGCAGGCGCTCGTCGTTAAGACGCGCGAGAATCAGGAAATGCGTGTAGAAATCTGCGGTATAACGGTGGTAGTAACTGGACTGTTCAAAATAGACGCCGTCGGCTCGCACCTGTTGCGAGATCTGCCCTAGCAGAATTTGCTTGCCCTGCTGGCGCCAACGATTTGCTTCCTTGAAGTCAGGCAACAACGTCCCCAGGTAAAACAATCCCAACGCCTCGCCGGTCAGATGGGTGTTTGGGCTGAAGTAAGTTGAAAGATATGTCTCCAGATGCAGCGCGTTGAGATAAAGAAACTTCAAGAACCGGGAATACAGGGTCGCATTTAGTGACGGTGAGTTTTTGAAAAATTCCAGCGCCCACAGCCAGGAAATCGAACGAAAAGCAATTTCAAGACTGCTGGCCCAATTGATCCCAAGCTTTGGCGGGTTCTGGTCCATCCATGATTCGAGCTGCGCGACAAAAGCTTCTGCGTAATGCTCGTCGCCGGTTAACCAATAGGCCTGGCCCAGCGTCACGAAATACTGATGCCGGTTCAGCTCCCAGGTAATTTTCTTGTCACCGGCTAACTCGGGATCCAGATAGTTCAAACGACTCCAGTGAATGTTCGGCGCAGACTTTTTGGAAACAGGCTCGAGCTGCCAGTTGATAGGCTGGCCGAAATCAAGATCTTTGAAACCAAGCAAATCAAAATGGCCGCCGAGAATGCGATCGGCTTGAGCAACAATCTCAGATTCGGCTGCCGGGAATCGTCGTCTAAATTCAGCGGTGCTCTTTTCACGATCAGCAAACGCAGCGAAGAATGCATCACGTTTTTGCGCGCGGAAAGCTGCAAACAATTCGGTCAGGGAACGAAATGTCTTTCCGCCATTGCTGGAAAGCAGTTTCAATAAACCAACGTCCGATGGCAGCTTCGTTAGACTGGACCAGCCGTGTCTTTCAGAAAAAGCTGCGACCGCTTGAGCGGTTCTCTCGCGTAACTCGGCCACACTCATGTTGCGCAGCTTCGCAAACCTGCTTGACTGATTGGATTCTGAGAAGGTTTTCGCTGCAAGGTCGTGATACGACTCAACCCAGTTCTGGGCCACCGCATGCCAACTGTACTGCTCACACTCCGCTAGCGCGTTGTGAGTAAGGGGCTTCGCCAGTTTCGGGCTCTTGAGCAGGTATATTGCTCGTTCGGCGAGCGCTTTGTGATCGCCGCTGGCAACGACGAAGCCATTCACGCTGTCGTTCACCATGTCAGGAATGCCGCCCGCGTCGGTGGTTATAACCGGCAAGCCGCAGGCGAAAGCTTCAAGAATTGAAAGCGGCTGGTTGTCGATTTCCGAACCGTTCAGAAAAATGTCTGCCGCTTCATACTGCTCCACGATTGCGTCGTGCTTTACCTGCCCCACGAATTCCGTGTTGCGCAGACCCAGGTTGCGGGCCAGATTTTCCAAAGCCTCGCGTTTGCTGCCGTCGCCGGCTACGGTGAGACGCGCATCGGGAAGTTGTTTTTGAATAAGTGCAAATGCCTGTAGCACATGGTCCACACCGTAGTGCTTTTCGAGGTTGCGATTCGAAAGAAAGAGCGGCTGAAGCGTTGGGCGTTCACGAAAAGTGAAGTTATCAAGTTCGACAAGGTTGTTAATCGCGCGCGCTTTTAGTCCAAATTCAGCGAAGGCGCGAACCAGGTACTCGGAAGGCACCACAACTTCATCAACCAATCGCAAAGTGGCAACCGCTGAAGGCCAGCGGCGCAAATGATCCTCCACCTCGCCGCTGTGGTAGTTCAGCAACGTCTTTTTGCCAAAAAGCTTTCCGATCAGAATTGCTGGCGTCGGGGCCAGTACAAATGAAAAGTACGATGCCGAGAAAATATGCAGGACGTCATACCTGGGAACGCGTGCCAGCAAACTGAAAACATAAAACACCGAAGTGACGACCGTGCGAACGTACTTGATAGCCTGAAGCTTTCGCAGTAAGCCGGGGCAACGCGGGTTGATAGCCAGGAAATCCACTTTCAAGGACGGCACTTCATGCAGACGAGCGATGAGCCGCGCGGCTTGAACTGCCTGACCGCCGAGAATGTCCAATGAAGGGCCAACCACCAGAATTCGCAGCGGCTTCCCAATAGCATTAATTGTTTGTGTCTTATGACTCATCGTAAATTCGCGCCGGTCGCGACAGGGCGCGATTCGCATTCATCAACTGCATTAATTTCTGCGTCGTAGTTTTTCACTCGATCGCGGTTGTTCAGCAAGAGTCCTTCGTACAGCGCTTCAGTGCTACGAAGCTGCGCGGCGGTTGAAAATTTATCTGCTACGACTCGCTGTCCGCGTTCGCCCATTCGTCTTGCCATCTCCGGATTTTGGAGGAGCGAGATAATCTGCTCAGCCAGCAACTGGTCGCCACCGGAACGAACCAGGTAACCGGTTTCGCCTTCAATAACCGCCTCGCGCGCGCCGCCGACATCGGTGGCGACAACCGGACAGCCGGCGGCCATGTATTCCAGGATTGAATTTGAAAAGCCTTCCGCTTTTGACGCGAGCACGCCAACATCCGAAACGCTTAACAGCGTTGCGATGTCTGCGACACGACCAAGAAACACCGTTTTCTCAGCCAAGCCCAATTTCGCGGCAAGACTTTCGAGCGACCCTTTTAGTTCGCCTTCGCCGGCCAGCAGAAAACTGACGTCGGGCACAACTTTGCTAACACGCTGAGCCGCGCGCACGAACATTGGATGGTCCTTAACCTCGTGCCGCAGGTTGGCAACGATGGTTACGAAGCGCTGCGATGAATTCTTTTCAAGTCCAAGTGCGGCGAGTGCGTCAACTCTGGATAAAGACTTAACCGAAGCTACTCGGTTGGCATCAAAGCCGTTGTAAATGACGGTTATTTTGTCCTTGCGAATACCTTCCGCAATCAGCTTTCGCTTTACTGCTTCAGAGTTAGCCACGATTTGGTGGGCCAGCGTGTAGGCTGCGCGCTGAGCTTGTAGTTGTAAACGACTGCGCATCCCGCTGGTTTCGCGACGCGACGCAATGCGCACTGGAACATTTGCGAGGCGTCCTGCGACCATGCCAAAAATGTTGGTGTAGAAATCGTGAGTGTGAAGCACGTCAATTTTCAGTCGCCGCAGGTCGTGTACAAACCGGCGAAGCTGAACCAGCGCGTTCGCATCGTAAAAACTGGTCAACGGATAACAAGATATTTCGCCCAGATTGAGATCCGCGATTTGCGAGCGCAACACTCCATCGGCTTTCAAGGAAGCCAGAAGAACCTGATAGCGCCCACTGCCGTGCAGCAAGCGAGTTAGTTGCAGCGCCTGACGCTCAGAGCCGCCTTCGTCGAAGCTGTCTACAAGTTGAAGAATGCGTGGTTTCATTTACTTCTGCCGCGGATTACCGCGGATTACACGAATCTGAAAAACCTTTTCGTGTTTCTGAATTTCATTT
The DNA here is from genome assembly GCA_031371765.1 of Blastocatellia bacterium. Taxonomy (GTDB): domain Bacteria; phylum Acidobacteriota; class Blastocatellia; order Pyrinomonadales; family Pyrinomonadaceae; genus PSRF01. Next base: position 68,407 of record JANMKA010000079.1, read on the forward strand.
CCTGATCTAATCCGCGTTTGTCCGCGTAAATCCGCGGCTGAAGTCGTCCGCTGCCACGTTCTTATCTACGTACTGCCGGTGCCACAGCTCGAGCATCAGCAAAGCCCAAAGCGCCATTGAATGATCGCGTCGTCCGCGTTCATGTTCATCGAGCATTACCGCCACATACTCTTTCGTGACGTAACCCCTTTGCGTGGTTCTGGGGTCGTTCAGGGTGTCGCGGATGCGTTCGCGCAGTTGCTGATTGATCCAATGCTGAATGGGAACGCCAAACCCCATCTTAGGCCGGTTCAAAATTTCGCGCGGCACCAAGTCGGCAACCGCCTGCTTGAACAAATGCTTCGTTTCCGTGCCCATCATTTTCAAACCCGCCGGAATGCGCGTGACGAATTCGATGAGTTTGTGATCAAGCAAAGGCACGCGCGCTTCCAACGAGACGGCCATGCTCATGCGATCGACTTTTGTAAGAATGTCGCCCGGCAGGTAGGTCTTGCTATCGATGTAGAGGAGCGAATCAAGTTCGGCGTTTGTTCTGACGTTGCCGCTCAGTTCCTGGAAATACGCCCGCAGGTGACTGCCGCTTCTAAGTTGATCGCTGAAGTCTGCCGTATACAGCGCACCTTTGTTCAGTCCACTAAACACCGAAACGTTGTCAAGGTACCGCGTAATCGGATCAAGCGAGGCGTTGTGCAGATAGTTTCTTCCCCAGGCGCTGTGCGGCAAACTCCGGCTTAACGGACTCATCAAGCCTTCCCGCACAAACCGCGGCAGCAAATCGAATTTCCCACGCCGCTGCTCGGTGAGATAGCGCGTGTAACCGGCAAACAACTCGTCGCCGCCGTCGCCGGTCAGCACGACCTTTACGTGTTCACGCGCCAGCTTGGAGACAACATAGGTTGGAATCGCGGAAGAATCTGCGAACGGCTCGTCGAAATGCCAGGCGAGTTGGTCAACAACTTCGCAGATGTCGGGCGTGACCAAAAACTCGTGATGCTCTGTCTGAAATTTTTCTGCGGTAAGCCGTGCGTATTTCAGTTCGTCAAAACTGTCCTCGTCGAAGCCGACAGAAAACGTCTTCACTGGGTGGTCCAGTTGGCGCGACATCAAACCGACCACCGTGCTGGAATCAACTCCTCCGGAAAGAAAAGCGCCCAACGGCACGTCAGAAACCAGTCGCAGCTTTACGGACTCCTCAAGTAACGAACGCAACTCGTCGAGGTAATCCGCGGCTCGATGCCCGTTGCCATTCGTGTGGTAGTCAAAATCCCAGTAGCGTTCGATCGACAAGCGGCCGCCGGCAAATGTCAGGTGATGCCCGGGCGAAAGTTTTTCAACGTTCTTGAAAATGCTGAGCGGGTCGGGGACGTAACCCAGCGAGAAGTACGCATCCAGCGCGCGCGGATTCGTGTTGCGTTCTACATCCGGATGTTGCAGCAGCGTCTTTAACTCCGAACCAAAAACAAGAGTGCCATTGCGCGTGATGGAGTAGTAGAGCGGCTTCTTGCCCACTCGATCGCGGGCGATGAAAAGCTTTTGCTGCCGCTCGTCCCAGATCGCAAACGCGAACATGCCCCGCAAGTGGTCGACGCACAGTGCCCCGAACTCTTCATAGGCATGAACAATCGTCTCAGTGTCGGAATTCGTCTTGAATTCGTGGCCGCGCGATTGCAGCAAGCTTTGCAGCTCGCGGTAGTTGTAGATTTCCCCGTTGAAGACAATGGTTACTGAACCGTCTTCATTAGAGATTGGTTGGTGTCCACCGCTGAGATCAATGATGGACAGTCGACGCATTCCAAGCGCGACTCCAGGCTGGACCAATACACCTTGATCGTCGGGACCGCGGTGCGTGATGACTTGGCACATACGATCGAGGATCTGCGCGCGCTCATCCGCGCCGCGCGCCTTCGCCGCGTCCCATTGATCTATGAATCCGGTAATGCCACACATAAGATTATTTCGCAGGCGATCCTTTGAGAGGTTCGGATAAGAAATCGGGCAGGTGTGCAGTGCGGTTGGCTAGCAGTTCAGACTGGCTCTCCAGTGTCGTATCTTTATTTTCCGGCTTTAACAGCAGGATTGAATTCCTAACATCTGCCAACGCCCGGCGGCCCGAAGGAATGAGCAGCAAAACCAGCAGGCTCGTCATGACGATAAGACTGCCGCAAACAGTCAGTCCGATCGCCGGATTTCCCAACTTAAAGAAATGTCGAAAAGCCAGACACGCGAAGATTCCCGCGGTCGAAGAAAGCACGAACGGCGCCAGCAACTTATAGAAGTCTTTGGTGCGCACTGGACCCGTGCGGCCAACGAACCAGTACATCAGTGGATGCGTAACGAAGATGCGGGTAAGCGAATAGGATGCGGCGACGCCCGTTGCACCCCAGGGCAAACCCACAACTATCGAAAGGATTGAGAGAGGCGCACTGATTATTGACCAATAGAGGAGATCGCGTCCGCGGCCCTGGGTTACTAACAGTGAGCCGGCGGTGTTTATCAGCGGCTGGATCAATCCGGCAAGACCCATGAAGACTAGTATCGGTGCGGCGCCTCTCCACTGAGAGCCAAGGACGATTCCGACCAGCCAGTCGGACGCCACGATTAGCAAAGCGACCACGGGCATCACCAGCAGCAGAACCTTTTCCATAATTCGCAGATAAGCCTTGCGATAACGTTCGGGAGAATCCGCCAATCTGCTGAGCGCGGGTACGGTAACTGCCATGACCGGCTCGTGCACCTGGTCGGTCGGAAGCCCAACGAGCTGCGCCGCTTTGTTGTAGAGGCCCAACGATTGTGGTCCCCAAAATCTTCCGATAAGTAGGTTGTCTGCGTTTTTGGAAAAATAGTTCACGGTGCCATAGCCGGTTATGTTTCCTCCGAAGCTCAGCATCGAACGCACGCCTGTGTTGCGTCTCGGTAAGCCCGGACGCCATCCGCAAAGAGTCCACACCAGAATTGCGTCGATGCTGAGGAGTGCCAATTGGCTATAAACGAGAGACCAATAACCAAAGCCATACCAGGCGAAGGCGACACCAACAACATAACCGCCGACCATGGCGGCAAGGGCGACTGCGCTAAGCGCCATAAATCGCATTTGACGCTTTAAGAGGGCTTCATGCTGCACAGTCAGACCACCAATAAGAAAACCGAGGGCGCTGACAATCGCGATCATCGTCAGACGCGAGTCGCCGTAAAACCATGAAATAACCGGCGCGAGCAAAATCATTACCAGCATCGTGAGTACGCTCAAGGTCAGGTTCACCCAGAACAGAGTGCTTATCTGCTCGGAAGTGATCTCAGGTTTCTGGACCGTTGCGGTGGCCAGACCCAGGTCCTTGAACATAACGATAAAGTTCGTCGCTACCGCAACCATTCCGATCAAGCCATAGTCCTGAGGACTCAACAGCCGCGCCAGAATTGCAGTCGCGACGATGCTGACAGCAAACTTCATCCCATGCGAAGCCATAGTCACCACACCCCCGCGCGCGGTGCGTCCGCCCAGGCTGTCCATCAGATGATCCGTACGAAAGAACTGTTCAGAGCGGTTGGATCCGTTCGGTTCTGACTCTTCCGTCGTTGATGTTTGGTTAACCGTCATGAAATTTGTTGAGTTTGCAGGTCACGACTTCCTGAGCAGAATCGCCACCGTGCGTTCTTCACTATCACCATCCACATAGGTGGCGACCGGTCCCAGTTCAAAGTTTGTGAGCACTCTTAGCTCGGCCAGGTAGAACTCAAAATCTTTGTAGGTTTCGCCTTCGTGTCCTTCATAAATCATGAATGACCAGGGAATATCTCTTAAGGCATCTAGCCAGTTGATGTGACCACGAATCGCTAAATAAGAAATCGCGCAGCCGTCGAGCGACCGAGCGACGTGGGCGGGCACGTCAGCTATCATTGGTTGTGTGCGTGCTATGTCGCCCGGCGTAGTTGAGAAACGCGTGCAGCCCAAAGCCAACAGCATTCGTTCCGTATGAGGTGTGGTCGTGGCGCGATCCCAGCCGTGGCACCATTTGGCGCCTAACTTCAGATACTGGGCCATCATCATTCCGATGTTGCAACCGACATCCAAAACCACGCGGTCTGCGACGGTGACGTTTGCTTCTTTGAATAGCCGGACCAATGTCTTCATTCGGTTTGCGACATCACGTTTGGCCGGAAGGCTGACACCAGGCACAGACTGATAAAGATAACGCCCCCCGCGGAGCAGCGCTGTGTCGCCAAAATGCGTTTGCTCGCCTGCGTCGGTGGCCAAGCGCGCCAGAAAGCTTTCATAATCGCCGAGCAGGAAATTCTGAAAGTCGATGTACCGGAACTGCCCGGTGTCATCGATCAGCGCGTTGTTCCCACAAGCGGGACATTCGAATTCCGGGTCGTCGAAACCTTCGGGCAGGATGACCTTGATGACGCCCTGCTCATGGAGCTCACGGAGCCTATCAACGCCGGCCTTGCACTGTGCTTCAGAGGGCGAATTGTTTCCCACGTCCTGAATTACATACGCAGTCCAAAGCTGCTCGCCACATTGCAAGTTAACCAGGTCATAAAGCCGCGGCCCGATTCGCATTGCGTAAAGAAAGTTTGCGACAAGTGAGAGGTGCCGGTGCCCATGGACCATGCCCAGCTGGATCTTGCTGTCGCCTTTTGCGCGACCAAGAATGTAGCCACTCTCGTCGAGTCTACCCGGTTTTTTCACGAGTTTTAGGCCTGCGTCCGGCGGATAATTCTCAACTAACGATTGAAACGCAGTGCCTCTTAACGACTCTGGCGACAAATAAACTGCGTGCGAACCTTGCTGGTAAGAAGGTTCCATTGACCGCACGTATTCGATCAGCGAGACACCAGCAGGCACATCCGAAACGACTATGTTTCGCGGTGCTTGAACTGGTAGCTGCTCCTGCCAACTTGTTTGTTTGCCGAAGCTCTCTTTAAGGAGCCGACTGACCCCAACTCTGCGCATGGTTCGCAGTTCGGAGGTCAACTGATCCTTAGTCTTACCAGCAGCGGCGTACGTCGCTGGGAAGTGCACTGCAAGCCAACCTTGCGATGAGAGCTTGCCTGCTTCGTCCACCAACTGCTGAGCTTCAGCGTAATTTGCAAAGGCCTTCTTACCTTCCTCGGTCAATGTCCAATGGTTTCGCTCGGCTGACAGCCAGCCGGCTTTGATTGGACCAACACAGGAAAACGTAAAGTTTTCAAATGAAGACAGGAGACCCTTGCCGTTGCCATTGCCATTTGACGCGTGCAGCGAGTTGTTTAGTTCGTCCCAGAGGTCATTGCTGGACAAACCTTGAGGATGTTGCGCGAGTATTTGAAACACTCGTTGCACCGTCAGCGCCACTTTTTGTTTGTTAGAGATTTTCATGCAGGTTTAGTTTGGGCGGCCCTATCCGAGCCATCAACAGTCAGCAGGCGGTGCAAACAAAAGGCGTAAGCGACCAGGTAATACACGTACCACTGGTAAGCTACTGAGGCGAAAAAACTGACAGCCATGTAACCAATCAAACTTGCCTGTAAGCCGATAGCCAGATAATGAAGCGGTGGGTTCCGTCTCCCGACGCGCGTTGCGTGTTCAATCTTTCGCAGACGACCCAGCGGTGTTAGCAGAAACGCGAGATAGACGATGAGGGCGCCGAGACCCATTTCTGATGCCACTTGAGTATAGGCATTGTGGGTCGCCTTGTTTGAGTTTGAGTAAAGAATGTAGTTGTCCATGCCGACGCCAAGCAGCGGGTGGCGGGCGGCAATCAGGATTGAACGCTTTAGATCGTCTGTGCGAGCGATGGCCGAGTCGTCACTAGTGGTCGAGATGCGGCTGCGATAAGCGCTCGGTGCGAGAGCAATCGTCGCCAGCATGATCGCCAGGGCAATGCCGCCAAAAATAACTCGATTGCGGCGCGCGAGTTTCCAAACCATAAACGCGACCACGCACATAAAACCGAGGAAGCCGCCGCGTGAAAACGTGGCGACCAGACCAGCCGTCAGCAACAAAGAGCAGCTCAGGTAAAACGTTTTCTTCAGAACTCCGCGCGCACCAATCATAAGGACCAGGCTGATGGGAATCATGGTTACAAGATGGAGCGCCAAGTCGTTGGGGTTACTGAAGAGTCCGCCGATCAAGCCGGCAATGCGCCGGCCCTCAAGCGCCAGGTGCCCACGCAGATAGTCGGTAAATGCGGCCACACTCAACACGCAACTGGAAAACAAAACGAGCAAGATCAGTGCCCGCAAGCGTTTCTCAGTTCGCAGGACATTCACCATCACGATGAACATCAATATGACCTTGCAAAACTCGATGAAGCTTTGCAGCGCTCTTGCGGGCTCAAGGGCGAAAGGAACCGAGAGGATACCGGTCAGTAAGAGGAGGAATGCCAGCTTAACTTCGCGCGGTTTGGCTGTAAGTCTGTTTTCCAGACCAAGCTGGGTTGGAACAAAAACGGCAAGCGTCGCGAGGGCGGCGACCAATGCGCTTTTGGACATCCAGGAAAGCGATGGGAACAATTCGTAAGGCCGAAAATATACGAGAAATGTGAAGACATAGAGTCCGGCAAAACTGAGACTATGCCCGCTTTTCGCGAACCAGTTTTCTGCCTTCAGACGGGTATCCGGCACTAGCGGCGGAACCAATTGGTCCACTGTTCTGGTAGATGAATTGATTTGCGATCGCACCGGCACGTCCGAGCTCGGCAAGCTGCGACAACGCTGCCAATTATCCGCAACTGGCGCGGGTAATTGACGTCGGTGCGGCGCTGCAGTGACTGGCTCGTAGTCGTCTAGTTGAAGTTTCTTCGACATCTAAAGTTCGTTTTGCTGTCCAATGGGTCGTTTGCCTGGCGACTAATCTTTCGCACTGAAAATCAAAAGAAGCTGCTACGCTGAAAGCGCCGCAGCCTCGAATCACTTACAAAGACGAATTCCGAAAGATGGAATCTAAACTGCGACCTCGTTTTCCTCGCTCGCCAACACGAGTTCTCTGACTCGCTGGCGCAACGCTCCTTCAAATCTCCTGGCCTCTTCAACCTCAGAGAATGAAAGCGCACGGAGCTCGGTTTCGATCCGGCGGCGATAATCCGAAACCAACGAATCCGAAACTCCCAGGACGGCCGCGACTTCCAATTGCGTGGACTGTGTCGGGCTCAAGTAACAGTGCCATAACACGCCGAGAATGCGATTGTACTGCTTGAGTTTGCCGCGGACTGTGTCGTGCAGGTTTTCAAGAAAGTGATCTACAAAGCCTGCTGCTTCGTTCTCCGATTCGCGTCTCAACAGACCCTGCTCGGGGTTTTCGTGCTTGTCGACCGGCTCGAAATGATTGCCGTCGCCGTCGTTGTCGTCGCCATCCAACGGCACCAGATAAATATCCATGACCGGCAGTCGCGACATAACCAGGCTTCTGAGCGTTCGAACATCAACCGGCGAGTCAACTGCGTCAAGCACGGAGACAATCAAGTCCTCGAGGTCCGAATTAGTGATGACAACTTGCGAATCGCCTGTGCAACCAACCATGCGCGTGTCGCGTGCGCGTACTGGAATTATGTGAACGCGTTGTTCGACGTCGTGTGAGTCGCGGCGGCGTTTGCCATCCGCCCATTCGCTGAGACCATAAACGCGATCAGCTAGCCGGCGATGCGGTTCATCGCCAGTGCCACTAGTATCAAAGCGGCGGAAATTTGAGCTCGACTGGATAAGCGTGGAGATGCGTCGAGCCAGCCGATAACTTTCCGGATGACGTTTCCGCAGTTCAGCGGTCAGCAGGTTGGTGAGTTCTATCTGTCCAATTTCGCACTCGATTTCGTAATCGGTCATCTCGGTATCGAGATAATGCTCAAACCGATTCTTACTTAAGAGCTGAACGAAGAGCTCTTGAGTAAGGTCCGTATAGGCGCTGCTGGCGCCTTCTTCCACGAGCAAGCCCGCACTGCGCGAGGCCCTTACCAAAGGATGGTGGGAAACAATGCGGTGCAGTTCTGACCACAACCGGCTCACATCCGAGCACCTAAGACTTTCAACCCATTTACCACTCTTGGCCATTCGCTCGGCAGTGCGTTTGGCACGGAGCGAGGTCGGCGCCGGACTGGCGGGAGCTAAATCGGCTTCTTTTGCTACTTCACGGCTTAAGGATTTCACGACAATTTTTTTCGATCAGGGGTGGAGTTTAGATTTTGGAGGGAGCGTTTTCGCTTATTTGCAACTTGTCTAGGCGACAGAGATGTCGCGGGTCCTGGAATGGGCGACAGTCCGACTGAGATAAAGAGTGGTAAGGCGGTGGAATCTTTTTTACGGAAAAAGAATCTTCGGTAGTGAATCGGGGCTATTCTGTAGGTTCATTGATTTTGCCCGGGTATTCCTGAGAAGACAGGCGGGCTGGCCCTGGAACGAGGGTCAAAGAGCAGCAGCTCTCTGACTTGACGCCGAGCATCTTAGCAACAATCCTCTCGATGAGCAACAAGTTTTTACATCTCCGGCAAGTTATTGATTCCAGACAACAAAACTGGGGGCAGGAGTAAGAAAGTTGTGGAATGCAAACCCAATTGGGTCTATAAAGTCAGTGAACAAGCGGATGACTCTGCGGCTGTGTAGTTGAGGTTTAGCAAGCTAATTTTGCCTCCTTGCTTCCTCTACTGATCGTTAAATTCTGTGCTTGCAAAGGGCGCTCAGTGAATCTTGTGTAGATAGGGGCAAACAAATGAATTCTGCATCCGCAAAGTCGTTCGCCAAAAAGCTGGCCTGCCCTTCGTCAAACCTTCTACTTTCATTCAGCTCACAAACGTTGGCGCCTGAAATCAACCTTCTGGTGAAGCATCATCTAGCCGCTTGCGATTTTTGCTATTGCGAGCTACCGCTCTTGTCCTTCTACACCGTGCCTGCGAAAGGCGAAACGCGAACCCCGGAACTTCCTGTAAATCTCAGGGCGTTGGCTGAGTCAATTTTGCTTGGAAACAGATTGGCAAATGCGGGGTGTGCAGATAAGAAAAGAGAATTCAATATTAGCGAAGCCGAAGATGCACCGAGTTCTAGTTGAGTCAGTTCTGCCCTTGGTTTCTCACGTTCAGGAATAAATTTCTTCAATCAGATCGTGAAACTTTTCGTCTACTACGCGCCGTTTAACTTTCAGCGTTGGGGTTAGTTCGCCTTTATCGATACTAAATTCGTCCGGCAACAAAGCGATCTTTCGAATACGTTCGTAGTCCGCGAGCTCGCGCGTGAGTTGCAGGATGTCGCTTTGCACCAACTTTATGGCAGGCGGAAACTCCGCCAGCAGGACTCGACTAGCAGGAAACTCTTCTCCTTTTTCCATAAGGGCCTGCCGCAATGCTTCCCATTCTGGCACAATTAGCGCTGCCGGTTGTTTGCGGCCAGCGCCCACAACTACTACCTGGCTTACAAACTCGCTCTGTTTAAGGAGACTCTCAATCTGCTGTGGCGCTATGTACTTTCCGTTTGAGAGTTTGAAAAGATCTTTCTTGCGATCAGTGATGTAAAGGTGCCCTTGCTTGTCGACATGGCCCACATCGCCAGTCGCGAACCAGCCATCTTCTAAAACAGATGCGGATTCCTCAGGATGTCCGTAATAGCCGCGCATTACGTTTGGTCCCCGCAACAGAATTTCACCGTCAGCGGCGATTCTAACTTCGATTCCTGCAAAGGGCAGACCGACCGAACCCACCTGATTATTTTCAGGTCGATTGGCGGAAACGATACAGGTTTCCGTAGCGCCATAGCCCTGCAATATAGGAATTCCGGCCGCCAGGAATGCATGCGAAAGCACCGGCGACAGCGGCGCGCCGCCCGAAACGAAATAGCGCAAACGCCCGCCGACACCCTCCCGCCATTTAGAAAAAACCAACCGGTTGGCCATTCGCTGTTGCAAAGATAAAACTGGCCAGACGCGCCCGCCCTTGTCTTTCCGCTCCGCGTACTGCTGGCCGACCTCAAGTGATCGCAGAAAAATCTTGCGCTTAATTCCCTTTTGCGAAAGTCCCTTCTTCACAATTCGGTGATAGACCTTTTCGAACAGCCGCGGCACTGCGGTCATGATTGTCGGTCTTACTTCGCGCAGGTTTTCGCCCACCTGATCAAATGAGGCGGTGTAATAAACGGAAACACCGTTGTAACAGAAGATGTAGAAGCCGGTTCGCTCGAAGATGTGCGACAGGGGCAAAACTGATAGCGCAACATCGGTGGGCGCTATGGGCAAACCCGCGGTGATCGTCAACACGTTTGAGATGAAATTAGAGTGTGTCAGCATCACCCCCTTCGGTTCACCCGTGGTTCCGGAAGTGTAAATGATCGTCGCCAGATCGTCGGGTCTGATTGCCTTGAGATACGCATCGAATGCGGCCGGCTTGTTCTCAGCGCGCTGCCGTCCCGCTTCTTCGAGTGAGTCGAGCGTGAGCGACCTTTCGCTGACAGAATCAGCACCGGAATCAAAGAAAACAATTCGTTCCAGAAAGTCGAGACCTGCCAGCGCCGGCGCGGCATGATTAAATAACTTCGTATTGGAAACAAAGATGGCGCGTACGCCGGCGTCAGTAAGGATGTAACGAATTTGATCGATTGCCTGAGTCGTATAGATCGGCACATTGATCGCACCCAGACTCAGAATAGCGAGATCGGCTATGGACCACTCAGGCCGGTTTTCTGAAAGCAAGGCAACGCGGTCGCCGGGCTTAACGCCAAGTTCGGCAAGTCCAAGCGCAACATCGCGCACGCGATCCACAAACTCAGCCGCGGAAATATTGATCCACTCATTGCCGACTTTATGGTTAAGCGCATCATCCTTCGCATGCCGTAACGCCGCGTCCAGGCAAAGTTCGGGGACCGACGAAATGGTCGGCGATTGGCCACGATTGGACTTTTCTGTTTGAAGAGAGGCAGATGCCAAGCAACACCCTTGACTGGTCTTTTGTTTGTCGAAACTTGCTAACGCAAGAATCATAATGCGATGGCGTTCACATTCGCATGCGAATTCAGGTTACTGGCGCAGGTTCCGCCATTTGCGGATTCCCATTCGTGCTCTCTCGCTTTTTCTTTTTGCGTCGGGAATGCACTTCCTCGACCCGGCCATTCATTGTCGCCATCGCGGCCAGAATCAGGAACAGCAAAGTATTGGACGTTGTATGCAACGTGAAATCGAAAAAGCTATGGACCAGGACGGCGAAACATCCGGCGAGCGCTCCGGTCGCCACGCCCCGCCTGAAATCGTCGCGCGACTCGCGACGCGCAAATCCCATCCGAAACAATGCCACCAGAAAGACGAGACCAAGAACGGCCCCGACAATACCGCCGTCGGACAGTACCTGCAAATAGTCGTTATGAGCCTGCTCTAAACGCGAAAGTCCGTTCCGCGTGTCGTAGCCTGTGTAAACAACTCCAAAAGCTCCCAACCCCGTACCGATTACTGGATGGTTTCTTATGATGTCAACTGTCACGCCCCAAAAATGCGCGCGGCCGGTGGTCGGGTCATCAGCATTAACGGAGCCCACGATACGGGTCAAGGCATCTTCTCCGCCCAGCAATACAACGCCGCCAAAGATAGCGATCACCATTGCCAGTGCTAATCCAGCTTTCAATGCAGCACTTTTTATGCGTGGTTTCTTTTCGGTGTGTTTCTTCCGATGGCGGCGCTTAATTTCCATCAGCGAAACCAGGAAAAGCAATTCCGCCACCAGGCTGATAATGCCGCCGCGGGAATTTGTCATGACCAGGGCCACAGCCATCAAGCCCGCGGCGAATAGGTAAATAAACTTTTTCTCTCGTTCAACTGAGTTCGAAAAAATCAACCCCAGTGGCAGCGCTATGGTTAGTTCCATGTAACCCGCAAAGTGATGGCGATTGATAAAGGGGCCGAAGGCCTGGCTTTGCGGCAGCTCGCGGACCCAATAAACCCGCGTGGGACTGGCGAAAGATTGGGTCAAACCGAAGATTGCCAGAACAAATCCGAATACGGTGATCGTTCTGACGAGCAAGCGGAGGCGTTTCGGCGTATCGACAAAAACCAACGTTGCTGCCAGGTAAATCAGCAACGCGATGACCTCGATCACGATGAAGCGAGTTGCGTATGGGTCGAATGACAAACTCCGTACGAGCGGCAGCAACGTTCCGCCAATGTTGGGATTTCGCAGTGGCAGCAGTTGCACCAGACCCAATGCCAGGACACCGATGAGCGGAAGCTGCAGCATGTTTTTGCTGAGTCGCACCGTGCCCAGACTCCAGCTATCAGCCACCCAAAGCACCAGCAGCACGACGCTGCCAAGGTAAAAAACTGCGAGCGCCCAGGCATGCACGGTGCCGTAAGCAAGCGCCGAAAGAATAATTGCCAAACAGATAATCAAAAACGAGAAACGGCTGGCCAGCGTGTGACGAATACGATAGCTGACATAGCCCTTGGCCTCGGCCAAACGCAATTCCGTTTCCTGCGAAACGAGGGCACTATTTTCCGGACTTGAGATCGAAGTCGTCATACCAGACAGTTCCAAAAATCGGACAGACCGGCTGATCAGGACAGCCCGGCCGGTAAACTTTTAGTTTGATCGCTTCAGCATTGGCCGCAGTCTTAAACGACAGCGTTATCTTTTGCCAATTATTATTTCCGCTCGGCGCCGCTGCTGAACTCGCAAGCACTTTGTTTTCGTCTGCGGCATCAAAAATCGCAACGGTCGGCGTCGATGCGCTCTCTAACCTCTCTGTTTGCACGTAGCATTCAAAATCGTATTGCGTGTTCGGAGCTACCGGTATCAATTGCGATACGTCAATGTTTTCGACATGAGAACGCACTTGAAAGAAGAGCCTGAGACTGTGACTTCCTGAATGAGCAACGCGCGCATCTATTCCTATCTGCAACTGAGGGGCAGACTGAACTTGCCAACCAAATAAGGCTCCTGGACCATGCGCCAGGTTACCTTCCAAGCCACCATCAACAACTTTTCCCAGCTCCACACGATACAAGGGGCCGGGCGCCACGTCGTTCCAAACCTCCATCCCCTGATGGAAACGTTTCGCGTTGATCAATCCGGCGATAATCAAATCGGCAACCTGGCGGTTCTCCCGTTGTTCGATTTCCGTCAACGAGTTCCAAAGTCGCAGTCCTTCGTCGAACCGCGAGCGCTTGATCAGATAACTGGAAAACCGCGCGCGCACTTCCGCGGTATTTCCGATCGCGGATTTCTGCGCTTCAAAGTCGTCCTTGTTGATCTGCCAGGCAAAATTGAAAAGCTGGGTTTGAAGTTCGGGATTGGCCTCGCTGGCCTTTCGTAATTCTTCAAACCCCTCAGCGTAACGATCCGAGCGCAGCAACAAGTTTCCCAAATACCAGCGCGGAAAGGCATAGGCTGGCGCGAGTTTAACTGCTTCGCGCAATGATTTTTCTGCGCTGGCAAAATCACCGGCCTGCTCCTGCGCCTCGCCCAAAGACATCCAGAAGCGGTAGTCGTTTGGGGACAGGCTCACCGCCCGTTCATACTCCGCCACGCTTTGAGAGATTTGATCGGGAGGCATCTCGACTTGGATTATGTTTCCGAGGCGCCAGTGTGTCAGCGGATCTCTGGGCGCCCAGCCAGCCGCCATTTGCGCAACTTCCAGGCGGCGGGTTTCCGGAGAGAAGTATTCCGCGATGGTATTTCCCAGGTACCAACGCACGACAAACCAGGATGCCAACACTGCCACCAGCAAAGTGACGAGCATGATGATTTTCAGAGGCGCGCGCGCCTTCAATAGCATTAACTGGTCAGGCATAAGGGCGGATGAACTATGCTGGGAAGCTTCTTCTTCGGCCGTTAGAACAAGTTAGTAATGCGTCAAGTCCTCAATGGTCATACGCATTCGTTTGACGGCGATCTCGTGCGTCTGACAGATCCGAACGATCTCCAGAATCCGGTCTTCGGTCATGAGTGAACTCGAAATTAACACCTCGTCAACTTCATGTTGCCTGCAGATGGCGCTAAGGTCGCCATTGCCGCCAAAGACCTTGAGGCCATGAATAACTTTGCCGTACTTACCCGGATCGTCATCGACAAAACCCACCGGCGCGTACTTCAAAGCGCGATTATTTTGCAGCTCTCTTAGTAATAGTTCGCCCCCGTCGCCCGCGCCATAGATCAACACGCGCCGTCCCTCGCCGGCTCCCAGCGCCGGCAGCATTTGCCGGAACAGGCGAAAAGCCATGCGGCTGCCGGCCAGAAACATAAACATCAACATGGCGTCGATAATAAAGATCGTGCGCGAGAAGCCTTCGAAGCGAAACGCAAAGAGTACTGCCAGCACGCTCAGCACTGAACTAAGCATCACTGCCTTGGCAAAGACGATCAGATCATCGAGACTGGTGTAGCGCCAGATGCCGCGGTAGACACCCATCACCAGGAACGCCGCCATCTTGACGAACACCAATACCGGCAGAGTGCGCAGGAAAAGTCTCCAGGCAGCGCTCCCCGAAAGCGCGCCAAATTTAACCGCGTAAGCGCACCAGTAAGACAACAGGATGAGAATCACATCCAGCAGCACTTCAAAAATGCGCCGCTTGTAGGAAAGATCAACCAGAAACGCGTAGGGCGAATTATCCCGCAGGGCCAACGCTTCTTCGGTTTCGTCGTAAACCTTAACGCCCGCCAAATAAACGCCGATCAAAGTCAGCAACACCGTAAAACCGGCAATTGCGGCCAGGCTTACATCCAGCTTGACCTGTTGGACCAGCAATGCGAGCACTCCCGATAGCGCCGCAAATCCGTAAAGCATCCAGACCGCGTGGCGTTCAGACATGCCGAGCGCGACCAGCCGGTGCGACGTATGGTCGCGGCCGCCGCGCGAAGCAGCTCTTCCGGAAAATTTACGCAGGATAGTTACGAACGTCGTGTCAAATATTGGAATGAAGAGTACGAGAATGGGAACCGCCAGCACAGGCAACAAACTGCGCGATCGTCCGCCGGAAACATTTACCAGCGCGGCACTCGCCAGAAAGAAGCCGATAAACATCGAGCCTGAGTCGCCCATGAAAATCGATGCCGGGTTGGAGTTGTAAACAAGAAAACCCAGCAGCGCGCCAGCGAAAGTCATCAGCATCAGCGCTTCGGTAAGATGACCTGTGCTGAGAAAACTAAGCGCGAGAAATCCTGACGCGATCACGGCGATGCCCGTCGCCAGCCCATCCATGTTGTCCAGGAGATTTACAGCATTGGTCACACCAATCAACCAGAAGATCGTGATCGCGACGTTCAGCGCCGAGTAACTGGTCCAGGGCAGACTCAACCCGTAATAGATCACAAAGGCCGAGCCCATCACTTGTCCAATTAATTTTTGGTAAGGCTTGGTGTGCAGAAAGTCATCAACCAACCCGACCAGAAAAAGGAAAGTGCTGGCGGCGATGATTACAAGTCCGTAAGGCGTGCGAGGAATAAAACCGAAATAACTGATTACCACCGATAACCAGATCGCCATGCCGCCGAGCATGGCCGTGGGCTTCTTATGCCAGCGGTCAGTCTTCGGCTTGGCCACCATGCCGATGCGCCGCGCCAACAGCCGCACCAGGGGAGTCAGCGCGAGGGCCAGAAGGGCGGCAGCAGCCACGGCCAGAAAATTCAGCGAGCTAAAGGGCATACTCCGAACGCGAGAACTGCAAGCGGTTTCAGCCTAAGAAGTGTAAGAGGAAAGCTAATCGATAGCAGACGTCAAATCAAGTCAGGAATGGACTAAGTACCACTAATCATCCAGCGACGAGGGGCGGCCGCTATGATAATCGATGACGCTTTGCAGGATGCCTTCGAGCTTCATCTTTGGTTCAAAGCCGACGAGTTGTTTGATTTTTGAGGTATCGGGAACGCGGCGCGGCATGTCTTCGAATCCTTCTTCGTAAGCCTCGTCGTAAGGCACGAAGACAATCTCGGAATCAGAATTGGTCAGCTCCTTGATTTTTTCAGCCAGTTTGGCGATGGATATTTCTTCACTCGAGCCGATGTTATAAACCTGGCCCACACTTTCGCTGGTGTCCAGCAACTTGATCAATGCGCCTACCACGTCGCCGACATATCCGAAGCAACGCGTTTGTTTGCCGTTGCCGTACACCGTGATTGGACGGCCGGCAAGCGCCTGCCTGACAAAAGTCGGGATGACCATGCCATAGCGGCCGGTCTGCCGCGGGCCGACAGTATTGAAAAGCCGGACGATGGTGGTAGGCAGTTTTTTCTCGCGCCAGTAAGCCAGCGCCAGAAACTCGTCAATCGCTTTTGAGCAGGCATAGCTCCAACGCCCTTTGGTGGTTGCGCCCATTACGAGATTGCCGTCTTCCTTAAACGGCACGTCAGTGCTCAAGCCGTACACTTCCGAAGTTGAAGCGACCAGGACTCGCTTTTGCTTCTTGTTCGCCAGCGCCAAAACCACTTCGGTGCCGCGCACGTTCGTTTCGATGGTGCGCACCGGGCTCTCAACAATCAGCTTTACGCCGACTGCGGCTGCCAGATGGACCACTACGTCACACTGATCGACCAGCTCGGCGGTGACCGGCAGGTTGTGCACCGAATCAATCGTGTATTGAAAACGTGGATTGTTCTTGAGGTGTCGAATGTTTTCGATGGTGCCCGTCGACAAGTCGTCGATGATCAGCACTTCGTCGCCGCGCTGCAGATAGGCATCCGCGAGATGGGAACCAATGAAGCCGGCGCCGCCGGTGATAAGTACACGCAAATTTAGACTCCTTTAGGGATACAGCAAATCAGCATACAAACTCTTGATATCTGACAATAGTCGCTCTTTGGAATAGTGGGCCAAAACGAATTGTAAACCACGCTCACCGATTTCGCGACGCAGCGACTCATTGCCTGCCAAATGGGCCAGACCGGCCGCAAACCCTCGAGCATCGCCGGGACGGATGCGAACGCCCCGTTCACAGACGACAAATGCACCAGTGTCCTCGTCAGAAAGCGGTTGCCCCAACAGGTCGCGCACGCCGCCGACGGCGGTGGAAATTACTGGACGCGCATTGGCCATAGCTTCGATTAGCGTAAGCGGAGTGCCTTCATTGCGCGAGGTAAGCGCGACGATATCCAGCGCTGGATAAAAGTTCTCCGGATCGCGACGGCTGCCCACAAAAGTGACAACGTTACTCAACCCCTGAGTCTGAGTCTGTTGCTCAAGCTGCTGGCGCAGATGTCCGTCCCCGATAACTATGAACCGCACGCGCGCCGCCACTGGTGCACTGGCAAACTGTTCCTTGAACAACGCCGCGGCTTGCAGAAAGAGTTCGTGGTTCTTGATTTCAGTTAGGCGCCCGACGATGCCCACCAGAATCTCGTTTGCATCGGCGTCAAGCTCTTTACGAAAAGTTTCCCGGCGTTCCTGCCAGCGAGCATAGACGGCCAGGTCCAATCCCAGCGGTATTACTGCAAACTGACGCGCGCGACCCACCGCAAACTCTTGGTTAATTTCCTGGAGCTGTTGTTCGCTTATGACCACAATGCGATCCGTCGCGAGTCGCGCCAGGATCTTTTCTATGGTCAGGAACACGCGGGTCTTTACTGGCCCATAATAGCTGTGAAAAATGTGGCCGTGATAAGTGTGGACAAAACGGCAAGGACGCGGGCGTCCCAACAATGTGCCTGGGGTTAGCCAGCGATAAAGTATTCCTGCCAACCGGCCAACCGTGCCGGCTTTCGCGGTGTGTGTGTGGACGATGTCAGGTTGCTCGCGGCGAAAGAGCCGATAGAGCTTCCAAACCGTGACCGCATCTTTCAGCGAAATCTCGCGGCTCATCTGCGGCACGAAAAGAGGGGCGACACCCGACTCGGCCGCGAAATAGCCCATGTCTTCTTCGCCCGGCGGAACAGTGCCGGCAACGAGCAGTGAGTTCCATCCTCCGCTTTGCAGTCCCTGAGTGAGCCAAATTACATGCTTGGCCGGCCCCCCCACGTTTAGACGGGCAATAACCCGAACGATTTTCATATTATGGCGCTCGCCAGCAACAGCCTAATCCTCCTGCCCGAGGATGCGTTACAACAAAGCGATCTTCAGAGATGGCCTTCTCTTAACGGCCGGTGGGCAAACTGGTCCGCCACCGTTTCCAATCCCAAGCTCCATTTAGTTTTTGCAAGAATACCCTCGCAGAATCCCGAGCAACTATCTCACAGCGACATAAGTTAAGAGGATCATAAGGCGACTTATTTATATCGAAACAACTACTTCCTGCCAGAACGTAGCCGGCCTGGCGCGCAGCGTCGCGAACCCGACCGCTAACTGAACCATGCGGGTATGAAAGCGCGGTCACGGATTTTCCGATTATGTCCTCAAGGCTGTGACGACTTACGTTCAGCTCCCAGGACAAAGTCGCGTCGTCACACTGTGCGAGTGGGCGATGCGTTACGCCGTGCGAACCGATTGTCACTCCCGGCATAGCAGCCAGCTCTCTCAACTCCAGTGCTGTAAGATAATCCGGTGATTCGTTTTGGATGAAAGAGGAGGTTACGAAAACAGTAAAAGGAATTTTGAGTCTCAGTAGCACCGGTGCAGCGGCATGCAAGTTATCTTTGTAACCGTCATCGAAAGTGACAGCCACCAGCAGTTTGTTTTCCTGCTGTTGCGACTCAGAACGATCCAACGCGGAAGGCAAGGCGTCAAAGCTAACAACCTCTACTGTTTCGCGCAGGGCCAGCATCTCCATTTGTTGCCAAAACGACTCAAAGCTGATGCTGATGCCATACGGATCATCAGCAAGGCGCGAACCCACCGCATGATAAAGCAGAATGCGAACTCCGGACCGCGGTGCATCGCTCTGACTAAGAGCACTGATTTCCGCGAGCGTTCTGGCAATTCCTCTTTTCCAGTTCACAGTCCGCTGCCTCGTTGCCACAGGGCGAAATTGAGTCCCCAACGAAGCCATGCGTGGCTAGCCCACTCCCATTCGCCCAGATGTTTCACCGGCTCACCGCCAAAACCTTTTTTGAATTGATCAACCCCCGCCGTTGTTGCGCTGTGCGGATTGAGGCCGCCAAAATCGAACTGCACAATTCCCTCCGCTTTCAGGTACCTCAGCAGTTGATCGATCAGGCCGTAAGATGCTCGCAGCGTTCTGCCTTCGGTTCCTGATGCGCCGATGAAATAAAAGGCTTTCTCGCCAAAGTTGAGTACCAGGGTGGAAGTAATCGCTTTGTTATCGAGGTAGCCAGTGAATACCGTGGCCTGCTCTCCGAGAATATCGCAGAGTGAAGAGACCTCGTACGTTCCAATGCGACGTAACGACAGTTTCTTCTGCGTCGTCATCTCATCATGCAAGCTGACTAATTCCTGCACCTCTTGTGTACCTCTGCCCGCTTTCCATTCGATACCTTTGTTCAGAGCATTCTTTATATAAGACCGGTGTCTGGGCCTGATCTGTTTGCTCAGCGCTTCCAACGGTTGAAGTAAATCCAGCAGCAACGAATGCCCTGTATTGATTGTTACGTAAGGCCGCACCAGAGACGCCTGTTGCATTGCAAACTCGAGGCTGGCGTCCAGCGGCAAGTAATTATCGAAGCGAATGATTGTTCTGCCGCGCGGCGCAATCTCGTTTGTCAGCGACTTAATTATTGAAGCGAGGTTACGCTGGGGAGTTGCCGCAAAGCGCATTATTGGCCCAGCCGGAGCCCAACCGATTGTTACTTTCCCGGGATAGGTTTTGACCAAGATTTGGCCCATGGCGACAGTTGAGCCTGACTGGTCCCTGCCAATCCATCGCGTCGGTGTCCAGCCGCCGGCGCGCTTGTATTCACCCCAAAGAAACGATTGAAAGACGTTGTAGTCCTGGCTTTGCAACATCGCCTGGTCCCACGCAGCGCGATCACAGGCTGCTGACAGACGTTCCCATTTCACAATGCTCATAAGTTCGCTGCGGGTTTGACGGCCCTAACCAGGATTGCGACCTCATAATTTGGGTCACGATAGTCTAGTTCCTTCGGCTCCAGTTCTTCCGCCGCCAAGCCGTAGAGATAGGCTGTCGCCGCCCGCACATTTCCGAAGACTGTTACGCTGACGTTGTTCGCCGGAAAAACCTCTTCGCATAGTTGCCGCGCGGACGCAGATGTGAAACGCCAATAATCGCCGGACCACGCATTATCATCGGGACATCTGTTAGCAATGCCGGTGAAGTGGGCCAGCAAAACGCCCCCTTCTTTGAGGGCGTTATAGCAATTTGCGATTGCGGCCCGCACGTCATAAATCAGCAAGAAAGTGTTGATGACGATCATGCAGTCAAATGCGTCGCTGGGAATGCCGGAGCCACTTGCCAAATCGCCGACCAACGTCGCCTCGGGATTGCCCGGCACCAGGTGAAGTACCTCGCCTTTGTCCACCCGATCGCCGCCGAATTTGCGTGTGTATCTTGCGTCGGCCATCTCAAGAGTTGTGCCGCGAATGTCGGCTGCATGCAACGAAAGAAACTGCTCAATGTAGTAGTGATCTATCGCACTACCTCGATCGAGGCCCCAAATACGACTGACTGGCTCCAGACCTGACAACATGTTTTCAGGGATTGGCCCCTTTCGTAGTTGCCGCCACCAACTCAAGATCGGCCGGTACACCCGTGCAGGAATCGTTGCCTTGACAGCAGCCTGAAGTGATTGAGTCATTTCGCCGGCATCCATATCTGTTTCCGCGCGATTGTCGTATCAGGAACACGCTCGATGCATGAGACTGACTTCATCCGATCGCTTCGTTCCTCTTAGTTTGAAGTTCATGATCAATTAGTTCACTCATCGCCTCTACCCGCGTCTGCCAGTCCGCCAGTTGGGCCACCGCTCGTCGATGATTCAGCGTTGCCGCGTCGGTGGGCAGACTAAGAGCGCGCTCGATGGCCTGAAGAAAATCACCTGGCCGGGTGGTCGATGTCTGTAAAACCTCATGCACTTTATTGAACTCGCTGACCGCCGGCAGATCAGTGGAAACTACCGGCTTTGCCAGCGCCAGGTATTCGTTGATCTTGGTCGGCACCACTGTTGCAGTATAGAGGCTGTTTACATAGGGCACGATGCAAACGTCGAATTCACGGATATAGCCAACCAATGAAAGATGGGGCTGCTGGCCCAGGAAATGCACATTCGGCAATTCCTTCAACTCGCCGACAGCAACCTGCAAAGCACCAACAAATATCCATGACCATTCGGGCCGGGCGCGGACCATTTCTACCAGCAGGCCAAAGTCAACATGGGCGTGAATTCCCCCGACGTAACCAATTAGAGGGCGCGGCAACGATCGCAACGCCGAATTCGCCGGACGCTCCACCTTGTTAGAACCACCGTGCGCAGCCGTTGCCGGACTTGTCGCCTCACACTCAAGAGGAAAGGCCTCAAGATTTACTCCAAACGGAAAGATGTGAACGTTGTCATTTCCCCGCAAGCAGTTAGCGGCTAGCTCCGTGCAGGTGGCAAAAACTACGTCGCTAAGGATAAGCATGGCGCGCTCGCTTTCCCGTAGCGCGTGCACCTTCGGTGTCAAGAGCGCGAAATTATCAACACAATAATAGATCAGGCAAGTTTTTGGGCCGCGTAGCATCCGGACCAGGTCGAGTGAAGTGTCGGTAGGCAAATACGTCCACAGTAACGGGTCAACAAAGCCCAGGCTGCGTACGGAACGCATGATGAGCGGTAGTAACAGCCAGCGGTTAATCGCCCGTCGCCAGCGAGATCCAAACGGAGGCAGCACCAGCGGCGAGCAAACATAAATATCGCGGGCCACCTCGCGTACGCCATGCGAACGCAATGAACCTACCCAGTTTTTTATCCTCGTGCCAATGCGCCCAGCGTCCCGTATTTCGGGTGAGCGCACGCCGGTATTCTCAATATAGAGAACGCGGTTTCCCGCCTGGGCCAGTCGCGAAGTAATTTCCTGATGACCTTGCCACAAGAAATCCCACTCGATACTGGATATACAAATAATGTCCTGGCCACTGATCATTCAGAAGTATTCCAGCTCTGCTCAGGTTGCTGAAGCCGCGTCGCGCTGGAACGCTTCGATATAGGTCGAGCGTATTAAGCGCCAAAGCGTCAGCAACATAATAAGCGCGGCCGCTGCCGCCGCTAGCAGTTGCGGGGCGCCAAAAAATATTGCGATTAAGCCCGCTAAGTAGGCCACTAGGGCCGCAAGATAGGGTCGAATCAGCGGTCGCAGGTGAAAGTCCATCTCCATCTTGCCGGCGAGCAGCAAGCAACAAACGGCAAGTAAGCTTTCAGAGATAACGATTGCTATCGCGGTGCCTTGCAAATCCCAGCGTCGCGTGAAAAAAGCCAGCAACAGGATTCGCGGCACAATAGTCAGTCCCAACAAGAGAGTAACAAAGCGGTTTCTCTTGGACCCTGTCAGCACTGAGATAAAGGGAATACTAATGGCCAAAGCGAGTAAGCACAAAGCCATCGTCGATAAAACGGGTCCGGCGCTTGCAAAGGCTGGTCCGAACAGGAACTTCATAATACTTTCTGCTGCCAATAAAAGAACCACAGTCATGAGCGCTGCGAACGAACCAAACATACTGAGGGTGACGTCGTTAAGTGTTTTGTGTTTTTCCTTTCCACCCAAACTGATGCGCGAAGAAACCGGCACCAGCAAATAGGCTACGTGGGTGGGAATTCTTAAGGCCGTCTGAATCACGACAACGGCGGCAGCGTACGAGCCCATGGCCACCGCGCCCAATTGCGCGCCCACAATCCAGCGATCGCTCCATGAGGAAAAAACTGTAAAGAAAGTGAAAGTTGCCGCCGGTGCGATGTCTTTGAAGACTCCCGCCAGTTCGCTTATTGGCGCGGGACGGCCCAATAACCGATCGCGCGCCAGCAAACAGATAGCAGTTAAACCAGAGGTCACATATAGAGCGGCAACGGCGCCCCAAATTGGTAACGGCACCCCTGAACGGCGAACCAGCACATACAGCAGCGCCATTGCCGGTCCGGAGACGGTGACCCCAATCACCGCACGCGGGCGCAGCAAGCCATAATAGATTCCCTGAATGCAATCCGAAGTGACCGCACAGAGCAAGACCACGGGAAAGGCCATCGCAAATCCGATCTCAAAAGTGATATGCAAATGCCGTTCGAGGGCAGGAAGTTCATAGCTCACTGCAATGCCGATGCCTAACGAAATGCCCGCCAGCAAAATCAGAATGGTGCTGTTGGCTTTTCTGAGGGCTTCATGGCGGCCGACTTCTTCTTCCACAGCGACATGTTTGGCTAACGCGAGCGGCAAACCCAGGGAGCAAAGGACGGAAGCGACGAACACAACCATGTTGGCGGCGACAAAAACCGCGTAACCTGAAGGGCCGCCGTTACGCGCCATCGCAATTCCTGCCAAACTGCTCATGGCAAGCGTTAACACCGAACCCAGCCCGACGATAGGCACAGCCGACGCTAACCTGGAAGAAAGTTTGGCCGAGGTTGTCATTACATTTTTATTAAGCCCTGGTCTCGACTCGACAAAAGAAAGAGTGTTTTGGGCAGTCAAATCCTTAGTCAGGCAAAAGCACTCAAATTACAGAACTCACACCGAGCAGGGTTGAGGGAACAGCGACAGCAGGAGAGTTGTTGGCCTATTTACAGAATTTCTTTGCCGGACAAAATTAGCTAGCTCGCGTATCGACGGAATTTGCTTTCAATACCTCAGAAGAGGTTTTGTTTGCACCGGTCTCAGCCACAAGATTCGAAGCGCGCAGCAAGCTTTCAAACGTGCCGGCATCGGTCCACCAGCCATCAAGTTCTTCCCAAGTCATTTCTTTTCGTTGGATGTAGGCATTATTGACGTCGGTAATTTCCAGTTCGCCGCGTCCTGACGGCTCAAGCGTGCGAATGATGTCGTAGACCTCGCCGTCATACATATAGATTCCGATGACTGCGTAATCCGACTTGGGCCTCTTCGGTTTCTCTTCGATACGCAGCACGTTCTGACCACTGAGCTCGGGAACACCGAAACGCTCAGGGTCAGGAACTCGCTTCAAAATTATCTTCGCGCCTTTGCCCTGCTCTTTGTAGGCGCGCACTGCGGCGGCGATGTTGCCCTCAATAATGTTGTCGCCAAGCACCACGCAAACCGGTTGTTTGGCGGCGAAATGTTCCACTAGCGATAACGCCTCGGCGATGCCACCCTCGCCCTCCTGATATGTGTAATTAATATGTTTCAGGCCAAAGGCTTTTCCGTTTCCCAACAGCTTAAGGAAATCACCCGCGGAGTTGCCGCCCGTCACGATCATGATGTCAGTTATGCCGGCGTTAACCAGCGTTTGAATTGGATAATAAATCATCGGCCGATCATAAACGGGAAGCAAGTGCTTGTTGGTTACCGAGGTCAATGGTCGCAAGCGCGTCCCCAACCCCCCCGCTAAAACTATGCCTTTCACTCTTAATCCTCCGTGATTTCTATTCTCAAGTCTTTGCTCTTTGCTCTTTGCTCTTTGCTCTTTGAAGGTCATGCCTTCATCTCGCCTTCCATGTCAAGGCCTCTCATAACAAAGACCAAAGACCTAAGGCCCAAGACCAATTCAATCAATAAACCTTTGAAACCAAAGTTCCAGCATCAGCAACGTCCAGAGCTGCGGAGAATAATCGCGCTCGCCGCGCGTGTGCAGCTCGACCAGGCGCTTGACCGCATCCGGCTTAAAGAGGCCGCGCTTCAAGGCCGCCTCTGACAAAATGGTTTCGCGCAGGAACGGCTGCAGCTTGCCGCGAAACCAATGGCCAATCGGAACGCCAAATCCCATCTTGCGACGGGTCAGATTTTCCGCCGGCAACAATTGCTTCAGCACTTTCTTCAACAAATATTTGGTAGTCAGTCCACGCAACTTGTATTTCTCCGGCAAGCTCGCCGCAAACTCAATCACGTGATGATCGAGAAACGGAGAGCGCGCTTCCAACGAATTTGCCATCGTTGCAATGTCCACTTTGACCAGCAAATCGTTGGGCAGATACGTCATGATGTCGGCGAGCAGTGCTGCATCGACGACGCCTGAGCCGTTAGCGCGAGCAAACCACGGATCGATAATCCCGGCTGCCGGGTGACTGCGCGTCTGCCGCATGAAATTCTCGGTATACAGATCCGCTTTTGCTTCCGAGTTAAAAACGCTGACCCACCGCAGATAACGTTCCGCCTTTGGTAACGAAGCGGCAGCGACGAAGCGCTTCACATCTCTCAAGCGGCTCCGTTTTGCTTCCGAGGAAGGCATCAAATCAATAGCCTGACGCAACAACGTGTCCCGAAGCACCGCCGGAATTCGATGATAGGTCTCCGCCAGTCGCATCGCGACATAGCGCTCGTAACCCGCGAAGGATTCGTCGCCACCATCGCCGTTCAAAGCGACCGTCACATGCTGCCTGGTTTCCCGAGCTACGTAATAGGTGGGGACGGCCGAAGAATCTGCGTAAGGTTCGCCATAGTGTTCGACCAAAGTTGGTAACACTTCGAGCGCGTCCGGACGCACTATGAACTCGTGATGGTCCGCGCCCACATGTTCGGCAACCCGGCGCGCGTGATGCAACTCGCTGAAGTCCTGTTCTTCAAATCCAATCGAGAACGTTTTAACCGGCGCGCTGGATTCCTCGCTCATCAACGCGACCACCGCGCTCGAGTCGATACCGCCCGAGAGAAATGCGCCGAGCGGAACTTCCGACATCAAACGCACTTTCACCGCGTCACGCAGAATCTTGATCGCCTGCTCGCCGGCCTCCCGCTCATCGATATTTAGCTTCTGCGAAAAGTCAGGCTGCCAATAGCGTTCGATCGTTATCTCGCCTTTGCGATAACGCAGGCTGTGGCCCGGCTCCAGTTTTCTAATAGCTTTGTAAGCCGTCAGCGGCGCGGGCACGCAAATGAACGACATGTAGTGGTTAAGCGCTTCGAAGTCGATATCCTTGCCAATGTCGGGATGCTGAAGCAGGGCGCTGAATTCCGAGCCGAAGACAAGCTGACCGTTAACATGAGCGTAAAGGAGGGGCTTCTTGCCTACTCGATCGCGAGCGAGAAAAAGTTCCTGAGTTCGTTCATCCCAAATTGCAAAGGCAAACATGCCGCGCAAATGTTTGGGACAGTCTTTGCCGTATTGGTCGTAGGCGTGAATGATTGCTTCGGTATCGCTGTTGGTATAAAAGGCGTGGCCGAGTTTTTCCAACTGCGCGCGAAGTTCCAGGTAGTTGTAAATCTCGCCGTTGAAAACAATCCAGGCGGTACGGTCACGGTTATGAATTGGTTGCTGGCCGGTCTTCAGGTCGATGATCGCGAGCCGCCGCATGCCCAGACCGACAGCCCCATTAAAATAGAAGCCATCATCGTCCGGCCCACGATGGCGGATAGCATTGCACATCCGGACGACCAGATCCTGATCAACCCCGGCCTTGTCGTTACCAACGATGCCTGCGATTCCACACATGAAGTTAGTCTGCCCGCGAATCTAACCGACAGGTCTGCCCGGGCGCGCTTTGTAGGTTGCCGCCTGATGGATCGCCAATCCTTGTCGTCGTTCCAATTCCTGCCGCTTCCTTTCCTCCCGCTTTTCCTTCACCAGTACGAAGCCCACGGCGACGAAAATAAAATAAAAAACCAGCAACTGAGCGCGTTGACGGTAAGCCGTGCCCACGTTTCCCTGAAAGACGGAATAGGCAAAAGTCAGCATTACGGTGAAGATCAGAATCGGCGAAATCATTCGCAACCGGTACTTGATTGAAAACCATAATCCCAGAACCAGCAGTGGAAACGATGCCCACCAAATAACCATCTCCGGCAGGGTAATGCTTTGGCGCAATGAAGTTATTTGCCAGGGGAAAGGAGCAAAAAGCAAATAGACCAGCCCCGTGGGAATTGTGGACAGTGCACCCGAGGTACTGGACACATCCACATCTCGCCCAAACCCTGATTCCGAACGCGCGAGATCCTGACGAGTGTTTTGCAGGTTTTGCAGGTTGCCATAGCGCTCAAACTGATTACCGGCCGAGCGCGTCACTCCCACGTAGGTCAGAGCCAGTCCAAGCAGGATAACCGCGGAAAATTGGCGCACAAAACTGGTCGCCGTGACCCGTTGCATTCCGATGATAAAGGCGCCACCAATGGCCACAGAGATCATGTAAAGGACATAAAAACGTAGAGCAAATAAAGCTATTAGCGCGCCGAGCAAGATCAAGATGTATTTGATCCGGAGTTTTTCGCCCAGCTTCAAGGTGGACAAAATTGCTAAGGCCAGGAAAAAGACTATCGGCCCGTCCTTCAGTCCTTGCGCCGACCAGAGCACCAGCGATGGGTAGAAGGCGACGGCGATACCAGCCAGCCGCGCCACCCTCGAGTTCTGGAAGACATGAATCGAGCATAAGTAAATTACAACCGCGGTGACCGCGCCAAAAATCGAGTTCATGAGTTGGATAGCGAGCATGTTGCGCCCGACAATTCCATAAACTGCGGCAACCAAATAAACCATTCCCCAGCCTGAACCTTCTCCACTGCGAACAAACTGATTAGCGACCGACTGGTAATATCGGTCCCCACCCCAGCTCAGGAGTTGCGCGTTGCCAAAGAAATCGTAAGTTATCGCGTCACCACCAAAAAAGTCCTGACCGCGGAAGACAAAGATTGCCAGGCCCACCACCATCCGCACGAGTAAGCCGGCGACGAACAGCCGCAAAAGGAAAGTCCCGTCAATTTTTCTTTTGTAGGTAAAAACGCCAGTGATCGCCGCCAGGCAGGTGCAAAGCACAACAGCCCGCGCTGCGTCGAACACAGTAAAAGTTCCGTACGTGGACACGTAGGGCGCCACCAGAGGAGGCACAAAGATCACAATTCCAACGCACAGAATCAGATAAAGGAGTGTCAGCAGCGCATTCATGTCAAAACGATCCCAACCTTGAAGGGCTAAACATCATCAGGCAGATCTTTTCTCGTCTTTCGCTCGATCAGAAATTTATCATCTTCACTCAACTCTTTTACTTCCTTCGCCGGCACGCCCGCAATCAGATAGCCTTCTGAGGTAAGCTGGGAGGTAATCACAGAACCTATCCCGACTATACAATTTGAAGGTAACGACCCGCCCGGCGCGATGCGGATTTCGGATCC
This sequence comes from Blastocatellia bacterium, assembly GCA_031371765.1. Lineage (GTDB taxonomy): Bacteria > Acidobacteriota > Blastocatellia > Pyrinomonadales > Pyrinomonadaceae > PSRF01. Next base: position 96,424 of record JANMKA010000079.1, read on the forward strand.
GATGTACGCGAAACACCCGATGTCTATCGGACGCGTACGTTGGCGGTTATGAGTCCAGAGCGAGGAATTGCGGCCCCCAAGAATTGATCTCCGGCCAATCGTCACTCGGTCCGTAAAATCTATTTTGTGTCCGGTCGTGATGATGCTGCCAGCTCCAAGTAAGAATCGCGGATCAATCGGGTTGACGACTTCGGGCTCGGCAATCGAGTTTATTTCATTCATTCGAATGATTTCAGAGTAGCGTCCGAGATGAACTTCGTCGCCGCCTCTTATGATATTCAAATGACCTATTCTTACGTGGTCCTCCAGCTCGAGTTCCTTAACGCGAATTATCAGATTCAGATGTCCAATTTGAACGTCATCGCCGATCCGGCATTCGCTGGTGTCGATGATGCTCAGCCCAATCCGCACTCGCTTCCCGATTTTGTAGCCGAAAAACCACCGGTAGCATGAGCGCTTGAGAAACGACGGCAACAACGCGATGCACGCGAGCACGGTCAAACGTGATTTGCTTAGATGTTGCATTCACTAAAGAAACGCAGCCGCACGTCTGCTGAAATTCGCAAGAGCAATGCAGAACTCCGAGTTGGGCCCATGCCCTCCTGGTGTCGCCTCAGCCGGCTGGGATATTAACAGGATAACAGAGTTGTAGTTCTCTACATAAAACGACGGTCGCCGGCGTTAGCACAAGCTAAATTGGACGGCAACTAACACACTGCAAGAAAGACCGCGCGCGCCAGCGCCCGTTATTCGTTGAGTGGTTTCCGCGCCCAAACATACATGTAAATACCGGACCCGGATTGATTACCGATCCAATTGATTATGCGCGCGGCCTGGTGTTCTGCTCGTTTACGCAGCGAGGGCTTTCCGGTTGGGGGTGAAGTGATACCAAAGACCTTGAACTCCAGCAACTGAAAACCGGCGCGTTCGAGCAAGCGTTTTAACGAAGTGGGATTGAACCCCTGAACATGAAAAGGGGGAAAAGTCGGTGCGAGATTCACAACCCAATCACGACCCTGCGTGCGCATATAAAAATTGCCCATGCGCATATATAGCCCGTCTTCATTTGGCGCGTCGAAGTAAAACACGCCGCCCGGCTTCAGCACTCGCCAAACTTCCTGCAGCGTAGCGAGTGGATCGTACAAATGCTCGAGCACTGAACTCATAATGACCGCGTCAAAGCGCGCGGCAGGGAATCTGACGTCTGCGAGCGTTCCCAGGCGTCCCGTAATTCCCAGGTGCGTGCGGCCCCAATCCAAGTGTTCCGCAGAAGGGTCCACCCCTTCAGCCTCCCAACCCGCTTCCCGTGCCGCCCAAAGCAATTCTCCCCGGCCACAACCAACATCAACCACGCTGCCTCGCCGGCCCAGTTTCTCTTCGAAACTTTTCATCATCGCGAGGCCGTTCCGCTTCTTCATTTCAACATCGTGAGCGCTGAAGTATTCTTCGGGGTCGTTATACAAACTTGCAATGTCACTGCTGGGGAAAGGCATCGGGTAAGGGTAAAGATGGCTGCACGAATCACAACGCACAATCTCGACGCGCAAGCCTCTGCCGTCATGATGTGACGCTCCGCCGCGCCAGCCCAGACGCGTGCGAGATTCACTGCCACAGACGGCACAGGGCAGCTCGCGAAGCTCAAACTGCGGCTCAGTATCCATAGTGCTAATGCTCAACCCGCGGTCTGGGCCAGAATAGAGGAGAACCGTTCCAGCCGACTCGGATGAATGAAGACGTAGTTGTCCTCGACTACATCCTTCGGCTCAACCAGCGTTAGCATCGCCTGGCCCTCGTTCTGACGGTAATGATAAAGGCGGTAATCCTGATCGCCAAAGAAGGTCAGCAGTTCGTCAAGACGAATGCCAAAGCCTTCAAGAAACCAGGGATTGATTTCACAGATGACCGAAGGAAGATGATTTCCGATCAACTTTCTAGCGCCGCGAAAAGCCAGCAGTTCGGCCCCTTCGACGTCGCATTTGATTAGTGACAACTCCTCGATCTTCGGTAGGAACTCATCGAGACTGATGACGTCGCACTCTACCTGCCTGGTGCCGGTCCAACGAACCTGTTCTTCTTTGCCATCGCGATCGTCGCGCCGCCCACCGATGTAGGCCTGACCGGCAGCAAAGGCGCCGGAGGCTTGCACGGGAACTTCAAACGAAATGCGACCGCCTTCCGCGCTGCATCCCTTTGCAAACAACGTCACATTACGGAACCGGAGTATTCGGGAAACCAGTTGCAAAGTTTCAAACGTGAAGGGTACGGGTTCAAAAGCGTAAACTCGCCCGGAAGGTCCCAACGCGCGTGAAAGGTGGTAGCTGTACAGCCCGAAATTAGCCCCGAGGTCCAGCGCTGTTTCCCCTTCCCTGACTGCCAGGGGGATGAGGTCCAACTCCGGTTCAGACCAACTGCCATTGCGAATGTCCTTAGCCTTCGAGACCGCCTGGAAATACTTGTAGCTGGAATTCCCGGGAAAACTATAGAGCACTTTTTTTATTGCGCGTCTCAGCGCGCTGTTGGCGGCCATGATAGGTTCCTTGTGGTTAGCGAGGTGACTAAGACAATCTTGCGGACTGCGCGGCAAGAGCAATCTCGAGATCGTGTTTGCTAAAGTTCGCCCGCTCGATACCGTAGTGGGTCGGCGAGAGCCGTCCCTCTATCGTCCGCCCGCTCTCAAGCTGCTGGATTAGATCCGTCAGCAACTCAGGATTATCCAACGGCCGGCCCGAGTTCAGTTGTTGTTTTAGCAGCGGAGCCAACTGCTCGTTGCCAGTCTCCTGAATAACCTGGAAAAGGCTCGGCAAATAATCCGTGTTGGGGCCGCGCTCAAACTCCTTGCGCTCCTTAATCCCACAGAACCCTCGGGCAGTGGGATAGAAGTCGAAATATTCGACCACCTTCAAGTCCAGATGTCTGGTCATGCCAGCGCGCGCTGCAAGCTCCTTAAGTCGAGCAGAGTTTTTTTGCAGCGGTGGAAACCGCTTCACCCGATCTTTCCAGTTTGATTGAAATTTGCTGCTCCAAAGCGCGTAGGTGATTGTCATGCCGGCAGGGTAGAAGGGCAAATGCGCCACATAGCTATCCACAAATGCGATGTGGTGCAGCGGGTGGGGACCATGATCTATGAGATCAAGCGCATAGCTTTCAGAAACTGGATCGACGGCGACCGGCTGCTTAAAAGTCCAATGTTCATAACCGGGACCAAACGCAGTGACTGTCGAAAGCAACATGTCACCGTGATGATGAATTGCTTTGGTCGAGACGTTGGTGGCGCGGTCAGGTAATGGTATCCAACAATTGGCTACCAATCCGAAAAGGTGATTCAGTTCGATATCGATTCCCACCACCGGATAATGTCTCGTATTTAATGAACCATCCTTCTTGATGTGATTTTCGAGCACACTGCTGAGGAAGCCCGGGTCGTTCGACATCTCTTTGAGCACAGCCTGCGAGCGGTAGTTAGCCTCGTGCTTATTTGGGGCACTGGCGAAAATCTTTTTGAGCGCATCAACGTATCGCATCATTCGCGTTCATTACCTTTGCGCAAGGCGGCGCACTACTTTCAATTTAACGCCGCCTGAAACGCTTCAATTATTTTTGGTGTATTACTTTCCAAACTATACTTTTCCCGCGCGGTTTTCGCCGCGGCCTGCGACATGCTCGCGCGCAGGTCATGGTCTTTTATTAAGAGAGTTAGATACTCGATCCATTGCTCATCGGAGTCTGCCAGAAAACCCGTTACGCCATGTTGAATAACTTCCGGATTTGAGCCTAACGATGTTGCCACAGGCGGAATACCGAGCGCCATATACTGCGCAGTCTTCATATAAAACTTCCGCTTGTTCCACTCGTTAAGGGGCAAGGGCACCATCCCGACTTGCATCTTTCGCAGGTCGTCAACCTCGGTGTCGGCCGACCACTTTTGTGCGACGTAGTCAACGCCGGGCAGATCAAATTCAGTCCCGCCAATGAGGTGCACTCGATGCGGAACCGCTTGCGCCAGTTTGCGCAGCGCTCCGGCGATCACCTGAATGTTAACCATCGTCGTCGGACTGCCACTCCAACCAATGCAAACTTCGTCGGGTCGTTTTTCCAGCGACTCAGGACGAAATGAATATTGCCGGGTGTCGACAATGCTCGGAACCTGCCAAATGTTTTGATTGTACTGCGAAACATATTCACGAATGTGGCTGGAGTTGACCATCACCACTTTCGCCAGCCGGCAGATCTCGGAAATCTTGCCAAAGAACTTTAGATAGGACAGGTAACCATTGCTCGGGCTCGTATAGGGAACAAACAGCGGATCATCAAGCTGATAAATAATCGGGACGCCGCGCCGTGCCACCATCTTTTCGAGGAACGCGGGCCCGAGTAGCGCCGCTTCCCGGTAAACAAAGACCGCATCAAACCGCTTGAGATCGCCGAGGAGTTTTATTCGCTCGACATAAGCGCGAACCATTTCGGCGGCCTTCGTGGCGTAATGGCCCTGGCGATAAAGCACTTCGTGCAGCCGCGCTGTTTCAAACGGCGCGTAATGAATGTTGATTCCCACTGGCGCCAAAACCTTCTCCCAAAGTTCAATGCTGCCGCGCTGGCCGGGCGCGTGGCCATACTGATTCGGAATAAGAGCTAAAACTTCCATAGGCGCGGTGACCTTAATTCCGGTTTAGAAGACGATCGTACAAGCGACGATATCTAACGCGGCCGACGCTGACCAGATCAAACTCTTCACGAGCTACGGCGCGCAGCCGTTCCGATGTTCCTGGGTCTGCTCTCATCAAATCGACTTCGTTTAGTGCTTGCAAATAAGCCTCGGGAGTAAACTCACGAAGCAGTGCTCCGGCGTGCTTCGCTACCATCAGTTTATCGAGGTCGCCAACACCTGCGTTGCAAATCACCGGCAGTCCGCTCGCTAAATACTCGGCGATTTTGGTCGGCGACGAAGACTGTTTAGAGTAACAGGCCTTGATAAACGAGATGGCGATGTCGGCGGCCTTGAGATAGCGCGGAACTTCGTTTGGGCTTACCTGGGCAACTAAAAAATCGTCGGGCCTTATTCCCCGGCCGCACATTTTATCGATCACCAATTGCCGCGGACTCTGAGTCAGTATCATGGAAAACGTAGCTGGATCCTGTTTATGAGCGAGGGCCAGAAACTCGGTCATCTCATCCGTCAGGTACCAGCCGCCAAACGAACCAAGGTAAACAATGACACGGCGGCCGCTGAGTTTGAGTTCAGCGCGCAGCACATCTCGGGAAACGTGCTCCACGGCTTCAAACCTTGCAAAATCGACACAGCAAGGAATTACCTCAATCGGCCTGCCGGAAGTGTCTGTGGCTGAGCAGCCCGGGAAGACAATCTCGCGAGCTTTTTCGGTTAACAACACAAACGCGTCCGCAACGCGCAGCAGATAGCGTTCGACTCTTTTGAGACCGCGATACAAGTAACCGTTTGCGGGCCAGACGCCGGCATCTGTGTATTCTTCCGGCATGAAACCACGAATGTCAAAAACGATTCGACCGCCTCTCAAGCGCTTTGCAACCGCAGCCATGACGCCGGGAACATGATTGCGCGCGTGCAATACACTGGCGCCTTCGCGACGCATGATACGAACAATCTTCCCGGTGCCGACGGCCATATCGTAAATCGTGGCAGGGAGCGACGGCCATTTGTGATACTTCAAGTAATGCCAGGAAATTCCTTCAGCGTTAAGGAGAGCAAGCTGGTCCATAATCTCTTGCGGCGTCCAGCTTTCGTTGAGGCGCGGCTCGAACGTCAGCAGACTGACCTGAATATTTTCAGACTGCAACTGCCGCAGGTATGGGAGTACCTGCGTTTGGACCAGCGGCTCTCGCAAGCCAAAATAACAAATGTACAAAGTGCGCACAGCCACTAGTTGGTTCGCTCGTCCTTTCCAATTGATCGGGTTACTGGCCTGCTGCGTTCGCTCAAGCGCACTGTTTAATGGCGCTCGCGGTTATCAGTAACAACCCATTGCAGCGTACCGATGATCGTGGCTACGTCCAGCAGCGCCAGCAGCGGTGTCAGCACCAGGAACCTAAGAAGATAGTCGCCAACGCCAGCCGGATAGCGGATGCGGTTGCGCTTGAGGGCCACCAGCGCACGCGCACTCAGTAACAACAGCCAAAGTGTCGCCGGCACCAGAAGCCATCTAAGGCCAAGAATGACAGCGGGCAGCGCTGCCAAAAATAACCAGCCGTACCGCCTGAAGAGCGGCGCTTGCCACTCAGACCATAGTCCTGCTCGCATGTTATTCCGAGCGTAACGGATGAATCGTTTGAATGTTCTCCAGGCAGTTGCTTCGACCTGCCAATGGACCAGAGCACTCGGCGCCCGCGCGATCTTGAAACCAGCGCCTTCAATCTTTCTCATGAACAACAGGTCCTCGGCGGAACGCAGGTCTTCAGGAAAGCCATCAACCTGCTTCCAGACACTTCGCTTCATCAATGCGGACGCAACGGAGCAGGGACGGATCAGTTGACCTTCAATTTCGTACGGCGGAGCGACGTAGGCCATCACCGCACAAAGTTTGAAGAGCGAATCCGTAACCGGTTCGTAGGTTCCGTAAACAACATCAACGGCGTCCTGGTTGCTTTGCGATTCGGCGTGCCGGGCCAGCGACTCCAACCAATCAGGTTCAGGCGTGATTCCGGCGTCAATAAAAGCAAGCCAATCGTTCGCCGCTCGGGCTGCGGCCAGGTTACGGGCGCGACCAGGTAACGCGCTGCCCTCACGAATTAAACTAATGGGCACGAGGCTCTGATCGTGTTCTGAAATGAGTGCCACTGTTCGATCGCTTGAGCCGCCATCAGTGATCACGATCTCCGCCGGCGTTAGGGTCTGGGAAGTCAAACCATTGAGGAGCTGCCCGATGGTCTGCTCCTCATTACGAACGGGTACGATGACGCTGATTTTCACGGTTGGAGGATTATAGGCCCAGCTTGCTGAGATTCTCGCTAACCGCTGAGGCCATGACCGCATAACCCCGCGCGTTGGGGTGGCTTTCCGTAGTGCTCGGATAGAGACGTTCACTATGCGCCACAGCGCTGCTGAGAGCAGGCAATGCATCAACACATTGAATGTGCTCAGTCTGGCAAGTTGTAAGAATTTCCGACCGGACCTGCGCTTCCTTTTCCACTAACTTCTCGTAGGTTGCATTCGAGCTCGCGCTCCCCGGATGAGCGGTCGCATAAACGGTTTCTTTGGTTGGAATCAACAAAACGATGAGCTTTACCTGGCTGGCATCCATCTCGTGCTGCATCTGCGCTAACAACTCTTTTGTGATTCTTAATCCTTCGGCGATGCGCCGATCATCAGTATCCAGTCCCACCAACCGATACGCAGTAGTAAAGACTGTTTCTTGTCCTGGCTCTCCGAAAAGCGCGCCCTGATCCGGATGCGCCGCAGCCCAACTCTTATCTATCTCGTAATCAACGTCTGTTGATCCTGGCCAGAAACCTACTCGATTCAGCAAGCGACCCAGCGCCAGATGTTCGCGCAACCAAAAGCTCAAACCTGAAATACTGGAACGTCCGAAATTGGCGTGAAACTGTTTCTCAGCGTTCCAGAAAGTTTCAGCCCGCGGACCCACGGTATCTACGTTCAACTCATCCCCAACGCTGCTGCTGCGCAGGCGTCGATGAGCTTCGTATTGATACGTCATGTGATAGGCGTCGTAAACGTCGTTTCCTGCATACAAGCCAACAATTATTAATTTGGGAGACAAGCGCAGCGCTTCGTGCGTTAACACTTGATATTGCACGGGACCAAACCCACCAAGTCCCATGTTGTACACGCTGCGTCCGGAAATTCGGGATAACTGTTGCGGCCAGGCATCCTGTCTTGCAACGTTCACTCCCCAGGTTTGAGAATCACCCAGGCAAACTACCTCGACTTTTTGCGGCACTGCTTCGTTACGAAAGCCGTTTGCATCATGTCCTTGCGTGTGGGGCGCAAGCCTAAGGCCCAGCACCGGATCCTCAATTAACTTGTTCTCGATGGCGCGATCGCCCAATTGAATTTTTTCAATCAAGCGCAGCGCTCCTTCAACAATCACCAAGCTAACAATCAGACTCGCAAGACTGAGGAGAACTCTAGGGAGGCGACTTGGTTGTTTTGGTGAGATTGGCTGCTCGTCAGCGCCGGTCGTGGTTGATGCCATTGATAAAATGAACGATAACGAAACCGTCGTATTTCAATCAAGCTTGAACTGACGCTGCCAGTCTTTAGTTTCCTTAAAGGCGGGCTGTTCGCGCTTGTCAAGCACACAGGTTTCCAACACCAGGAAATCCATTTCCGTTCTCATAAAACAGCGATAGCTGTCTTCTGGCGTGCAAACAATCGGCTCACCCCGCACATTGAAACTTGTGTTCACGACTATCGGACAGCCAGTCTTTTGTCGAAACGCTTCGATGATCTCCCAATAAAGAGGATTGGTTTCATGTCTGACTGTCTGAATTCGCGCCGAGTAATCAACATGAGTAACCGCCGGAATTTCGGATCTCTTGACGTTGAGCTTATCAATGCCCCACAAAGCTTCTTCTTCGGCCGTCATTTTTCTTCGTTGCGATTCCGCCACGTCCGCCACCAGCAACATATAGGGACTGTCGGTAGCAAGATCGAACCAGTCGGCCACTTGCTCACGCAAGACGCTCGGCGCAAACGGACGGAAACTCTCACGATACTTGATCTTCAAATTCATCGCCGACTGCATTTCCGCTGAGCGCGGGTCGCCGATAATACTGCGGCCCCCAAGCGCGCGCGGTCCGAATTCCATCCGGCCCTGGTGCAGCCCAATTATCTTTCCCGCTGCCAGTAACTCCGCGACCGCGGCCGGCAATTCCTGTCGTGAGTATTTCTTGTAGGGCAGTTGCTGTTTCTGCAAGTACTGTTCAATCTCAGTCTCGCTGTTACTCGGTCCCAGATACGATCCCTTCATCGCATCTGCATACGGAGGCAATCCGTTTTTCCCGGGAGCGCGCATCGATTGCCAGGCTCCGGATTTTTCGGCGCTGTCTCGCGCGTTACCTAAATAGCGATGCCAAATAGCCAGCGCTATTCCCAGGGCTCCGCCGGCATCACCGGCCGCCGGTTGGATCCAAATATCTTCGAAGGGTACCTCGCGCAACACCCGTCCATTTGCGACACAGTTCAAAGCCACGCCCCCGGCCATGCATAGTTTTTTCATGCCCGTTTCCTGGTGAGCATATTGCGTCATCTTTAACATCACCTCTTCGGTGATCACCTGGATGCTACGGGCGAGGTCCATCTCTTTTTGAGTGATGCGCGACTCGGCCTGGCGCGGCGGGCCTCCCATGAGTTTGTCGAAAGCACGGTTCGTCATTCGCAGGCCCTGCGAATAACTAAAGTAATCATGATTCATTCTCAAACTGCCGTCATCGTGGATCTCGAGCAGTTTGTCTTTGATCAAATCAACGTATTTTGGTTCGCCGTAAGGCGCCAGTCCCATCACTTTGTATTCACCGCTGTTAACACGGAAGCCGGTGTAGTAGGTGAAGGCACTGTAGAGCAAGCCCAGGCTATCGGGAAAACGCAACTCCTTAAGCAGCGTGATCTCATTTCCCTTGCCGATGCCGAGTGAACTGGTGGCCCATTCACCTACTCCATCGACAGTCAAGATTGCGGCTTCTTCAAAAGGGGAAGGATAAAAGGCGCTGGCGGCATGGCTTTCGTGGTGATCGCCGAAGAGCAATTTCCACTCAAATTTTTTTCCCAGCTTCTTCGCTACGCGTTCATCTTCTTCACCCTCTGCCTTACCCAATTCCGTGCGGATCAGATCGGGCATCCACAACTTTTCTCTCATCCAAAGCGGCAGCGCTTTGAGAAAGGAACTGAATCCGGCAGGCGCGTAATCCAGGTAGGTTTCGAGCAGACGATCGAATTTGAGCAGTGGCTTGTCGTAAAACGCCACGTAGTCGAGTTGCGCGGCACTGATTCCGGCTTCACTCAGACAATAGCGAGTGGCGTTGAGAGGAAAATTATGATCGTGCTTGATGCGGGTAAAACGTTCTTCCTGCGCCGCGGCCACGATCTCGCCGTCAACCACCAGGCAGGCTGCGGAGTCGTGATAAAAAGCTGAGATACCAAGAATACTTATCACTAAAAACCGACTTCCAACTAGAACAGCGTGTAGATAAAAGGGGCGATGGCGGAACCCTTTGCCAGAACGAGTAAGGCACCCACCAATACCAGCGTTATGACAATAGGCGCCAACCAGTACTTCTTATTCTCTCGCATGAACTGCCAGAGTTCGTTAACGACCTGTACTTTCGACATCTCAACTCCTTCAAAACATCTTTTCGTAATGACGCGGATCGCGCTGGCGTTCCGAATACGGCTTCCAATAAGACGAGCGGCGAGCGCTGCGGCGGTCAAGCGGATCCCAGCCTGACAATCTCTTGATTACCCCGATGGGGGTTATTACCAGAAAGAAAACTAAACCGAGAATTATCCTCGTAGTAACGAAGGAGAGCCCTTCTGCCAATAACATCCAGCCTCTGTTAGGCCAAACCAAAGCCCTGGGCCATAGCAAGCCGAGCAGGAGCAAAAGTGAGCCCAGCGGCAAGGTAATATGCGAAGCGGTTGAAAACTTCCCCCGGTATAACCACCAAATGCTAAGCAGGAGGAAAACGCCTCCCACGATTAATCCAAATTCTCGCTCGGGCCTGAAAGATTTTTTCTTCATGGTTAGTAGCAACGGGCGGATTGGTGCACTTGAGAAAGGCGTTCCTGAAACGCCGGCAATCTCGCGCTAAGCAGAACCCGTTAGCACCCTGCCGCCTGAGGCCTTACCGGCAACGACAAACTGCGACAGAATTTCCGCCACGTAATGCTGCTGCTGGTCCGTAAGCTCTGGGAAACACGGTAAGGCAACTGTTTCCTGCGCCGCTCGCTCGGCTTCCGGAAACTCACCCTGCTTATAATTCAAATAAGCAAAACACTGTTGCAGATGCAAGGGCACCGGATAATAGATCTTGTTGCCAACCCCATGGTCGGACAAATATTGAATCAATTCATCACGATAACCTGGAGCCCGAATGACGTATTGATGAAATATATGTCGCGCTTCAGGTCTTGCAAACGGACGTATTAATCTACCGGCGCGCTCCTCATTCCCAAGTAGCTGATCATAAAGAGCCGCCTTGCTCCGTCGTGCGTCGGACCAATCCTCCAGGTGCCCTAACTTCACCCGCAGGATTGCAGCTTGCATAGCGTCGAGCCTGCTGTTGATGCCCAGTTCGTCATGCTGGTATTCAGTCGCTCCCCCATGAACGCGCAATTTCCGCAAGCGGGTTGCCAGGGATTCGTCGTTCGTTACGACCATGCCGCCGTCACCGAGCCCGCCAAGATTTTTCGTTGGGTAAAAACTGAAGCATCCGAGCTGACCCATCGAGCCCGCCCGCCGGCCGCGATCAGTGGCGCCGATGGCCTGGGCCGCGTCCTCAACGATCGGTAGATCATAGCGGCTGGCGATCTCCAACAGCGGATCCATGTCGGCACACTGGCCGTACATATGTACCGGCAGAATGGCACGCGTCCGCTCGGTGATAGCTGCTTCCACCAGGGCCGGATTAATGTTGTACGTTCGCGGATCAATGTCGACGAATTGAGGACGAGCACCAAGACGTGCAATTGCGCTACCGGTTGCAAAGAACGTAAAAGGCGTCGTGATTACTTCGTCACCTGCTTTTATGTCCAGTGCCATCAGTGCCAGCAGCAGCGCGTCTGACCCTGAAGCGCAGCCAACTGCGTAATTCGTGGTTGAGTAGCTGGCGATCTCTTCTTCAAACGCGGCAACTTCAGCGCCCAGGACAAACTGTCGCGAATCGATCACTCGCGCTACAGCAGCGAGCAAGTTGGGGCGCAGCGCATCATGCTGCCCACTCAGATCTATTAGCGGGACTTTCATAGCGAAAATTTTTGGTTGGAGTTGGAAATAAGACTTCCTTGATACCTGTCGGATTGGCAAGTTCGCCGGCCGATCGCAGACTTGCAGCGCGTGCAGCGAGGGCGAACTTTCGGCGACCCGGCCAGCTTGACTACGTTTTCGCGGTCTCGCCGGAAACTTCGTCCGGTTTTTCTCCCTCGGTGTAATAATTTGAATAATAACCCGAGTAATAATAATCCTGAGTTTCGAGCTTAACGTTATTGAGGACCACCCCAAAAATGTGCGCGCCCACGTCGAGCAGTTGCTGCTTCGCGCGCCGCACTACTGCTCGAGAACTTCTGCCTCCATGGATTACCAGCACGACGCCATCCACCATCGTGGAAAGAATCGAGGCGTCAGTAAATGAAATGGCGGGCGGCGAATCGAGCACGATGTGGGTAAAACGCTCACCCAATATTCCCAGCAGCTTGCGCATTTCATCCGAACCCAGGAGTTCAGCCGGGTTCGGCGGTACGGGTCCGGAGGTAAGTATCTTAAGGTTTGGCTGCGCTGGCAGGGTCTGAATCAGACTTTCAAGGTCCGTTTCACCTGAAAGCCAGTTTGTTAAACCCTTGGTATTTGGCGCCTCGAAATGTGCGTGCAGCCGCGGTCGTCGTAAATCGCAATCAACTATCAGTACCTGAACGCCGGTCTGTGCCAGCATGAAGGCGGTATTAATGCACGTAGTTGTCTTGCCTTCAGAAGGCTCACTGGAGGTGACGAGAATGGTCTTAGGCGGCTGGCCTGCCGACGACAGCAACAGAGAGGTCCGCAGATGCCGGTAAGATTCTGCAATCGGGGAACGCGAGTCATTGACCATCGCCAACGCAGTGGTATCTGCCGCACCGGTACCGGATTGGCCGCCAATTCCAATTAACCGTCCGCGATCGCGGCTGGCGGGAATCAGCGCCAGGGCGGGCAGATGCAGATAGCGATCAATGTCATCAACCGTCTTTACCGTGTCATCCAGGAAATCAAGCAAAAATGCCAGCCCAATGCCCGCGCCCAGCGAAAGCAGAAACGCGATAAAAATATTGCGTAAGCGCTGTGGGCCAATCGGTGCCTTTGGCAGGCGACTGTAGGTTGCAATACTGACTTCGTTTGAGCGCTCGCCGGAAGTTACCTGAAATTCGCGTTGGCGCTGCAACAAAGTGTTTAAGTACTGCTTGTTGGTTTCCAATTCCTGACTGATGGCCATCAGATCGATCTGATCGCGTGTTTGTTGTGTAGTTGTTCCCTTCTGCTGTTCGTAGGAACGCCTTAACAAATTCTCTCGCGAAACCGCTGCTTCATAACGTCTCTGGATGGAAGTAACTATTTCCGGCGGCGCTTTAGCCAGCTCAGCTTCGAGTCCCTTAAGTTGGGCATCGATCTTTTTCACTTCTGGCCATTCAGACGTGTAAACAATCAGCAGGGCATCGCGCTTCTCTTTTAAAGCCGAGATTCGATCTCTGAGTTTATCTACGCGAGCCGAGGCATTCACGTCTGGAATGGAAAATGGATCGTGTTCTCTCCTGGCGGCTTCTAATTGTGCCTGGATCAGCTTGCGATCGTTTTCCGCCTGCAGCAATTGACCGCTGAGTGTCGCTAAACGTGCGGCTTCCAGGTTGCCGGAGGGTTCGGTGGTAAGCGGCAAATTGTGGTTCTTAGCGTAATTGAATTGTTCTTCCTGTTCCTGCTTTAGCTTCGTCTGTAGGGTGGCAATTTCTTTTGCCAGGATATCTTCTGCCTTGGATGAGCCGGCAGTCGCACGTTGCAGGTTATTGTTAACGAAGACCTCAGCAAGTGTGTTGGCGATTTTTTGCGCTAACTCTGGATCAGGATGGACAAACCTTATCCTCACTAGATTTGTACTGGGGACCGGGTCTACCGACTCCCCGCCGATGATCGCATCCTCATAAGGTTCGAGTTCTGCCAACTGTTCAGGCGTCAAAGAATCGCCCGTCACCTCGCTCTCGCCAACCACGGTAAGTCCACCCGGAGCGGCGGGTGATTCGGTCCCCTTCTTTGATTTGGAAAAAATCCGGCGCAATGATGCGAATACGCCGCCCTGCGCCTGCCCTCCGAAGAACGCTGGATTGTGCTGCAGATCGAGGGTCAGAACTACCTGGCGCGCAAGGGCGGGGTTTTCCAAAAGCTTCAATTGCGTACCCCAAAAATTAGGATCGTTCTGCCCTGTGATTACGATCTCTTTTGTTTGCAGTACGCTGGTAGGTCTTTGTTCAATCCGTATGGTGGTTTCACCTTCATAGATTGAAGGGGCACGAAACGCCTGAATGGTGACCAACGACGTGATCACGAGCACCAAACTAAGTATCAACCACTTTCTTTTTAGGACGACAAACAGATAGTCGCGCAAAGTTGTGGGTTCCGCGGTGGCACCCGCGTAGGGCTTTCCGGGAACAAAATCTGCCAGGGGCCGGTCAATACTGCCGTCGAGCGGACCCAGCGGCATCAGTCTATTATCTTGCGCCATCTTTATTTCTAAACCTCAAATTCCTAACCATCCATTAAATGACTGGAATAATAACAGAGACAGAGTTTCTGGCAAGCTAGGGCCAAGCAAAACTAGCTGCTTGCTGCTAATTCACTAGATGAAGTCAAGGATACAAAATCCTTCAAGGAGTCTTTCCAGAACGGTAGAGGAGCTAAGCCGATCGCTTCCGAAAAAAGACAATGTAGTCGCGAATTAACCGGGCGTGGGGCGGCCCGATTTAGACTCTTCGTCGCTACTGCTTCCAGACTCACTGCCGAGTAACCTGCAAGATCCAGCGCGGCTCGGGCGAACGCTTCGTAGCTCATTCCTTCTCCAGCATTCACAAGGTGAAACATTCCGGGTAAATCCAACTCAACCAACTCTCTAAGTCGGACGGCAAGATCTCGTGAATAGGTAGGCGTTCCGTACGCATCCACAATCGCCTTCAGCTTTTCGCCACGCGCGGCACGCGAAACCACCGTACTCAAGAAATTATTGCCGCCGGGACCAAAGACAAAGCCAGTTCGAACTACGATTGTTCGCGCGTGTGCCAATTGAGCGGCGCGTTCACCCTCGAGTTTTGAAGCGCCGTAAACGCTGCAGGGATTTGGTTGATCTCTTTGCGTATAAAAGCCTTCTTTCTCACCATCAAAAACATAGTCAGTTGAAATTGTGACCAACCGGGCATTCAATTCCCTGCTTGCCAGCGCCAGATGTTCCGGCCCACGCGCGTTGGCGCCAAAAGCCCGTTCGCGATCGCGTTCACAACCGTCGACGTCAGTCCACGCGGCACAATTCACAACTGCCTCAGGTCGGTCCCGCCTTGTGGTTTCAAGGACCATGCGGGGATCGCTGATATCGAGGCTCTTGTGATCGTAAGAAAATACCTGGTCACCAATTGAGCAGCAGTGGTCGACGACTGCTCGCCCGACCATGCCGGCACTACCTGTCACAAGGACCCTCAAGCGGCTCCGACCTCCATACCATATTGCTGGCGATAATAGTCACGATAGGCGCCACTCCGAGTTCGCTCGAGCCACCGCGCATTTTCTTTGTACCATTTGATGGCCTTTTGTAACCCACTCTCCCAGGTTTCTTGAGGAGACCAACCTAATTCCGACTCAATCAGCGAGGGGTCGATAGCGTAGCGACGATCATGCCCAGGACGATCCACAACAAAACTAATTAGTGAACGAGGTTTACCAAGCTCATCAAGCAACGAATAAACGACATCGAGGTTCTGTTGTTCATTACGAGCCCCTATGTTGTAGGTCGCTCCCGATTTGCCTTTTTCCATGGCTAGCAATATTGCACGACAATGGTCGTCTACGTAGATCCAGTCGCGCACGTTGCGGCCGTCACCATAAACTGGAATGGGCTGGTCTTCCAGCGCATTTGAAAGTACGAGCGGCAGAAACTTCTCAGGAAACTGTCTGGGCCCATAGTTATTACCGCAACGGGTTACTACGGTATCGAGTCCGAAAGTGTGGTGAGCGGCCCGCACTAGATGTTCTGCTGCGGCTTTCGACGCGGCATAAGGACTGTTGGGCGCGAAAGGCGAATCTTCGGTAAAGAACGCATCCTCGTCCTCCGGCAAGCTGCCCATCACTTCGTCGGTAGAGATCTGCACAAAACGCTTAACGCCGCGGGCGCGCGCAGCGTCGAGCAACACCTGCGTGCCTGTGATGTTGGTACGCAGAAACTCGGACGCATTTGCAATGCTGCGATCTACGTGAGACTCAGCCGCAAAATTAACAATGGCATGGGTTTGTTCGCTTAATGCGCCATTGACCGCTTCTTGATCGGCAATATCGCCATGCACGAAGCGGTGGCGGGCCTCATCCAGTCCTTTTAGATTGTCCAGGTTCCCCGCGTATGTCAGGGCATCGAGATTAGTGATAGTGCAGTCTTCGGTTTCGGCCAGCAACGTCCGCACGAAGGCCGAGCCGATGAACCCCGCCCCGCCTGTGACCAAAATCTCACGAGCTAGTCTAGTCAAGTTTTCTCACCTCGAAGCACAAGAATTTCGTCGAAAAGTCTTATGTTAATTAGAAATCTCCATTTCTCAAAGTGGCAGGGCGGGATTCGAAGGCGATGCAAAAATCTTTGTATGTTTTTTGTTGACTTATCGCCGTAAACGTCTATTATTCCTCCTCGATCTTTCTTGGTCCCGACTCGCACCTATTCGACAGTTCGAGAGTTTCGTGAGTGCTTCCTCCTGACAAAGGCCTTTCTGAAGCTTTCCCACGCGATTCCAGGTGCTACTGCAAATTCTTGACGCCTTCTTCCAACCAGGAAGTCAATGCAAGACTAAGGATCACCAGTACTAAGTATTTTTCCACTTTTCTGCCTTTTTGCATTTCAGCGACCACCCATCGGTGATCGCCACTTAGGCTCTTGACCGAATCGGAAGCTTGACACAGTTAGCACAAATGATTTCTGCCACCCCCACAGGTTTCATCTTGGCCTCGCTATCGTTTGCGATGCCGATATCGTTCTCTAGCGCTTCTATCGGCGCTCAACATTCCATTTTTGAGGGGTCCAATTCAACGTCGATTTCCAGCGATGGGCTACACACCCGCGCTTGGCCAGCAGAGGAGATCTAATGACACCGAACAACCTGCCACCCAAATCGAACTCAGCGCGTCTAGATAATCTTACTCGACTCATCAAAAATCGTTCAGCAGGGTTTTTCCTTCGTGCTATAGCTGTCGTCATTTTAGCTGGCTTGGCGGCTGGTAGTTTTTATTCATCATCCTCCGCGTCGCAGTTAAAACCGACGAACAAGAACAGCGCTTCTGAGGTTGTACAAAACGCGCTGCCGTCCCCACCTCGAACTCTGAGCATGGCTGGACGCATCTTGCCGGTTTCTAAGGTGGCGTTTAATCCGGTTCTAATGCCGGTGCCGACCGGAGGTGAAACGATTGCGACTTTTGCTGGTGGTGGTAGTTGTACGACGCCAAAAACCAGCTTCGTGGTGGGCGACTCAATATGCGTCAAGGTCACGGGATTTCCCACCGGCTCATTCTTCCCCCACCGCCTGGTGTTGGGGAACGCTAATTCGACTATCATTCGGAGCTTCGATATTACGACCGATCCGCAAACCTTCGAATTTATTATTGATGCCACTTCGGTGATTGGTGGGGTCACCGTTGATAATCGCGGCTCGTGGCAAGCAGTCGTTATCAATCCTTTCTTCTATTATCCGGAAGGTGCCAGCCTCTTCACCGTTGCCGATCCCGCGAATCTCACGGCGGATTCGGGTGTCGCTTCAACCTCCAGTCCGGGCGACGTGCAAGCCGGCACGGCCATAACATTCGGACTTCAGCTGAAAAACTACGGGCCAGACTCAGCGGCGACGGTACAGTTGACGGATGCTGTTCCTGCCAATACGACCTTTGTAGACTTTCAACAGGTTTCCGGCCCGACCTTTACGTGCGTCAATCCCGGCGTCGGTTCCACCGGAACCACAACCTGTTCGCTCGCGAGCTTGGACTGGCCTGGTCCTGCTGCCCAATTCGTCGCTACCTACATGGTAAATCCAGGGACGGCAGCCAATACGGCAATTGTTAATACCGCGAACGTTTCAAGCACCACCAACGATCAAAACATCGCAAACAATTCTACGTCCGACACTGCGACAGTTACCGCAGTCGCGGCAGGACAGACTTGCTCCTTTAACTGCCCGGGAAATATTGTTGCCACTGCAACGAGTGCGAGCGGGGCTATTGTGACCTTTGCGTCCGCCATCAATATCGACGGCGACTGCGGCGCTATCTCGGCGAACCCAGCATCCGGCTCTCAATTCCCAGTGGGTACCACAACCGTTAATGTCACCTCAACATCGGGTCCAAGTTGCAGCTTTACGGTGACGGTTGTTGATACACCAGCTCCGACGATTTCCTGTCCGGTGGACAAGATCGCCACAGCGGACGGCAGCGGATTCGCAACTGTTAGTGTAGGCGCTCCGGCGACCAGCCCGAGCACTGGAGTTACCGTAGTCGGTCGGCGAAGTGACGACACACCCGCCGTCTACGACCAAGACGGCAACCTGGTCACTCCTGCGGTCATCGTGCCGCTTACCGACCCGTACCCGATTGGAACTACGGGCATCACCTGGACTGTCACCGATGAATTTGGGCGCACCGCAACGTGTACTCAAAAGATCGTAGTCCATTCGACGTGCGCAACAGATACCGCACCGCCAACCATTACCGCTCCCGCCGACATTAACGTTGGCACCGGGCCAAATTCGACAACCTGTGGCGTCGTTCTGGACGATGAACTCGGACAGGCCGTTTACGGTGACGATTGTTCAGCAGTGCTCTCCATGACGGGGATCCCGGCCGGCAATCTCTTCCCAGTCGGGACAACAGTTGTCACCTACACAGCAACCGACGGTGCGGGTCACACAGCTAGTGATACCCAAACCGTGGTCGTAAGCGACAACACGCCACCGGCTATCGCCGCTCCTGCGGACGCAAGTTACACTTGCCCCGAAAATGTGCCGGCCGGAAGTCCGTCGCAGGCACACGGTACCGATCCGAACCAGCCGAATGGTGGGCCGGTTACCGACAACTGCGGGACGCCAACGGTGACAGTCGCTGATAGCAGCACTGGCGCCGGTAGCACCGCCAATCCGCGGATCATCTCGCGCACCTTTACGGCGACCGATAGCCACGGCAACAGCGCGAATGCTGTCCAGACGATCACTGTCACGGACGGCACTGCGCCAACCATCACCGCACCAGCTAACGTCAGTGCGAACACGGGTCCCGGTGCAACTTCCTGCGACACGGTCGTGAGCAACGCCACTCTGGGCACCGCGTCGGCTTCGGACAACTGCGCCGGAGTAACTGTTTCGCGTAGCCCATCGGGAAATACTTTCCCGGTCGGCAACACGACGGTCACCTGGAAAGCAACCGACTGGGCCGGGAACACAGCGACAGCCACGCAGACTGTTACGGTTGTCGACAATACGGTGCCCATTGTTACAGCGCCCGCTAACGTCACTGCCTCTACCGGCCCCGGCGCCACGTCCTGCGGCACGGTAGTCAGCGACGCGACGCTTGGTACGGCGAGCGCCACGGATAACTGTCCGGGTGTCGGCGCAATTTCTCGCACCGGTGTTCCGTCAGGAAATACTTTCCCTGTAGGGACTACGACAATCACTTACTCGGTAACGGATGCCCATGGCAATTCTGCATCGGCTAATCAGACTGTGACCGTCATCGACAACACCGTACCTATTGTTACAGCGCCCGCTAACGTCACTGCCTCTACCGGCCTTGGCGCCACGTCCTGCGGCACGGTGGTCAGCAACGCGACGCTCGGTACGGCGACCGCCACGGATAACTGTCCGGGTGTTGGCGCAATTTCTCGCACCGGTGTTCCATCAGGGAATAACTTCCCGGTGGGAACCACCACAGTCACTTACTCAGTCACGGATGCCCATGGCAATTCTGCATCGGCTAATCAGACTGTGACGGTGACCGATAACACTGTGCCGGTTATTAGTTGTCCGGCAAACATTGTTATCGAGCCAACCTGTCCGACCGGCGCGATCGCAACGTACGCAACGCCGACCGCGACAGATAATTGCGCGGTGCAATCGGTGACTCGAAACGCTGGGTCTTTAGCCAGCGGATCAGTGTTCCCGATCGGCACCAGCACGGTGACGCACACGGCAACTGACATTTACGGCAATCAGTCGTCGTGCAGCTTTACGGTGACGGTGCTTACTCCACAAGTAGTAGTCCAGAACCTGATTAACAGCGTCAACGCTTCTTCGTTGACCGGAACGCAGAAGAATGGATTACTGGCCAAGCTGAACGCTGCGCTCACCGCCATTAACGGCGGGGGCGGGAATGCCTGTGCCAAGCTGAGTGACTTCGTCAGCAACGTGGCCACTCTGATTAGCCACGGCGACATCTCGGCGGCCCAGGGCAACGCTTGGATTAATTCAGCCAACCACGTACGCAATACAATTGGCTGTACGAACCTTGGCTGCTCTTGAGTAAATCGGCGATTACTTGAACCACTCGAAGGAGCGCGCAACATGAAAGGGCGCTCCTTCGAGGGCAAGTATTCAGGCTTGCTTGAGGATTTCTAAACCATCTCGATGTTGTGTATTTCTGGTCAACAATGTGAATACTCGGCGCCACAGTTACCGGAACTGATCCGTGCTCTACTGGCAGGAAGGGCAGGTGCTCTTATCCGCCACCTGGCTATGAAACTTTAAAGATCTTAAACTTAAGACCTAACCCCGAGACCCAAAAGGAGACTACCCAATGAAGAAGGCTTTACAAGTATTAGCAGTCTTAGTTTTCACGTGTGCTTTCGCGTCACTCGCGCAAGCGCAAGCAACCCGCACCTGGGTATCCGGAGTTGGCGACGACGCCAACCCCTGTAGCCGCACCGCACCCTGCAAGACTTTCGCCGGTGCAATTTCCAAGACCGCAGCTTGCGGCGAGATTGATGCCCTGGATCCAGGTGGTTTCGGCGCCGTTACCATCACCAAGTCAATTACGATTGATGGCACGGGCACGCTGGCCGGCATCCTTGCTTCCCTGACCAACGGGATCATTATCAATGTCGGCACGGCCACCGACGTGGTCACTATCAGGGGCTTAACAATCGACGGTGCTTGTAACGGCATAAATGGCATTAGAGTCATTAACAATATGCCCAAGGCTGTCAACATTGAAGATACCGTGATCTTCAGCTTTACGGGAAACGGGGTAGATTGGCTTACCTCGACCGGCACCAATACGGTCGGCAGATTGAACATTCGCAATTCCGTTATCCGAAACGTCAACGGCGACGGAGTTGGCGCATCCACCACGGTGGGCCAGGTCAAGGGGACGTTTGAGAACTGTTCTTTCCTGAACAGCGGCAACGGCGTCCATGCCAAGATCAACTCTCGCTTAACTGCTGACGAGTGCCAATTCTCAGGCAATACCAGCAATGGTATCCTGGCCGATGGCAGTACTGGAGTTATGCGAGTCAGCAACTCTCAGATTCACAACAACGTCTCAAATGGAGTGAGCGCGCCCGCCGGCGGTGTCGTTATGATTAACAATAACGACATTTACAATAACGGCGGTACAGGAGCTTTACCTTCCGGCGGCGGTGTGGTCGAAACGTTTGGCAACAACCGAATTAAGGCCAACGGGACGGATGGCTGTCCCGGTTGCACGGGCGTCGGACCGACAAACTAAAGAAGCGGCCCATGCCACTTCTGTATTCAACTAATCCCGTCCGGCCCTTACGGGTCGGACGGGATTTTTTATTTCTGCCGGAGCTGCAGGATTCTCGCCCAGGTGTTGGAACCCCTCAAGGTCTCCCCAGGGTTTGGAATTGTCTCGACAAAGGACGTGAACAATGATGCGTTTGGTTGGTTCGTTATTGCTCGTCTCGGTAGTAGCCATCCAGGGCGTCGCTTTGCAAAGCGCTTCGCTCCAGCCAGCCAGAATTTCACTTCAAACCGTGGCGCTCGCCGGTCGCTGGCAAGTTAAGTTTACGATAGCGGGAGTTCAAAAAAATCTGGTCTTCAACGCGAAGGCCAAAGGCTCAGGTTCCTTTCTGCTGCTGGACACTGGGCTGGACAATAAACCTGTGCCTGGCCTGCAACCGGCGGCGTGGTCGGAACTAACCAATGAGCGCGTAAGCTTTTCCGGCGAGGCCGAATTACCGCTGGGCACTTGTTGCCGCGAAATCGGAACTCTGCTCTTCAAGGGAAAATTCAGCTCGAACGATTCCCTTTCGGGCAAGGTGGTCTTTGTCACCAGCGTTGACGAAGACGAGAGTCCTTATAAACTCAAATCGATGATCGGTACCTTTACTGCTACACGCATAGCTAAATAGGCCGTCTTCGATAAAGGACGAGTCATCCATTTGGTCCTCCGTGAATTACTGGCGACAAAACGCCTGCCACTAAAACAATTTCGGGCGAACGCATGAGGTTAGAACCCCCTGAATAGGCGGGGGCTTCCTCAGGGCGCGACAACAAACACTGCTTGCAGAGTAGGCCAGCTCACGCAGCCCGTTCTGACTGCTTGACGCTAAGTAAAGCGCATGCCTAGACTGGAAACTCTCTTGAACCGCTTCGATCTCAGACCGAAAGGCGCGCAGGTTGTTGGCTTGAGAAATTGCTGTAAATCAGCTCTTGCAGAAACTACATGGGTATTTCCACGACCGACGACTACGCCAGCACGGTGAAACCCGCAAGCCAGACGACTGAGCTTGCGCATCCCAATCCCGCGCACTTATCTGCTGTTAACTTACCGGATGCGCCGTTAGTCACGATTGAGGCAAGCAAAGCGTGGAGTGCTTCCGAGCTTCACGACTTGTGGGCCTTTCGCGAACTGCTCTATTTTTTAACGTGGCGAGACGTTAAGGTGCGCTACAAGCAAACCGAACTCGGTATCGCCTGGGCCATCATTCAACCGCTCTTTACCATGCTGGTTTTCACCCTGTTCTTTGGCCGTCTGGCCCGTGTTCCCTCTGACAACGTGCCCTATCCGGTTTTTGCGTACGCCGGTTTACTGGCTTGGACTTTCTTTGCAAACGCTATAACAAATAGCGGTAATAGCCTGGTGGGAAGTGCCAACCTAATCACCAAAGTTTATTTCCCGAGAATGATCATCCCCGGCGCCGCAGTGGCCGCCGGACTGGTCGATCTGGCGCTCGCGTTTGTCATCCTGATCGTATTGATGATCTATTATCAGGTAATGATCACCTGGAGCATCCTGATGTTTCCGGTAGTAGTATTGTTAACCACCCTGCTGGCCCTCGGAATGGGAATGTGGCTTTCAGCCCTGAACGTGAAATATCGCGACGTTCGTTTTGCCTTACCATTCCTGGTGCAACTTTGGATGTTTGTCTCTCCGGTCATCTATCCCACCAGCTTTCTGCCGGCGAAGTGGCGCTGGCTGCTCTGGCTTAATCCCATGACCGGAATAATCGAGGGTTACCGTTCGGCACTCTTCGGTCTTCGTTTTAATTGGTTGGCCCTGGCTGTTTCAACGGGACTCACGCTCGTCGTGCTGGGCTACGCTTCCTATACCTTCCGCCGCATGGAGAAGAGTTTTGCGGATATAGTTTAAGAGCTGATGAAACCAATTGTTCGCGCTGAAAATCTGGGGAAGCGGTATAGCATCGGCACCCGGGACGCTGCTTACGACACGTTAAGGGAGTCGCTGGTGGAGGCGATGCGCGCTCCCTTGCGACGCTTGCGAGGTCGCAACGGCAAGCAAAATTCCGAGACTATCTGGGCGTTGAAGAATGCCAACTTCGAAGTTAAGCCCGGAGAGGTGATCGGCATCATCGGACGTAACGGCGCGGGCAAGTCGACACTCTTAAAGGTGCTCTCGCGCATTACGGAACCAACGACCGGACGCGCCGAACTTTACGGCCGCGTAGCCAGCCTGCTTGAAGTCGGCACGGGCTTTCATCCGGAATTAACCGGACGCGAAAACATTTATCTAAACGGTGCCATCCTGGGGATGAAAAAGACCGAGATCGTCAGTAAGTTCGATCAAATTGTTGAGTTTTCGGAATTGGAAAAATTCCTCGACACCCCCGTCAAGCGCTACTCAAGCGGCATGTATATGCGTCTGGCCTTCGCCGTCGCTTCCCATCTCGAACCCGAGATTCTCGTCATCGATGAAGTGCTCGCCGTGGGTGACGCTCAGTTTCAAAAAAAGTGTCTCGGCAAGATGGGCGATGTCGCCACCGAGGGACGGACGGTATTGTTTGTGAGTCACAACATGGTCGCCATCCAGAGCTTATGTCAACGCGCACTCTGGTTGGACCACGGCGAAATTATTGAAGACGGTGCGGCTGGCCCGGTTGTCAGTAGTTACTTGCATGGATCATTCGGTGGCGGAGCTTCCCTGGAGGAGGTCTGGCCTGAGGCGGAAACTGCTCCCGGTAATGAAAGTATTCGTCTGCGCCGGGTGCGGATCAAACCTGTAAACGGATCGCCGACTGACCCGCTAACAACGAAGACGCCTTTCACCATCGAAGTTGAATACTGGAACCTGAGACCAGATGCGAAGCTCCACGTCACAATACATCTTTATACGGAACACGAAATCGTGGCTTTCACGACGGGCAGTGGACACGAACTCAAGTGGGCTGGTCAGCCGATGCCCGTAGGATTGTACCGCTCCGTCTGTCAGGTTCCCGGCGACTTGCTCAATGTCGGGCGGCATCGCTTCAAGGTACTGGTGATTAAGGATGGCACTTCAGTGCTTTACCAACATGAGAGTAACGCGACTTTTGAAATACTAGATCTCGTAGAAAGAGACATCAGCACTTACGGACATGAACCAGGTGTGGTCAAGCCCGCGCTGAATTGGAGTACGGAACTGCTGGGAGCAACCGATTCCGATCCTCAGCCTGAGGATCGAGCTTCTTAAAGGACGATGACGATTGGTAATGACGTTTCCGATGACTTGTCGCCAGCTGATTCGCCGTCTCTGGCGGCAGCACCGGCGGAGTCGCCGGCGACCGGTTACTTGCATCCACTTTATTGCCAGTCACTGAGCGAATTCGGCAAACCGCGTTTGCTTAGCGAAAGTAAGGCCTGGGTTCTCGAGCGACCAATACGAAATCCTGACACCGATGCGATGGGCTGCTATCCACTCTTTACTTGTCAAGACTGGTCGCGGCTGCACGCGGACCTCGAAAATATCGAAAACACACTAGTGAGCCTGGCGGTAGTGACTGATCCTTTTGGTGAGTATGATCAAGCCTACTTACAACAATGCTTCCCCGACGTGGCAATTCCATTCAAAGATCATTACGTGGTAGACCTCAGCCGCCCCGTCGACACTTTTGTCAATGCCCACCACCGTCGTAACGCACGCAAAGCCGCGCGCGCGGTGTCGGTTGAGAAATGTGCCGTTCCGGCAGCATATCTGGACGACTGGGTTGGGCTTTATCGCGAATTGGTCGCGCGGCATCACGTGAAAGGCATCGCGGCCTTTTCCCGAGAGTCGTTTGACTTACAACTGCGCGTGCCGGGAATCGTAGCGTTCCGCGCCATCCGGGATGATGTCACTGTAGGGATGTTGCTCTGGTACACGCAGGGAACAAGGGCTTGTTACCATCTGGGCGCTTACAGTCCCACCGGATATGAAGTGCGCGCGTCGTTTGCATTATTTAGTTTTTCGCTGGACTATTTCGCGGCGCGAAATTTCGAATGGCTCAATCTGGGCGCCGGTGCGGGTACGACTGTTGACTCCGGCTCGGGACTGAACCGTTTCAAGCAAGGCTGGTCCACTGAAACAAGAACCGCATATTTCTGTGGCAGAGTTTTCGATCGTCCTAAGTACGAAGAACTTGTCAGAGCGAGGAATGGTCCTCCTACCACTTATTTTCCCGCTTATCGCGCGGGTGAGTTCTTATAAATCGGCACTGAGCGGCAACGGCTGGCAAGCGACAGGTTGGGAGTATTACTAATGGCAAAGATAGTGGTATTTGGAGTCAGCCAATGGGCAGAGTTGGCCCATTTCTACTTGATGCACGATTCTGATCATGAAGTGGTGGCGTTCACCCTCGATCGCGAGTATCTCGAGGAACCGACTTACAAGAACTTGCCGGTTATCGCTTTCGACGAAGTCGCGGTGCGTTATCCACCTGCAGAATTCAAGATGTTCATACCAATGAGCTTCAAGCGGATGAACCACGCACGCGCTGACAAGTATTACGAAGCTAAACAAATGGGCTACGAATTGATTAGCTATGTCAGCTCGCGGGCAACTACCTTTCCCGGGTTTGAGTGCGGCGACAATTGCTTCATTCTTGAGGACAACACGATCCAACCCTTCGTGAAAATCGGCAGCAACGTTGTCTTGTGGAGCGGCAATCACGTGGGACACGGTACGGTTATCAAGGACCACGTGATGTTGACTTCGCATGTTGTCATTTCCGGTTGTTGCACAGTGGCAGAGTTTTCGTTTTTGGGAGTCAATGCCACAGTGCGCGATGAAACCGTCATCGCCCGCGAAACGCTCGTTGGTATGGGCGTGACGATTCTCAAAGACACGAAAGAGTTTGAGGTCTACAAGGCCACCGGGAGCGAACCTGCGGCTTTCCGCAGCGACGAAATCAGAAGCCTTTCTCATAAGTCGAAGGGCTAACGCAGACAGTAGCGGCCATCCTGTCGCCGCCGATAGTTTATGCACCTTTCCCAATACCAGTGTCTTGTTTGCCGGCAAAGTAAACTGCGCGCTTATGCCACCTACTGGGAGTGTGAGCGTTGCGGCGAAAAGTACGCGACCGTCAAGGGCATACCCAAACTCTATCTCGAACAAGACCTCGGCCAACGCGATCGCGCCCTGCGCGATTTTTTCTATAACGGCTTTCTCGGTAAGTATTACCAGCACGTAATGCCTTTTTTGGCATTGCCCGTTCGTCCAGGTTACTGGGGTGGCTGGCTCGTTTATGGACTAATAGTTTCCGCGTTATTGGGTTTAACCGCCTTCGTCCTAAACCTGTTTTTTTTTGCCGCACGCTGGCGCACCCCCTCGATTGTGGATGTGTTGGCGGTGCTGCTCTTGCTCGGCATCGGCTATTTCCTGTTGCGACATAGATATCTGCTGCACCTGTTTTTGCTGGCCATCCCCGTCAAAATCTCCCTGCAGTTCACGCAGTTTAAGCCAGTCACGGCCTTTGCAGCGATCCACTCGGAGCAAATTGATAGACTACTTCAGCGCAAGGATCAGTTACAGGTTCTCGACGTCTCGACCGGGAGTTGCAACTCTTTGTATCGGCACGGTTGGATGAAACTGAACGCCGAATACACCGGCCTCGATCTCTCGGAAACTATGTTGCTTCAGGGC
This sequence comes from Blastocatellia bacterium, assembly GCA_031371765.1. Classification (GTDB taxonomy): domain Bacteria; phylum Acidobacteriota; class Blastocatellia; order Pyrinomonadales; family Pyrinomonadaceae; genus PSRF01. The sequence goes on from JANMKA010000079.1 coordinate 123,720, forward strand.
CTGGAGTTCATGACCAGGCAAAAGGTGCCGATGGACTTCGTACTCGGCGACGCTACCCGCTTGCCGTTTGACTCTGAAACATTTGATGTTGTCCTGAATTATGGCGCTCTAAACGGCTACACCAATCCCAAGGCGGCGCTCGATGAAATGGCCCGGGTGGCAAAAACAGGCGGCCTGGTCCTTTTTCTCGACGAGCAGCTCTATCCGGCGGCGTCGCTGGTTGAGAAGATTTATTTCCAGCGAGTATTATCGAGTCACAATGTCATTCATCATTGCCCGGTGGAATTAATGCCGGACAGCCTTGGCGATATTACCGTGCACCAGGTTTATCACTTCTATTACCTTTGTACTTGCTATAAGAAGTAACCACGTGACGAGTGAAATGCTAAAAACAGCTCTGGATGAGTTCGCGATTTTTGGCGGTAAGCCGGAATTCGCCGAACAGTTGCACGTGGGCCGGCCCAACATCGGCGATCGCACTCTGCTGCTCAATCTGTTCAACCAGATTCTGGATACCAAGCGACTTTCCAACATGGGCCCACTCGAGCAGGAGTTCGAAGCAAGTGTCGCCAGCATGTTGGGAGTTAAGCACTGCATCGCTATGTGCAACGCGACTGTCGCGTTGGAAATTGCTATTCGCGCTTTGGGACTTACTGGCGAAGTAATTGTGCCCTCGTTTACTTTTATTGCCACCGCCCACGCCCTGCAATGGCAACAAATCGTTCCTGTCTTTTGTGAGATCGACCCGAAAACACATTGCCTGGATCCAAAAGCCGTCGAACGAATGATCACGCCGCGGACAACCGGAATCGTGGGAGTTCATTTGTGGGGACGTGCTTGCGAGGTTGCGGCGTTAACTGATATTGCGCAGCGCCATAGTTTGAAACTTTTGTTTGACTCCGCTCATGCTTTTGCCTGCTCGTACCAGGGGCGCATGATCGGAGGCTTTGGCGACGCTGAGGTTTTCAGTTTTCACGCGACTAAGTTTTTTAATACTTTCGAAGGCGGCGCCGTTACGACCAACAATGACGAGTTGGCGGAAAAAATTCGGCTGATGAAAAATTTTGGTTTTGCTGGTTACGATCAAGTCATTTACGTTGGCACTAACGGAAAGATGAGTGAGATCTCCGCTGCGATGGGATTGACCTCGTTGGACAGTCTGGATTCATTTGTCGCCATCAACCACCGCAATTATAAGCATTATCAGACCGAACTCTCGGAAGTCCCCGGTTTTCGCCTCCTTACTTTTGACGAGGCGGAAAAATGTAACTACCAATACATCGTAGCTGAGATCGAGCCGGCAAAGGCCGGACTTAGTCGCGATGAGCTGGTGCAGGTGTTGCAAGCCGAAAACATCATTGCCCGACGTTACTTTTATCCCGGTTGCCACCGCATGGAACCATACCGGACGAGTTACCCCGATGCCGGCCGTTTGTTACCGTTGACCGAGCAACTCGCGAATCGCGTGATAACTCTGCCAACCGGCACGGCGGTGGGTGAGAACGAAATCGAGAAAATCGGTCGCATCATTCGCAAAGCGATCGCTCGCGGCGCTGAGATTCACGAGCGCCTGGAGGCGGACGGTCTCAGTTTGCCCCTGCATGCAAAAGAATATTAAAGGTTTCGCCTGGCATAATCATGACTGACGCAAGCACACATAACGTTTCGGTTGCCGACTTTGCGGCCCAGATGGAAAACCAGGGATGGTTCATATTTGAAAACGTGGTAGACGCCGCCTTAGTCAAAGATTTGATAGTTGATTTGGAAAAATCATATGAGATCCGGCGGCCTATTCAGATCAAAAACGGGGTTGACGCTAATACCGAGGGCACTGCTCATCACTTGCTCGCCGACGGCGGCAGTTTTATTGAGCTGATCCGGCGCGCCTACCTGGATGAATATCTCAAATCTTTCTTTGAAGGAAACTACATTCTGAATACCTTCGGCGGGAACCTTAATCTGCGCAAGCAATTTACCTATGCGAGCGTGGTGCATCGAGATGTCAGAACTTACACGCGCGAGATCAAATTCTTGATGAATATCATCGTCATGCTGGACGATTTTACCCTTGATAATGGCGCTACTTACCTGCTGGGCGGCTCGCATCTTAAGCAAGAAAAGCCTACCGATGAGGTATTTTTCGCGACCGCTGATCGAGCGGTAGGGAAAAGCGGTAGCATCGTTCTTTGGGACTCAAACATCTGGCACGCAGCCGGAGAAAATCGAACCGATGGCCCGCGCCGCTCATTGAGTTTGATTTATTCAAAGCCCTTCATGAAGCAGCAGTTTGATTATCCAAGATCGGTGGGCTACGAAAACGCTGGACTCTATTCTGAGCAATTCAGACAAATAGTTGGATTTAATGCGCGTGTGCCAGCGAGTTTGGAGGAATGGTATCAACCTCCCGAGCAACGCTTTTACAAGAGGGACCAGGGATAAATGGCAACGAGAGACTACAACGCAGAATATCAAGACAACACGCGGAAGTACGCCTACAACTTTGACTATATCCTCCGCGATTACATGATGCAGTCGTTCTCGCCTTTTCTGGCGCCGGGAAAAGCCCTGGAGTTAGGCTGCTACATGGGAGAATTTACCGCGCTGATCAAGAAGCATTTTGCCGACGTGACTGTAGTTGAAGCCGCCGATGAGTTGATTGAAAAAAGCCGCCAACGCGTGGGAGACGGCGTTAATTTTGTCCATGCGACCTTCGAGCAGGTCTACCTCAAAGACCGATACGATTCCATTTTCTTAATGCACACGCTGGAGCACCTTGACGACCCAGTTTTGGTGCTCAAAAGAATTAATCAATGGTTATCAGATCGCGGCCGCTTCTTTTTGGTGGTACCAAACGCGAATGCTCCGTCTCGGCAAATAGCAGTTAAGATGGGACTCGTTCCCTATAACAGCGCGGTTATCGAACCCGAGAGATTACACGGACACAGGAAAACCTATTCTCTGGATACGCTGGAACACGAGGCGATAACAGGCGGGTTGAAAGTTATTCATCGTGGCGGCGTATTTTTCAAGCCACTTGCCGGCTCGCAGTTTGATGACGCCCTCGCAGCTAAGGTTATCTCCCGTGAATATCTGGATGGTTGTTATAAGTTGGGGATGATCTATCCGGACTTGTGCGCGAGCATTTTCCTGGTTTGCGAAAAAGGAAACTAAGCTGGCCCGCGAGATTTTGGCGATAGCAAACTCAGCGAACTTTAACCCTGGGTTGTTATTCTGAAGATGCAAAGAATTTTGGTTACCGGCGGCGGCGGCTATGTCGGTTCGGTACTGACGAGAAAACTGCTGCTGCTCGGTTACGAAGTGGCCGTCATGGACACTTTTCTGTTTACCGACGCCGGTATCAGCGATCTTCTTCAACACTCTTCGTTAACTGTGATCAGGGCCGACATCCGTGACGTTGAGCGTCTGCGGTCCAGCCTGGCCGGCGTTGACTTCGTTATCCACCTGGCGGCGATTGCAAACGATCCTTCCGCCGAGCTTGATCCGGAACTTACACGGCAGGTGAACCTGGCAAGCTATCCGGTGCTGCTGGCTGAAGCAACCCGGGCGGGAGCGCAGCGGTTTATTAACGCTTCAAGCATTGCCGTTTATGGCATCAACTCTGGGCAGGGCGTAACGGAAGAGGATTCACTAAACCCCCTGACCGAATATGCGCGCTGCAAGGCAGAGAGCGAAGCGATCGTAAAGCAATACAACGGCAAACTGACAACCGTCTCCCTACGTTGCGGTACTGTTTGCGGCTGGTCTCCGAGAATGCGTTTCGATCTGAGTACGAATACACTAACCGCCTACGCAATCCGGGATGGGGTGCTCTCGGTTTGGGGCGGCGATCAGAAGCGGCCCCAGATTCACATCGAAGACATAACCGATTTCTTAAGCGGACTACTGACCGTGTCAGCGGAAAAAATTGCGGGAAAAGTATTCAACGCGGCGGGCCGTAACACCGCTGTCAGGGAAATTGCTGAGACAATAAAAGACGAGATGCGCGGCAATCTGAAGTTGATCAGTGCGCCGTCGCGCAGTGACGAACGAACCTATCACGTCAGCTCGAGCAAGATCGCCACAGAGCTGGGGTTCACTTTGAAGAAAGACATTCGCGATGCCGTGAGCGACATCATTCGCGCCTACGAGTTAGGCTGGTGGGCTGATCCGGATGACCCTCTTTACCACAACCTAAAAATGATGCGAGCAAGGGAGCTTTCGATTACATGATAACCAGGCAGGGTTTGATTTTTCGGGTAAATGGTAGTCATCCATGGAATCAAACGCACGCGCAGATTCCTTCTCCAGACTTGCTACCCGACGGTCGCATCCGCATCTACTACAGCACGCGAGACAAGTTAAACCGGTCCCTGACTTCGTTCATCGAAGTGTCTGCCGAGAATCCGCAAAAGATTCTCTATGTGCATGATCAGCCAATTCTCGACTTTGGCGACTTGGGTTGCTTTGACGATTGCGGCGTCATGCCTTCCTGCGTCGTAAACTACGAGGGGAAGAAGTATCTTTACTATTGTGGTTGGAATACCAGCACCACAGTTCGCTACCGCAACTGCATTGGCCTCGCCATCAGCGAAGACGGCGGCGTAACTTTTCGCCGCGCCTTTGCCGGACCCATCCTCGACCGGACAAAGGATGAACCACACCTGGTAGTTACGCCTCACGTCATCATCGAAGACGGGGTTTGGAAGATGTGGTATTGCGGGGCCACTGAATGGAAAGTCGTGAATGGAGTAACCGAACCTCAATACCTAATAAAATATGCCGAGTCAAAGAACGGCATCGACTGGGAGCGAATGAACCGGGTTGTAATTCCCTACAAACACGAATTCGAAGCCATTGGCAGGCCGGTTGTGGTTCACGAAAACGGCCTTTATAAGATGTGGTACAGTTACCGAAATATCGACGACTACCGCAGTAATCGAGAGAAGAGCTACCACATTGGCTATGCGGAATCGGCGAACAATGTGGACTGGCAGCGTAAAGACGAGCAGGCTGGAATGGATCTTTCTGATGATGGTTGGGACTCGGAAATGCTCGCCTATCCTTACATCGTCGACTACCAGGAAAAACGGTATCTGTTTTATAACGGCAACGGCTTTGGCAGAGCTGGCTTTGGCTATGCACTGATAACTTAACTCGATGATCGATCGGCAACAATACAAAGATCAGGGCTTTCTGCTGCTGCGCAACTTTATTGATCCCGCGGCGCTGGATATAGTCCGCAATGAAGCCCGCATGATTTTCATGGTGCAATTGCGCCGGTCTAAGCTGATTGATTCTTTCGATATCAGTGAAGCGGAATTTGAGACCGCTCTTTATGACCTCTTCAAAAAAGACCTTCAGCAAATTATCTATTGCGGAAAACAGGCGCAACATCTAGTTTCACTTCATGCGCTTTCGCTGAACGAAAAAATATTGAATACCTTGAAGGAACTGGGACTCGAGTTTCCCATCATAAACGTCAGGCCAACGATTTTTTTCAACAGCCGCTACCTCGGCAAGCGCGATGTCGATTGGAAAAAGCCTTCGCATCAGGATTGGAAGACGACGCAGGGATCGCTTGATTCAGTTGTCGTTTGGGTGCCACTGATCGATATCGACCGCTCTCTGGGGGCTTTGGAAATTGTTCCTGAAAGTCACAAACTAGGCTTGCTGGATTACGAAAGTAAAAACGACTATCACACCATAGTTGAAGCGACCGCCAAAGATTTTCAGTTTCAAACGGTCGAAGTGAAAAAGGGCGATGCGTTGTTCTTCTCGACATTGCTGGTCCATCGTTCCGGCAATAATACTTCAAATGCCATTCGCTGGTCTTGCCACTTCCGCTATAACAATCTGCTTGAGCCGACTTTTGTTCAACGAGGATTTCCACATTCATATTTCTATGGGCCTCAGGATGAGCTAATTACTCCGGACTTTCCGCGGCTCTCAGATGTCAAGACGGCTTTCGAATAGATTTTATAGCCGCATTCATGCAATCTCTAAATACAAAACGGCAATATTCCGAGCATCCCGTTCGATCTCGTGCGGCGTTACGCGTACGAGCTTAAGGACGAAACCAGCCGCATGATATTTGGCAGTCACAGGTCATTCTTTCGCAGGGCTTTCGGTCGTTTGCGCAGCATTGCCACGCAGCGCATTCCGCGGGCAATCCTGACGCGCGCCATCCCCCGCAAAACAAAGCGCATGATAATTTTTTTGACGCCTGGTTATGATTTTACGGCGGGTGGGGTAATGGCTATTGCGGCTATGTATCACGAGACTGTCGCGCTGGGAGATATCCATGGGGCCACCGTGCGCATGTGTACCGTTCCTGGGGAGCCGCCGCTATTCAGATATACGTGGTTTGAAAATCGCGACCACCTACTCGCCTTGGAAGCGGTACTAAAGCGCTGCGATTCGCTGGATTTTTTGTTACTTCACATACCCGAATACGAAGTAAATAAAGTGTTGGATTGGCTTTCCCGGTCGCCGGAGTTACTGCGAGGTATCAGGGATATCCAGCTCAACGTGCTGCTCTTTAATATTGACCTGGTCCAGGGCCAGAATGTGAAGGGCTTGAGTCGCTTCGGCAGAGTTACCTGCACGACTGCCCACGCGGCGTATTCCAACCTCGAAACCCGCGAAGCTTTAGGCGTGACGCTGCACCGGCTGCTAATATGCAAAGGATCAGAGTTTTATTCTCCGACTGGCTATCAGGACAAAGACCCACTTCTGGTTGTTTCCCCCGACGCGCATCCACTGAAGGAAGAAGTGCTGGGGCGGATCGCTCAGGCATCGCCTAAGCTAAAAATCCAGGTAATCCAGAACCTGTCCTACAAAGATTACGAGAACCTCATTCGTCATGCGAAGTGGTCGTTGACGTTTGGTGAAGGCTTAGACGGGTTCTTTGTGGAACCGACGTTCAGCGGCGCGGTTGCTTTCGCGGTGTATAACGACCGCTTCTTCACGCCGGTTTTTGCGGAGCTGGAAACTGTTTATCCCTCGTGGGAAGTTTTAATGGATCGGATTGCGAGCGATATTGAACGCCTGGACGAGCCCATGGCTTACAATCGCTGCCGGCAGCAGAGTTACGATCTGTTAAGCGAGCATCTTCAGACAGACCGCTTTCGGGAAAACCTCAGGACGTTTTATCGCGGAGAATACACTTTTCCGTAGAGTGGCAATTTTATGATCGCTAAAGGTACAAAGCTCTCCGGAGCCTTGATCATTGAACCTGAGTCTTTCGCCGATGAACGTGGCTTCTTTGCCCGCTCGTGGTCAGAGCAAGAACTCACCGCGCTCGGCCTCGAAAGCCGATTTGTCGAAGCCAACATATCGTTTAATAAACAAGCGGGCACGTTGCGCGGCATGCATTATCAGGCAGCGCCGCACGGACAAGCCAAACTAGTGCGCTGCACCCGGGGCGCAATCTATGATGTAGGCGTAGATCTGCGGCCAAACTCCGAAACCTTTAGGCAGTGGATTGGCATTGAGTTGTCCGCTGAAAACCGTCTAATGTTGTACCTGCCGGGAGACTTCGCCCACGGTTACCTGTCACTGGCCGACAGCACCGAAGTCCATTATCAAGTTACCGGAATTTATTCACCGCAGTCGGCTCGAGGTTTTCGCTGGAACGATCCGGCTTTCGACATACAATGGCCGGCGCAGGGCCCCCTAAAGATGAACGAACGAGATCGAGAGTATCCCGACTTCAATTTATGAAACGAACTCTGATCACAGGAATAACCGGGCAGGATGGAAGCTATTTAACCGAGCACTTGCTCGGCCTCGGTTATGAAGTGCATGGGCTTGTGCGCCGCGTAGCTCTCGAAGACCCGACCAGGCGATTCACTCGTCTTGAGCACTTGCTTGACAGGGTCACGCTTCATGCGGCAAGTCTTGAGAGCTACCCCTCGATCTTTCACGTTCTATCCAGGCACCAGTTTGACGAGTGTTACCACCTGGCCGCGCAGAGCTTCGTCGCCGAATCCTTTGCCGACGGCTTTTCGACGATGAATACAAACATCAATGGCACTCACTACATGCTCGCGGCGCTCCGTGAGCTACAGCCTAAGTGCCGTTTCTATTTCGCCGGTTCCTCCGAAATGTTCGGCCAGGTACGCGAAACTCCGCAGAACGAGGAGACGCCATTCCATCCACGTTCACCTTACGGCATCAGCAAGGTCGCCGGGTTCCATCTCACTCGCAACTACCGTGAGGCATACGGCATGTACTGCGTGAGCGGCATCCTGTTCAATCACGAATCGCCACGACGCGGTTTTGAGTTTGTCACGCGCAAGATCACCTCAACTGTTGCTGAGATCAAGCTCGGACTGGCGTCGGAGCTTCGCCTCGGTAACCTCGAGGCACAGCGCGACTGGGGACACGCCGCTGACTATGTGCGCGCGATGCATTTGATGCTGCAACAAGGCAGACCGGACGACTACGTAATCGCGACCGGCGAAACGCACACGGTGCGCGGATTTTGCGAACGCGCTTTCGCCAAAGTCGGACTCGACTATCAGAAATATGTAAAGACTGACCAGAAGTTTTATCGACCCGCGGAAGTTGATTTGCTCAAGGGCGACGCCGCCAAAGCGAAACGCGTCTTGGGTTGGGAGCCTAGCCATACTTTCGAACAACTAGTGGGGGAGATGGTTGAGTCCGACCTGACCGCAGCCACCCACGCGACACACCGCCCGCCCGCGCTAGGGGGTGGCAGCGCAAGTACTGGAGCATAGTGGTTTCACCCTGATGAAAATTTCGGTGGCAATGTGTACGTACAACGGTGCGCGCTACCTGCCAGAGCAACTCCAAAGCATCGCCGCGCAGACTCACTCGCCGTTCGAGCTAGTGGTCTGCGATGACGGTTCCAGCGATCATACGACGCATATCGTAAACGAGTTTGCTGCCACGGTGTCCTTCCCCGTTCATCTTCACGTCAACGAACAACGTTTGGGTTCGACCCGGAACTTTGAACGCGCGATCGGGCTCTGCGAAGGCGACGCTATCGCACTGTCGGATCAGGACGACATTTGGCTTCCGGAAAAGTTGAGCCTCATCGCAGATTGCTTGCAACGTCTTCCCGGGGTGGGGTTGGTGTTCACAGATGCCGAGGTTATTGACGAAAAAGGACACCCAGTGGGCTACTGTCTTTGGGAGCAGCTGTCCGTTAGTAAAGCTGAACGCGAACGTCTACAAAAAACAGAAGGCGTCAATGACCTTCTTCAGGGCGCGACGATTACGGGTGCGACAATGGCTTTTCGCGCTCGCTTCCGAGAATTATTCCTGCCTATTCCGAGCGACCTGCCCCTCATCCACGACGCCTGGATCGCTATTTTGGTCGCGGCTGTATCCGATGTGCTTCCAATGTCTGCGCCGCTCATTAGATACCGACAACACGGGGATCAGCAGGTCGGCGCCAGACAGCGGCGGACTGGCAAGAGCGGCTTCCGGGAAGCAATGCGACGAAGAACATCCTACCAGGAGATGATCGAGGTCGGTACGCAAGTCCAGCAGCGCTTATGGGAGCACCAGGACGTCTTCAAAAGCGACTCTGCTTTATCCCTGCTGGCCTCGAGATTAAAGCACCTGCGCGCGCGTGCGCAGCTGCCTACAGAAAAGTTTAACCGTGCCCGTTTCGTTCTCAAAGAAGTGCTGTCACGACGCTACCATCTTTATTCGAACGGCTTTCGTAGCGCCGTCAAGGATCTGTTTAATTGATGACGGTGACGCATCAGATTCAAGAGTTTGATTTTTGCTGGTGAGTGAAAGCTAAAGAAGGATTTTTTCCGGTGGCCCAATTAGATTCTACTTCGAGAAACATTAGTCTCCGACTCTCCTTCCAAATCTCCGACGTCGGCATTTCACAGAACCAGAGAGGGGCCCTTCGCTTTAATTTTCGCAAGGACGTCATAAGAGTGGCTGACGGGTTCGAAAGTGTGTCTTATTTTCATCGGATTCTTTCTGGAACAACGCACACTCGCACCGCTGATTGTCCAGAAAATCGGGTGATAATAGTTCGCTCGGCCACAGTCTCGCCGGCAAGGCAGACATTTTAGGAAAGGAAATCGGTTGAGCATCGGATTATCGATCATCATTGTCAATTGGAACGGCGGCGAGTTGTTGCAGCGCGCGGTTGAGAGTGTTATCACTTGTCCCCCAGCAGTTGATTATGAAATCGTAATAGTCGATAACGCTTCCACCGATGACAGCCTCGCGTTGTTACGAGCGAGTGATTTGGCGCGAACACTTCGCGACGCCGGCAGCTTGCGGATCGTTGAGAACCAAGAAAATCGCGGCTTTGGTCAGGCGAATAATCAGGCCTTTGCCATGACGGATGCGCCGCTGCTTCTCCTTCTTAACCCGGATACGGAAGTGACTGCAGGCAGCATCGATCGCCTGATCGCCACCGTTCAGTCTGATCCGCAGATAGGTGCTGCCGGGCCGCGATTGTTGAACGCCGATGGGTCAGTGCAAATCAGCGTCTGGCGCAACCCGCCTTCCGCCTGGGAAATTCTGCTGTCGAATCTGAAGCTCTACTTGCTTCTGCCGCGCCGGTTCCGCGGCGAGTTGCTGTTGGGCGGACACTGGGATCACAGTCGCGAAAGGCGAGTTCCGATGTTGAGCGGAGCAGCGATGCTGGTTCGCCGAGCTGTAATAGAAGAAGTAGGCGGATTCGACGAACGCTTTCACATGTACGGTGAAGACAACGAATGGTGTTTGCGAATAGTCCGGGGCGGATGGCAAATCGTATTCCAACCGGAAGCCGTAATACGTCATCACGGCGCGAAAAGCTCTCTGCAGCGTTGGAACAATCTGGAAAAACTGCGCGTGCAACTCGAAGCTGGTTATTTCTATCAACAACACTCGTTGCCGCGCCGGCGGTTCATCGCCAGCCAACTTGCCAGCTACCTGACAGCTTCGGTTCAACATGCTTGGCGGCGGGTTAGAGGAGTAAACGCCCCGGAAGTGAATCTGGCGAAAGAAATCCACTGGGAACACTTAAAGCAGTCACTCCGGAATAAAAAGTCAATCTGAGGCTGAAACCTCTGGTGTCAATTCCGGTACCAGGCCGCTAACTTCCTCGACCGAGACGCGACTTTTGGCACTTCCATACCCTATCGATGACGACCATCGTTGCGCAGGTCTCTCGACCAGTAGGTACATCACGTATGACGACGCGAGGCATACAGCAAGAGCGAATGCCAATACCAGCGTTCTCGTGCCGTCACTGGAAGCCCCTAACAGTTTGCTGCCCACAAGACTGAGCGTTAGATGGCCGATGGGCCAATGGAGCAAATAAAGGGAATAGGAAATATTCCCCAAAAAGCGCGCGATCGAGTTTTTCTTGTTGTAGAGGTTAATCACGACTACAGCAAACAGGCCGGCCAGCGCGGGAGCCGGACCCAGGGTCAACGCCGCCCCGGTAATCGTGGCCACTAGTAGTACCGCATATTCCTGCCAGGCTATCAGTCCGGAGTAGTGCTGAAAGGTAACTATGCCCATCACAAACAGAAATGCGAAGTAAAAAATAAATTTGCTGTAAGGCACGCCGTCCGACAATAAATGGTGAACGCTGAAAAAGGGGGTTGCGGCGAAGCAAGCAAGTGCTGCGGTGCGAATGAGTCGCTTCCGACTGCTGATCAGGGAAAAGGCGAGGCCCATCATCACGTAATATTGAAATTCAATGGCCAATGTCCAAAAGCTCGGGTTTAGCCATTCGTACCCAAAGAACATATTTAGATAACCGAGGTGCAACAGCACGCGCGTCAAACCAATCGGAGAATTTTCAACCAGCGGAGGCTTCCCGGAATAAAAACCGTAGGCGTAGGCCAACACAAGTAACACTACGATTGTTAGTAGATAAGGCGGGTCAAGCCGGAGAATGCGCTTCAAAATAAAAGTCGGGTAGGAATTGAGCTTGTAACCAGAACGCTTAAGGCTATAAGGAATGACGAAGCCGGAAATGACGAAGAAGACTTCGACACCCAGCCAACCATAAGCGCCAGACGATCTGATCAGATGGTAAATTGGCCCGTCGGGAGTGGGGTAATGAAATGTGGTCAGATGAAACCAGCACACGCCAAGCGAGGCCAGACCGCGCAATAAATCCAAGCTATAGATTCTATGGTTTACCTTTAACACTTGGCGCTGGAAGTCGGTCTTGGACAGCAGGTAGGGGGCGTTCTGCGAGATGGACATCCATAGTCTTTGGTGGAGCGTTTTTTATTGTGAGTGCCGTTAAGTGTTTTGTCAAAGAGACCAGCATTATCGGTATTATACGACTCGGGCCTTCCCGTTTACTCTGGTTCTGAGGTAGCTGTGCTCATCGCTGATCGGTTGTGAAACTCTTCCCGTTCGCTTACTGCGGGCATCAAGTTTGAGAATCCAGCTGTTTCGGTGCTTAGAAACATTGCCGCAGTTGTCCTGACGCAGCAAGAGGCCGTTATACTGTGGCCTCGTCCAATTACGCGGACGGCAGCTCGGCATTGCGGTGTAACCCGATAATCCAGCGAAGGAACAAATGGCGCTGCAAGCGACAACGCACAACAAAAGAATCTAATGACTAAAGCCCTGATCACAGGAATAACCGGCCAGGACGGCTCTTACCTTGCGGAATTCCTGCTCGAAAAAGGTTACGAAGTTCATGGCATTATCCGGCGCGCTTCCACCTTTAATACCGGCCGCATCGATCATCTTTACAAAGATCCGCACATTAATGACGTACGGCTATTCCTGCATTACGGTGATATCTCCGACTCAACAAATCTCATTAAACTCCTTTACCGAATTCAGCCGGACGAGGTTTACCATCTGGCTGCACAAAGTCATGTAAGAGTGAGTTTTGATATTCCCGAATACACTGCGGACGTGACCGGCCTGAGCACAATTCGAATCCTGGAAGCTATTCGCGAGACCGGCGTCAAATCAAAATTTTATCAGGCAAGTAGCTCTGAAATGTTTGGTAAGGTGCACGAAGTACCACAACGCGAGACGACTCCCTTTCACCCGCGCAGCCCTTATGGAGTGGCCAAGGTCTGCGCCCACTGGGCCACCGTCAATTATCGCGAGTCCTATGATCTGTTTGCTTGTGCTGGGATTCTGTTCAATCACGAAAGTCCCCGGCGCGGCGAGACTTTTGTCACGCGAAAAATTACCCGCGCGGTCGCGCGCATCAAGGCAGGGATGCAAAAAAAGCTTTACCTCGGAAATCTGGACGCCAAGCGGGATTGGGGTTACGCAAAAGAATACGTCGAAGCAATGTGGCTGATGCTGCAACAGGATGCGCCTGATGATTATGTTATTGCGACCGGCGAGACCCACTCAGTCGAGGATTTTTTGACTGCGGCTTTTTCTCACGTCAGTCTGGATTGGCATGACTATGTCGAGCTCGATCCCAAATACCTGCGGCCGGCAGAGGTTGACTTGCTGATCGGCGATGCTTCGAAGGCCAATAATAAACTGGGATGGAGCCCCAAGGTGACGTTCAAAGAACTGGTGCGAATAATGGTCGAAGCGGACTTAGCAACGGTCGGCAGCCACGAACACGAAGTCTTCGGTGATACAGACCCAGCCGCATCCGCTACGCCGGTGCGTTAGCAGTCCCGCGTCACGAAGGCAAACAATTACAACAGCCTATGGAAATGCTTAGCCCGAGTTTTCCTTACCAACGCGTGGTCGTCACTGGCGGCGCCGGTTTTCTCGGCCGCGTGATCGTGGAACGATTGCGGCGGTACGCGGGCGTGGAAATATTTGTGCCGCGCAGCTCTGCGTACAATCTCATCGAGACGGCCGATATCAAGCGCTTATTTACAGCAACGCGCCCGGATCTGGTTATCCACCTCGCGGCAGTTGTCGGCGGAATCGGCGCAAACGCCAAAAACCCGGGAAAGTTTTTTTACGAAAACCTGATGATGGGCGTGCAACTGATAGAGCAAGCGCGGCACTATGAGGTGAAAAAATTTGTGGCGCTGGGAACGGTTTGCGCGTATCCCAAAATTACGCCCACGCCTTTTCGCGAAGAGGATCTGTGGAATGGCTATCCTGAAGAAACTAACGCGCCTTATGGCTTAGCCAAGAAAATGATGCTGGTGCAAGCTCAAAGTTATCGCCAGCAGTATGGCTTCAACACTATCTTTCTGCTGCCGGCAAACCTTTATGGACCAGGCGACAATTTCGATTCCGAAACGTCGCACGTGATTCCAGCACTCATCCGCAAATGTATCGAAGCTCGCGACCACGGGGCGTCGTTTGTTGAAGTTTGGGGCACGGGGAGAGCATCGCGGGAATTTCTTTATGTGGATGATTGTGCCGAGGCAATTTTGCGCGCGGCCGCGCAGTACGACAAAAGCGAACCAGTCAATATCGGGACTGGCATAGAGATATCGATAGCGGAACTGGTAAAACTGATTGCCGGGTTGACGCGGTTCAAAGGCGAGATCCGCTGGCAGACAGATCGCCCGGACGGCCAACCTAAAAGACGATTGGATGTTTCCCGGGCGTTTCAGGAATTTGGCTTTCAAGCCCAAATCCCCTTTGCGGAGGGACTGCGACGAACGATTGAATGGTATGAAATGAGCACGAAAGAGTTGTCAGATCTGACCGCTACCAGAGACTAGCCAGCCCCCGGTTCATTCTAATTCATCGCTGCCAACTCGCTTGCTGCTGATATCTGCGGGTTTGGCCCGGGTCGTGCAAGTAGATCCAGAAATTTGAGTCATACTGGTTACGGGAGTTGTTATGAACAAGATTATGGGTTCTTTGTACTACCTGATTATTGCCGCTGTGTTTGCTATCTCCGCTTTGAGTACCTCCGTCTACCAAAAAGCTCAATCACCAATCTCACCAACTGCGCCGCAGCAAGGACTAATCTGCACCGCAGCACAAATGAATGGACGAGACATCGGCGCGAAGATCAACGCCTGCGATGCGCGACTCGGAAGCGCGCGCGGCACCATCAAGCTAAGTGGCGGCGGCACCATTGCAACACCCGTAGTCATTTCGCCTAATCACACCCTCCAGGTCGTGTCGGGAATCTATCACGCAACCAATAACGGCGCAGTCATCCGCCTCAAAGATGACTCATCGCTGGTCTGTGATTCATGGGACGCGGTCCTCGAAGAATCAACCGGGAAGATCGGCGACGGCGGGGTCACGCCTTTCACAATCGTAACGGCATACAACGGAACTTCTTCAGATTCTCCTAACGGCGCGCTCACGCGCAATTTGGTTATCAAGGGTTGTCACTTTCGGGGCGCGCGCTCAGACTTTGATTCGGCATCGCAGTCTGTCGCAGTCGGAAATTGCCACAATTGCAGCGTCACGGGTAATTGGTTGGAAGCAACCCGCACGATTGGCATTCAAACGGGGGGCGGGTCGAGCATGGGTAACTACGCAGATAATGTAACCATCTCCAGGAATCTTCTCACCACGGTCGCGTCGCAGAACATCGCCGTCGTAAATTCGAGCAATGTTCAGGTAATCGATAACACCATCAAAGCGCCAGGTATTGCCAACGGCCCGGGCGTGGTCCCTATCGATGTTGAGCCGAATGTTGGTGACAGAATAGTGAACGTCAAGATCGCAAACAATCTGGTCGACATGACCAGTACCGTAGTCGACGCGAGTGGCGCCAAGGCCCTTCACGGAATCACAGTCAACAACCTGAATGGAGCGAATCCCTTCACCGGCGTCGAAGTCTCAAACAACAAAGTGTACGGCGCGAATCTGAGCGACCCCTTTAATCATATCTCGGGCGGGCTCATTCTGCTCCGTGCGGCAACAAACACGCTGGTTGCAAACAACACTCTGCGCCGCGGCACTTACTGTATTTTGGTTGACTCGGGAAGCTCTAAGAACACGGTAAGTCAAAATCAGCTGTCGTCTTGCGGGTCAGGCTCAAGTGAGTCGGTCAAGATAATTGACTCTTCCAACAACCAGTTCATAGAAAACAAACTGTGGGGAGATCCTACCAACCAGTTCGACCTCAGGCAGATAGCTCGAAACATAGTCGAGTCGGGAGCTTCGAATAACAACATCTTTAGAGGTAACGACGCAGTGATCAGTTTGACCGGTCGCGGCTCGCGCAAACAGTAATCAGTATACCGGCCCAGCTCCGGGGAACGTAGGACCTGATCCCAAATGCACTATCACTTGATCGGAATTTGCGGCACTGCAATGGCGGCCTTGGCCGGCATGCTTCAGGCTCGCGGCCACCAGGTCACCGGCTCCGACGAGCATGTCTATCCGCCGATGTCGACCATGCTGGCCTCGCTCAGCATTGATGTGAAACAAGGTTACAAAGCAGAACATCTTCAGCCGGCACCCGATTGCGTGATCGTCGGGAATGCAATTCCCCGCGGAAACCCGGAACTGGAAGCGGCACTCAACCAAAAACTTCTCTATCGTTCGCAAGCAGAAGTCGTCAAAGAAGAATTCATTCGCGGGCGACGCTCGCTGGTGATTGCCGGCACGCATGGAAAAACGACGACTACGAGCATCGCGGCCTGGGTGCTGGACCAGGGCGCGCTCAATCCCTCATTTCTGATCGGCGGCGTGGCGCAAAACTTTGGCGTTAGCTTTCGAGTTACCGACAGTGATTTCTTCATTATCGAAGGCGATGAATACGACACCGCTTATTTCGATAAGGGGCCGAAGTTCATGCATTACCTGCCGGAGCTTGCGATCGTCAACAACATCGAGTTTGACCACGCTGATATTTATCCAAACCTGGATGCAGTCAAACTTGCATTTCGGCGGCTGATGAACCTGGTCCCCGCAAACGGTCGCTTGATTGCCGGTTGGGACAGCCCGCAGGTGCGCACGGTGGTTGCAGAGATGGGCCAGAAACTTTTTACGCGACTCGAGACTTTTGGCACGCATGAAGACGCGAAATGGCGTGTGACGAATACCGACTTCGCAAGCGAGTCGAGTAAATTCACCGTAACCTGCGACGGCGAACAGTGGGGCGAATTTCAAACGCCGCTGATCGGGGAATTCAACTTGCTGAATTGTCTGGCAGTGATTATTGCTGCGGACGCGTGGGGGATTGACCGGGAAACAATTCGCGGTGCGCTCGCGACTTTTAAGAACGTTCGGCGGCGAGCCGAGGTAAGAGGCGAGGAAAAAGGTGTCACCGTCATCGACGATTTTGCTCATCATCCGACAGCGGTGCGCGAGACGTTGCGGGGATTACGGAATCGTTATCCGTCGCGCCGGCTGATCGCGGTGTTTGAACCACGCTCGTGGTCCTCGCGTTTGGCAGTTTTCCAGGATGAATACGCGAACGCTTTTGTCGACGCCGATTATGTTTTGCTGGCCAGCGTGTTTGATAGTCAGAAGGCGCTGGAAAAAGGCAAGACGCTCGATACTGCCCGGCTAATTGAGGACATTGCAAAACAGGAGAAGCCCGCCTTTGCGCTGGCAAACGCCGCTGAGATTATCGAACACCTGCGGCCGCAACTTCGGACAGGTGACGTGCTGGCAATAATGTCGAATGGCGGCTTTGATGGCATTCACGAGAAAGTTCTTGAGGTACTGAAGGAACAGCCGACAGCCAGCCGCTCGCAATAAGAATTTTAATCGCAAAAGTTGGACGATTTGTCGGGTGCGACTATGTCGATTTCCACTACCTTCTTATCCAACCGTGCCGCGCTGTCTCTTGGTCCCGCCGTCGGATCGTGTTCAAGGTAAAATTGAATGCCTGGGTATTCATGGACGTCGGTTTGTTCACCACCGCTTTCCTTCCCGTAAATCCTGAAGACATCCCTCAAAGTGCTATCGCCGATGGTTATTCCCTTGCTGCTAACGCCGTGATGCAGCTCAACTAAAAACACTTTCTTCTTTTCATCCTTACGGCAGTAGTAGAAAGCGAGTCCCAGGTCGGCGTAATCCATTCTGTATGAATAATCGTTTTTATTGATTAAGTCATACTTCCTGCCATAACTGGCTTCGACATCGGCGGCGCTGGAAATGCCGATCAGTATTTCGCCTACTCCGATCCCATCTTTAATGGGGCTCGCTGGAGATTTAGTCTGCGAAACGGTGGCGCTTGGGGCGTGAAGGAAAACGGCCAGAATCAGAAGCACTGCCAGGAAGGACAGCTGACGCATCAATCTTTTCCTGTTTGGTTTCCACATCTGCGGGCTCCTGTTGTTTGATTAGGATTGCAGTCCAGACTCAGCGGGTCTTCTTTCTTCCGACGCAATCAGCAAAGGGACTGGCAGAAGTTGGCCTTCACTTTTCTTCCCCGAAACGGCTACGCGCGCGCTCAGCACGCGTCTGACGCGGGCCGGTAAGAACTTTCCCGCCAGCAGCGCCGCCGCGTTGATCAGTTCAACTACGTCGCCACCGCCGCTCCAATGTTCGCGCACTACCTTTGGATCTGTTCGGTCCAGCAGCCTGAGCAGCGTCAGCGCGATGAGATAGGCATCGTCGACCTGGCCGACAAAAGGAATCATATCGGGAATCAAATCAAAGGGAATGATTGCGTAAACAATCGCGCCGGCCAGCAGCGCGCGTTCGGTCGCCGGCACACGCGGGTCCGTCAACAGGCGCCCGCACAGCAGCACCATGTTAGGTATGAAAAGCAGCAGGTTTTTTAGTCGCCGCCGGGCCAATAGAGCAGACATCACACCTCCGTAAACTACTTCGTTCAGAAACTGCGGGTATTGATTATTAAGTTATCATGACTTTGGGCCAGCCGATAATCTCAAATTGAATACTCCAAGATCTACGCAGGGATTCGCTGATCGCTGCACGAGTGAGTCGATAAGGTCTGAAGGCCTTTTCAGATTCGCAGTTCCGCGGCAACTTGCGGTTGCTTAGAACTTGTTCTCTTCGCCCGGGTTCGCTAGACTCATTTTTCTCGTACAACCTGCAAGCGATCTTTTTCTCTATGGACATTCTTGAACGCATTCGTCAACGCGCCGCCTCCCGTCCCCAACACATCGTCCTGCCTGAAGGAAACGATCCGCGCATAGTGAAAGCCGCGGCCCTTTGCGCCGGCCAGCGACTGGCGCGCATAACGTTGCTCGGCGACGAAGCGACCATTCGTGAGACGGCCCAACGCGAGGGTGCGGACCTGGGCGGTGTGACCGTGTTGGACCACCAGCGCGCGCCGGATTTCGAAAAGATGGTGGGCATCTTCCACGAATTGCGTCGCGCTAAGGGATTGATGGCCGACGAAGCGCGCACGTTGATGAAAGATCCGCTTTACTACGGCAACATGTTGGTCCGCCTGGGCCAGGCGGACGGCTCGGTTGCCGGCGCTACAAATACAACTTCCCATACCGTGCGCGCAGCGCTGCACTGCATTGGTGTTCGTGCCGGATTCAAATTGGTATCGAGTTTCTTTTTGATGGCCCTGCCTGACAGTAGTTTCGGCCGCGAGTTCGGAAATAATGGCGCTTTGATCTATGCCGATTGCGGCGTTGTAATAGAGCCGTCCGCAGCGGAATTGGCCGAGATTGCAATCGCGTCCGCCGATTCGTGTCGCGCGTTGTTGGGCGCCACGCCGCGCGTCGCGATGCTTTCCTTCTCGACCAAAGGCAGCGCAAAACATAAGTTGGTGGACAAAGTAGTGGAAGCGACGCGCACCGTTAAAGCCCGCGCGCCACAGCTGGAGATCGATGGCGAATTGCAGGCCGACGCCGCGCTCGTACCCGGGGTTGCGGAATCAAAAGCGCCGGGCTCGCCGATTTCCGGGCGCGCAAATGTTTTGATTTTTCCGGACCTGCAATCCGGCAACATCGCCTACAAACTTACCGAGAGATTGGCGGGAGCGACGGCCATTGGCCCGATTCTTCAAGGACTGGACAAGCCCGCCAACGATTTGTCGCGTGGTTGCAAAGCGGAAGATATTGTCGACGCCGTCGCCATTACTGCAGTGCAATCACAAGCAAGACAAGCCGGCTGAAACCGATGATCCTTAGGGCTGAACCTTAGTTTGCTTTTCCACCTCAACCACAAGTTTGCCTCAAAAGCCATGGCCACGTAAGGTTCGGCTTTGCCGCCTGATGTGCGGCGCTGGCTGGGCTCGGCGCCGCCGGCAGCGAGATTAGTACCGGGCTAAGCCCTGATTCGAGTGGCGCCGGTAATTAACCAAATGATTTAAGGCAACGCGAAGTGGGCTGGCGTTGCATCCTACCCCGGCAAAGTAAATCCTCGAAAGGCAGTTCATTCACTTGGCTTATAAATCGATCCTACTGTTTTTGCTCTTTTTCCTGGTTGCTGCTGTTTCCACTCAAGCTCAGCAACCAATCTCTAGTCCCTCCCCAACACCCACTCCGAATACGCAGGAAGAGCCTGTTCGCGTTTTTACAGAAGAAGTGCGTTTACCGATCGTCGCGGTCGATCAGTATGGTCATTATGATCCGTCCGTTGTGCCTGATGACATTTTGGTTCTTGAGGACGGCGTGGCCCAGCAAATCAGAAGCGTGCGGCACATTCCGGCTAATGTCGTGCTGGTTCTCGATACTGGCGGCGAATTGAGCGGGCTTGGAGGATTATCAAAAAAGACCAGTCTCACACGTGACGTGGCTGCCGCCCTCGTCAACCAGCTTTCAGCGAATACCTGGATCGCAACGATGCAGTTTAATAATAAAGTTGAGTTGCTACAGCCCTGGTCGCAGGATCGGCAAGCCATTCTGAAAGCTCTGAAGACTAAACTCTCGTCAGGCAAACGCGCGCGTTTTGCGGATGCAATCGTCGCAGCCGCCGAACAACTGAAGGACCGGCCCGAGGGCAGCCGCCACGTGGTTTTCATAACGGACGGCGTCGAAACTCCTGGTGGCAAAACCGACAAGGTCCAGGCTCTTAAACGGCTGGCAGCCACGCGCGCGACCGTTCATGTCATCAGCTACACAGAATTTGTATTGCAAAAGGACAAGAAAAATAATCCTCCTTTTGAAACGGGGCAACTGCCCACGAATCACGATCCAATTTCGAGTAACGATCCGACGATGCCACCGGGGCAAACACGCAGTCCAACTTATGGTATTACCTTCCGCGTCGATCCGGCCATGCGCCGGCAGCGAAAGGCCTACGAGGCAGACGTAAAAAAAAGTCAGCAGGCGCTGACAACGCTGGCCGACGAAACCGGTGGGCGAATTTACCTGCCGACAGCAAGCAATGAAATGATTGTGCAGGCGCGGGAGGCGGCCCGCGAGATTGGTTCCGAGTACGTTGTAACTTATCGTCCCAAGCGACCGCTCGCTTTGGCGCCTAATGGTGAGTACCGGCGCATCGAGGTGGCTTCGCGACGGGTCGGACTGACTTTGCGTTCGCGGCGCGGCTACGTGGTCCCTTCGCAGCCCTAAGATGACAGAAGTCAGAGGTCAGAAGTGTAAAAATGAAAGAGGCCAGTGTCAAACAAGAACCTTCTGTTGACTTCTGACCTCTGACCTCTGATCTCTGACCTCTGACCTCTGATCTAACTGACCACTGCCTCGAGTTGCGACTCAAGCATCTGGATCATGCGATGCACTTCGATGTTCTCTTCCTTCTTCACTAACGACTGAGCGTGCAGCTCTTCCCAATCGCCTTTGGGCACTCGATGAAATGCCTCGACGACTTTTGGATCAAACTGGGTGCCGGCCCACTCATTGAGCTCGCGCGCAGCAGCTTCATACGATTTGCCTTTGCGGTACACGCGATTACTGGTCATCGCATCAAAGGCATCTGCTACCGAGAATATGCGCGCGCACAAATCAATCTCTTCACCGCGCAAGCCCAGTGGATACCCTGAGCCGTCCCACTTTTCGTGATGTTGCGCCACCACGCGCGCGGCGCCTTCGAGGAAATGTATGCCGCGTAAGATCTGCTGGCCATGCGAGGGATGTTCGCGCATCACTACCCACTCCTGCTCCGTCAACTTCGCCGGCTTGCGTAAAATGGAATCCGGCACCCCGATCTTGCCAATGTCGTGCAACAGCGAGCCAAATTCGAGTGCCTTCATGCGTTGCCTGTCGAGTCCGTACTCGCGGCCAAGTCTTAGGCTGTACGTCACCACCCGTTCCGAATGTCCATGCGTTTCCAGGTCTCTTGTCTCGAGCGCCGCAGTCAGCGCTTTCAAGGTTGACCGATACGCGTCTTCGAGCGAATTCAAAGCGTCATCGAGTTCGGCGGTGCGCTGCTCAACAAGTTCTTCCAGATGTCCTTCGTAGCGTTCCTTGGCAACGATCAGATCCTGATGTTCGAGCGCGCGCTTTACTACCGCTTCCACCTGTCGCAGGTCGAACGGTTTCATCACGTAATCAAAGGCCCCCAGCCGCAAAGCGCCAATTGCGCTCTCGACCGTTTGCATGCCGCTGATCATTACAACGACTGTGTTGGGCGCCATACCTTTCACCTGCGGAATCATGTCGAGGCCGCTCATGCCAGGCATAGTGATGTCGCTGATGACTAACTCATACTCGGACGCCAACAGCCGCTCGAGTGCTTCCTCAGCCGATCCAGCCGTCATGCAATAGTGCTCGCCGCTGAATAGATCGGACAGTATTGCCGTTATCTCCGGCTCGTCATCAACAATCAAGATCCGGGACTTCACACTGGTAGACATTTGTTGCGACTCCTACAGTAAGGGGGGATTGCGGTCCAATTACCGCGTGATGCCTCGAGAGGGTTAACGAAGGGTTCGAGGGGCGAGCTGGAAATAGTCCCGCTGCTGGGACCGGGTGCCATTCTACAAGGTTTGCCAACTCGTGGCAAACATGTTTTTACACTAGACTAAATGCCGCAGCTAAGGACGTTGCAAGCAAAAATGGAGACGAAAGCGGCAACTGAAGCGTCGTTCGGGCCGCGCCCATACAGTGACGCAAGCGGGGCAATCAAGCTCGGTGGACCATTTGGTGAGTAGCTGGTTTATTTAACGGAATGCGTAAGGGTGTGGTGCCGGAGGTCGGACTCGAACCGACATGAGTTTGACCTCGCCAGATTTTGAGTCTGGTGCGTATACCAATTTCGCCACTCCGGCAGCGCGGGGAAAGCATAATAAGTCCAGCAGCCAGGAATCCGCAATCGCACCGGCAGCGCCCTCGCGCTATTTTGGCACGACCGTTACCGAGGTACTCTCATTGGGCGAATTTCTTTCCTCAGTACGTGAATAGTAGCCGTTGTAACCGTAGTGATAGTAGTAATCAATTCCGGCGCGAACCTCTGCCTTATTCAACACCACGCCAATAATCTTCGCGCCGATTTCGTGAAGCATCTGTCGCGCGCGCTTAATCACCTGGCGTGAGGTCTTGCCGCCATGGACCACTAACAGCACGCCGTCCACCAGCGCGGAAATGAGCACGCCGTCGGTGAATGAAGCAATCGGCGGCGAATCGATCACAACGTAGTTGAAATTGTTGCCTACGATTTCCAGCAACTGCTTCATCTGTGTCGAGCCGAGCAGCTCAGCCGGGTTCGGTGGAATCGCGCCCGAGCTCAACAGGTAGATGTTCGTATCCTGATATCTCTTAATTTTCGAAAGCACGTCCGCGTCGGTCATATCACTCGACAGCAGAGCGCTCAGTCCCTCGTCATTGCTCATGTCCAACACCTGATGCAAACGAGGACGGCGCATGTCGGCGTCAATTATCAAAACCTGGGCGCCAGTTTGAGCCAGCACGGTGGCGGTGTTGATTACGGTCGTGGTTTTTCCTTCGGCAGGCACGCTGGAAGTAACCAGCAAGCTCTTCGGGGCCCGGCCGGCCGTCGATAAGAGAATTGAAGTGCGCAAGTGCTTATACGCTTCGGCCTGCACCGTCGAACCAGAGTTGGTGATTAGCAACTCCGGGCTGGTGCCGTTGCCGTTGCCGTTAGTACGTTGCAGCGCGCGGCTAATCGGGAGGAACCGCTGTCTCGATCTGCCGGCGATGGGAATGACGGCCAGCGAAGGCAGCCGCAACCCGGTTTCCACATCGCGGGAATCCTTAACCGTGTCGTCCAGGTATTCAAGGAACAAAGCCAGCGCAATGCCAAACGCTATGGCCAACACCATCGCCAGCGTTACCGCCTGCATGCGCCGGGGACCAACTGCTCCCTTGGGAATGGAGGCGTAATCGACCACGTGAATGTTGTTTGGCGTGCCCGCCATGGTCACGTCATTCTCTTTCGAGCGCTGCATCAAGCCCGCGAGCAGGCCTTTGTTCGTTTCAATCTCCTGTTTGAGAATGTTGTAGTTGATGGCCGCCTGGTTCTGCTGCACCGTTTCCGCGCGCTGTTTGTTAAAAGAATCGCGCAGCGTCTTCTCGCGATCGAGAGCCTTGCGATAATTGACCTCCAGATTGGTGGTGATGACCTGCTTGGCGCTGCCGCGCGTATCGGCAAGCTGTTTCTCGAGCGTGGTTATTTGCTGCGTTGCATCTTTCACTTCCGGCGACTCTTCGGTATCAGTCAACAACAACTGCGCGCGCTTCTGCCGCAGTTCGCCCAGACGCGACTTGAGTTCGGCAATCTGTTTATCGCTGACTTCAGCGTTTGCTTCGGTGGCGCCGGGCAGTTGGCTGGTGCGAAAGGCGGCTTCAGCGAGGCCTCGATCGTTCTCGGCTTCGAGCAATTCTTTATTCAGACCCGCCAGTCGCTCAACAACCGTGTTCTGGCTGGCGTCGAGCGAAAGAATCTCGTGGCTTTGCGCGTAGTTAACCAACTGCTCTTCACCACTGCGAATTTGTGATTGCAGTTCCGCAATGCGTTTTTGCAAATACGAGCCGGCTACGGTGTTCGTCTTGGTTTTGACTTCCAAATTCCAAAGCGCAAAAGCATCGGCCATGGCGTTGACCACCTTGGTGGCAACTGCCGGGTCGGTATGCGTAGCCCGCAGATCGATCAAATACGTCTTCTTCACCTGCTCGACGTCGACCATTCCCTGGAGCGATTCGACGTAAGGTGTTAGACGTTCAACTTCCGCCGGATCGTCTGGCGAGAAACTGGTGCTCGCGAGTGCCGGCGAGCTGGTGTCGGGCAATACTATGTTCTGATTTTTTGGCTGCGGTTTTTGTGCCAGGCCAAACATGCTCAACAGACTCTTCCAGGTTGAGCGGTTTTCAGTTCGTCCATCCAGAAAAGAACGGTTGTGTTCGAGATCAAGATTCCTGGCGACCCGCCGCAACAGAGTCGGGCTGGTAAGAATCTGCACCTGGGTATTGAAAAACTCAGGCTCCATGTAGCTGTTGTCCGGATAATAGGATTCCCCGCGCGACGCACCCAATGCCGGACTGTAGGTCTCGGCGCCAACCTGCACGCGCGCACGGGCTTGATAGATGTCCGGTTGCCGCGCCTGTCGCAGCGCGGTGATGGTCCCGACAATCAATGCCAGACCAACGATCAACCACAGGCGCTTGCGAATCGTTTGCCAGTAATCGCGCAAGTGCATTTCGCCTTCAGGCGAGGCTTCTTCGCCGTAGGTAACAATCGGCGGATTCGCATGTCCATTGCGCGCGGCTGCGTTCGACTCCAGCGCCGAATTCTTTAGGATAATTTCAAGAGCTTTGGATAAATCTGAAGGTTCTCTCATTTGGGGCAATACTGTTCTAATTCATCTTTAAAGCCGATGGCTAGCGGAATTCCTGGGCACTCCGGCAATGAGAGCTGGTGAGCTTATCTGTGCCGGATTTTGTGGAATACCATACTGCGGTTTACTTGGCGGTTGGAGTTTACACGGAGAGCGGCGCAGCGCCAAGCGTCTGGCAGTGGTTGTTGCCTCACGCTAACAAAAGGGACAGATTTACCATTTTTCATTTTTCCTTTGACATTGAAAAAGGCCGGGTTGCTTAGCACCTACCGGCGCACGTTGCCAATGACAAATGAGAAATGAGAAATGGCAAATGATGAATGGTAAATCTGCCTTCCCGCCCCCCGCAGGTACTCGACCTAAAGCCAATCAGCGCACACGCATCGTCGGATCGCCCAGCAAAATCCAGGTCCGGCGTACATCCAAATCGGACGTCGCCAGCTTGGCTTGCCGTGCCGCTTCACCCAGACGCATTGCCTGACCGCCAAACAAGAGCCGGTAGAATTGCGAATCCATCGCAAACTGCGGCGCCGGTGTTGTAAATCCCGATGAAGCCCAGACCGCAACCGCGCCACCGTTCGGCGCTTTCAAGACGGACTCGCTGAGACTGTCAACGTAAGCGTCATGCGCATAGCCGTTCAGACAGGTCATCATCAAATAGATCGACGACCGGTTGGTGTTCGTCAGCGTGTTGGCGAGATCCGAATCGAGGACACCGGCGCCGGTCCATACTCCGACCGAACCGTGGCCGTAGAAATTAACGATCATCGGTCCCTGATTCAGCGCCTCCAGCAACTGCCCGCGCATCAGATCGTCGTTGCCGATAGCCGCGCGGTTGAGCGACTGTTTGGCGACACTGGCCGGCAGTAACGCGCTGGTCTGTGCGCTCTGCGTTTCAAAACCGTCGTCCGCAACCATGACGGCGCCGCGCAACGGCACATTCAGTTCCCGCTCCTGCTCGTACGCCATGATCTTGGAAACCATCAAACTAACTTCCGCCGCGGTGCGGCCGGGCAGCCGGCCCAGCGCCATATCGGCGCGTCCCTGACCACTGAAATCCACCAGCCAGTCGTCGGAAGCGGTTTCCATGTAGTTCGTGTCGATCAGTTTCGTCGGCACGAAGTCATTAGCGCCCTGGTCCATAAAGTTCCGCGGATCCCAACTGCTGTCTCCAACCAGCAGCAGATAGCCCGGCTTGCGCGCCCAGGTACCGGCGGCATTCATTAAGAAAGCCTTGAGCGCCGCTGGGCTGTGCGCGCCATAGCTGAATTCGTCGTAGACGTCTTCAACGTCAACAACGGCAACGCTCATACCCTGATTGCGACGTAAGGCAGCAAGCGGTTCGATTGCCTGACGAAAATCCTTGTGCGTGATGATGACCAGGTCCGCGCCATTCGTGCTCGCGTTCCAGTTCGAAGGCTGGTTCGCGCTGATTGACGCCGGATGGGCCGTCAGGTCATCGGCGAAAGCCATCAGCGTGCGCGTATCGTTGCCCAGCGCCTGCACCTTGACCGAGTAACCCAGACCCGACGGGCTGCCCGAAGTATTCAACTCGAGCGGCGAATTCGGATCGGTAATGTCAACGACGCGAATGTTCGCCGTGCTAAAGCCGTCCACGCGAACCACTCCGCCGCCGGGCACGCTGAATCGCAGGGCGTTATTGTCCGCCGTGTATTGATGCGCATAAGTCAGCCGCACATAGTCGACGAAACTTATGTCAGAGTCGCCGTTCGCGCTGGCCAGCGAAACTGTATTGTCGCCTTCATGCAACAACGTCCGGTTGACTGCAAACGTTGCGGTTGAATGCGCCGACGCTGCGAAGGTCAGGCTGCCAAGGTCAGCGCCGTTGAGCATGATGCGCACTTCATGGCCCTGTGCGGTCAGGCCCTGCAAAGCAACTTCCATCTGAACCGGCGTTGCCGCTTCGCGATCGAAATTCTTAACCGCGAGCGTTTGCTCAGTCGGATCGGTGAAGATCAGCGCGCCGAAAATGTTTTCGGCGTCGCCGTTCAACAGGCGCGGCGAATAGATCAGTTTCTCGCGACGCTCGGCGGTGAAGGGGAAACTACGCAACCCCGCGGTTTCCGTCCAATTCTGATCGCCCGGCTTGATCTTATTGCGCTTGGCGCTGATGCGTTTGCCGGCCGTAGTGCCATTGACCAGCCAGTAAGTGCGCGTGTCGGTCGTTTGGGTATCCAGCGCCACGCCGTAAAACTCGAGCGTGTCGTTCGCGTTAAGGCGCGCGCCTTCCGCGCTCAAGCGCACCGGCACTTCCTCGCCGTCAACATACAACTGCAGCAGTCGCGCATCCGACGACGGATCAAATCCCGCGGCAACCAACTCCGTTTGCGTCACGCGATACCAACCTGTCTGCCGCACTTGCAGCTTGACTGCCTTGCCGCCGGCGATCGCCTGTTGCGCTGCCGGCGATTGCGGTGTCAGTTTCAAAGTCTCGCTGCGTGCCGCCGCCGACATCGATGCCGGCCAACCGCTCGCATCCGCGCCACTTGAATTGGCAGCGAGTGATTTTCCGAGTTCGTTCAACAACAGTGCCCGCTGTCGTTTCGGTGAAACGCCGTTGCGCAAGCCACCATAAGGATAGATTGGCCCATGCGTTTGCCGGCTGGAGTCCAAATCAATCGCTTCCAGGTAATAGGCGGTGGCCGGTGTGCCTTGCGGATCAAACCAGGAGTAAGAATAGCCGGCCGTCATGCGGTTGCCCTGGCCCACCAGCAGCGCCGAGCCGGCAACGAGCGAAGGCGTCACGCGCGTGCGTTTGCCGTTCAGTTCGCGATAGAGACGGTAGCCAAGATTATTAACTTCGAATCCACTTTCCCAGTTTAGCTGCACGCCGTCTGAGAAACTGGTGGCGTTGAATTTCGTCAGCTTGACCGCGCTTGGACCAGGACTCGGCGGGGCCAATGCCCACGTCGAAAAGGTGGTGACGTTATTGTTCTCGATCCAATTGCCCGGGTCCGATGCAGTCTGGCTGCCGGTCGGCGCGCCCTGATCTGTCCAGATTGCGCTGCCGCCGGATGGACCAGTCGCATGCCACAAGTGCAAATTCGCTCCAATGTTGCCGTTGAGTTCGGAATCAAGATAGTGAAGCCGCACGGTTGCCGTACCGAGTGTGCCGGCGCCGGGATCGAGTGAATAGATACGCTGGACGGCGCCGGGGAATGAGGCGGGCGCTGTTCCCTTCGTCAAATAAACTTCCATGCTTGTTATCGTCGTCCCTGTAGCAGAGATTTGGACATTCTGATTTCCATAAGATTTCACAGTTGTCCCGAGATCGTCTCGATGCACGCGCCCAACCACATCGCCGTTGCCAACCGAGTCACCGTTTAGTGTGAGAATAAAAGAGTCGGTGGTCCTTATGTCTCCGGCCGTTAACGAGAGGGAGCTATTGACTGTGACATTGCCTCCAAGCGTGATGCCGGCGGTACGGAATAGGTTAAGAGTGTGCAGCGTAACCGGCGGGAGGGTCGTGGCTGCTGCGCCCAGGTTTCCTATTTGAATGGTGGGGAACGTGCCGCTACCCAACAGGGCGCCGCCGGTGGTGTTGATGGCGCCATTTATGTTCAGGACGCTTCCACTTATATCGAGCGTGCCCAGCGTAAGCGTAAGCGTGCCATCAACCGTCAGTCCTTGAATCACTGTTCCGCTTGAATTATTGAGCGTGAAGTCCAAGAGTTCGATCCCGCTCGGAAGATTGATGCCACTTGCGGAGCCGGCAATCACGATCGAGGAAGTGCTGCCCCCATTCAAGCCGTTTCCCGAAATAGGGTTATTTAAAGTCAGCGTGTTTGCCCCAATCAGCAATGATCCACTCTGAATCGCGAGCACGTTACTGACATTGACGGAGCTGGAAAGAGTAACGTTGTTACCGCCATTAATAGTCAGATTGTTGACTGTCGCAGGCAAGCCATTACCCGTGACTTGCGCTGCACCGCCGGTATAAGTGTAGTTCGCGGCAGTGTTGAACGTGCGGCCGCCGGTATTTTGAACACTGCCCGATGCTGTTGTCCCTGATGTAATGCCGCTTCCGTCGCCAATCCCGAGCGTGCCACCCGAATTGAGCGCAAAGCTCCCCGCTCCGTTCAGTACCGCGGCCCCGACGACGTTTATAGTACCGTTGACCGTCAGATCCGTACCGCTCCCATCATTCAATGTCGTGTTGACATTCGAAGCCAGCGTGCCGCCGCTATTGACAGTGGTTTCGTCAATAGTCACATTCGAGGTGATTGTGACCACATGTCCACTGCGGATCGTGACTGCGCCAATAGCGGAGTTCGGTGTTTGGCCCGCGACCGCATCGACAAAGCCGCTCCCTGAATCCACTTGCCACGTATTGAAGTCGTTCCAGTTGCCGCTCGTCTTGCTTTGGTATCTGATGAAGGCTGCCGGCTCCGCCAGCGTCCAGTCAGCGGCATCGGTTGCCTGGCCGGTGACGGTTGCCGTGTTAGCTGCGGTGTTGACCGAGCCTCCGGGCTGAGTAAATCCGGCACCAAATTTCTGTATGACAAAGTTGCCCTCGGTCGCCGTTCCAGGAATGTCCGTCGGGTCGAGGTAGTGAAGCGTTATGTCGCCAGTCAGTGTCGCACCGAGTATCTTCCAATATCGCGAAAGTGCTCTCGCCGGGATCGGAATACTGGGGTGGGCGACCTGAAAGGCGCTGACCGTGATAGGGGCTCCGGCGGGTGCTGCGGTGGTTACATTTATATCCACTGGCGAATAACCGTTCGCGGTTCCCACCTCAAACGTTTTCGATCCCGCGGCAGCATAATTCTTCATCAGGTTGCCAATGACGTAGCCGTTTGTTCGGCTGACGCTGGCATTTGAACCGATCTGAAGCGTGTTTGCTCCCGTCGTGATGTTGCCCGTAGTTAAAGTTAGAGTACCGGCTTGAAAAAACAGGTTTCTCGAAAGCGAGACGCCATTCGCGTTATTGACTACGATTGTCTGATTGGCTGAGTTTAATGTGAGGGTGCCCGCGCCGCTGATGGTTTGCGTGGACGTTCCGCTAAGGTTGAAGAAATTTCCCGTTAACGTTGGATTGAAGTTGAGGGTCCCGGTGGATGCGATGTCGATGTTCCCCTTCAGGTCAACCGTTGCTGCGGTCGCCGGACTGAAGTTAAGCGTCGCGCCTGATGCGACCGAGATGTTTCCCTTAATTGCATGCCCCGGAGTTCCGGTCATGTTGAAATTCAACGTGCCTTGGGTGACGGTGAGGTTATCGATTGAAACTGCGGCGCCTCCCGTAGTCGAAAGCGGTGTGGCGATGTTCATTTCGAAA